>NZ_JPOO01000003.1:1276499-1595624 GCF_000733925.1 Arenibacter algicola
CTTTAGGGTGATTGGCATCCAAGGCCACAGCTGTTGCCTGGCCCATAGTCTTGAGCGGGAACATCTTGACAAACACCAGTGCAGGAATTACATTATACTCTTTAATACCAATTTCCAATAATCTTCGGTAGCATGAAGCAACAAAGGCCACATCGTAATTTTCCCCAACTTGATTGGGTATGGCCTGTACATAGGTACAACCTATTTCCGATGCCATCCTCATTCTATTTTTGGTGGCTGGCAAGGAATTTTGAAATTCTTCCTCATTTCTGGGAATGCAACCCCATAGCCCTATCATACTTGGCACAAACAATCCGGCTTCCTTTATTTTAGCACCTAATTTCTTCAGATCGCCACCGCTTTTCTCGTATTCTGCCAAATCGCTGTCCCAAGGCTCAATGGCATCATAACCTGCCTCTATGGCAATCTCTACCTTTTTTTCCAAGCCCTTTGCAGGCCTTATGGTCGCCGTATCCAAACAGATTGGCCAAGGACTTTGTCCGTCTTGATATCTTTTTTCTTTCTTTGGATTTTCCATCGGCAAGGTGTTGGCCAATGAGATTGTTGCAACACTAGCTGTGGCTGCACCTGCAATAAAGGATCTGCGATTCATATTTTGGTCTGTTATTCGACTAAAATATAAAAAAAAGTGAAGTATATCCCACTTCCCGGTAAGAACCGACAATTCTAATTTCAATAATATACCCCACTAGTTTCCATATGGGCCAAAGATCTATTACCCACTGGCCTTTGACATGAATTGAAACTAAAATTTAATAGATTAACCTTGAATAGGCTCCCCATAAAGATCAAAATCCGCAGCTTCAAAAATATGAAGATCAACAAATTCCCCTACTTTTAGATAATGCTTTGCTGCATCCACCAAGACTTCATTATCCACATCGGGAGAATCGAACTCTGATCGACCTACAAAATACTTACCTTCCTTACGATCTATAATACAGCGCAAAGTTTTACCCACTTTTTCTTGGTTCAATTCCCAGGAAATCTGTGACTGAAGTTCCATGATCTCCGAAGCCCTTTGCTGCTTTACCTCCTCGGGAACATCGTCTACCAAATTATAGGCGTGCGTATTTTCTTCATGACTATAGGTAAAACATCCCAATCTTTCAAAACGCATATCCTCCACCCAACTTTTCAATGTTTGAAAATCTTCCTCCGTCTCCCCGGGATATCCAACAATCAATGTGGTCCTAATGGTCATTTCGGGGACCGCAGCCCTAAAGTCCTGCAACAGTTTTGTTGTTTTGGCCTGGGTTGTTCCCCTCCGCATGCTTTTTAGAATGGCATCCGAAATGTGCTGCAAGGGAATATCCAAGTAATTACACACTTTAGGCTCACGTTTCATCACTTCCAGGACATCCATCGGAAATCCGGTGGGGAAAGCATAATGCAATCGTATCCATTCAATGCCGTCTACCTTCACCAATTCGTTCAGCAACTCTGCCAAATTCCTTTTCTTATAAAGATCCAATCCATAATAGGTAAGATCTTGGGCTATAAGGATCAATTCTTTGACGCCTTTGGCTGCCAATTTATTGGCTTCGGTCACCAAATCCTCTATAGGAGTACTCTTATGTTTACCGCGCATGATAGGTATGGCACAAAAAGAACAAGGTCTATCACAACCCTCAGCAATTTTTAGATACGCGTAATTTTTTGGAGTGGTTGTTAACCGCTCCCCAATAAGTTCGTGCTTATAATCGGCACCTAGGGCCTTTAATAAATTAGGCAATTCACTGGTACCGAAATACTCATCCACATTGGGGATCTCTTTCTGTAGGTCTGGCTTATATCTCTCACTTAAGCAACCTGTAACAAATACCTTGTCCACATCCCCTGCCTCCTTTTTCTGAACGTATTCCAAAATGGTATTGACACTCTCTTCCTTGGCATTGGCGATAAAACCGCAAGTATTTATCACTACAACATTCCCTTCCTCCTCATGCACGACTTCCTTGTTGTTGGCCCTTAACTGACCCATCAAAACCTCCGAATCGTAAACATTCTTGGAACAACCCAAGGTTACTACATTGATCCTATTCTTCTTAAGTGATTTAGTTCGCATATTTTCAAATAAAGTGCAAAAGTACAACTTGAAAAAAGATTGTAGTCCCAATATATCTTTTTTTATTTTTTTAACGTTAAACCTTTATAACCAATTGAACTCTAATTCATAAAGCCCTATGAAAACCCAATTTCTTATTTCTGGTTTATTCCTTTTTTGTTGTATAATGGGATGCTCCAAAGGGAATGATGATCAAGTACCAATTCCACCTGAGGAAACCCTGTATTTTCCACCATTGAATTCAGAAGAATGGAAAACTATGTCTATTGAGGAGCTAGAGTGGAACTCAAGTGCCGAGCAACCACTTTATGACTTTCTGGAAACAAATAAAACGGAGGCTTTTATCCTTTTAAAGAATGGAAAAATTGTTTTGGAAAAATATTTTGGCAGTTTCAACGCCACAAAAAATCATTCTTGGAACTCGGCTGCCAAAACTTTGACCGCCTTTACCGTAGGAATTGCCCAAAAGGAAGGATTTCTATCCATAGACAATTCCTCGTCCGACTATATGGGAACAGCTTGGTCCTCCCTTAGCCCGGAACAAGAAGCTCAGATTACCGTAAGAAATCATCTTACCATGACAACGGGCCTGGATTTCACTGGTGAAAATAGTTTTTGCACCGATGTGGAATGTTTGATATATAAAGACGAGCCCAATAGCTTTTGGTACTATCATAATGCGGCCTATACCTTATTGGACAATATTATAAGCGGTGCCGTTGGTAAAGAATATAAAGAATACTTTAATGAAAAGATACGTGACAAAATTGGGATGCAGGGATCTTGGATAAAAACAGGGTATCTTAATCTTTATTTTAGCAATGCCCGAAGTATGGCCCGGTTTGGACTGTTGAACCTCAACAAAGGCATATGGGACGAGACCCCTATTCTGAACGACCCCAGCTATTTTACCGACATGACGACGACTTCCCAAGAACTAAACAAGTCCTACGGTTATCTCTGGTGGCTAAATGGAAAAAGTAGTTTTAGAATACCTGGTTCCGAAGAACTGTTCCCCGGCAAACTAATACCCAATGCCCCGGACGACCTAATAGCCGGACTCGGTGCATTTGACCAAAAACTATATGTGGTACCAAGTAAAGGATTGGTAATTATACGCATGGGCGATTCCGCAAATGAAGATGAATTGGGACCAACTAGCTTTGACAACGATTTGTGGGAAAAAATAAATGACTTAATCAACTAAAATCCCAAGGTATCAAAAATCACTAATTCACAGGTCGAAGATGAACCACTTCTTCCAAGAACCCTATGGTTTCCTTTTTAACAGATTCCAAATCCTTTGAAGTAATATAGGAGGTCATTACATGGTTGCCTACTTCAGGAAATGCAACTTTACGTTTTAAGTTGCTCTTTACACCCAGTTGATCGAACATTTCCAACAGGGCAGGAACCGAGACCACCTTATCCTGTTCTTCCTTATTTTTATAGTAATATCCTAAAAAGGTGGGTTGCTCTATTTGCTGAAAGACTTCCGGTTTCATTGTTACATCCAACAAGGCCTGCAGCTGCGTCAATGCCTCTACCCTATATTTTGTAGTCCAATAACTTTGTTTTAAGGAATCCGCTTCAGATTCGTAAAAATCGCTATCCATAATGGTCTTGGCAATCTCCAATCCCCATGGACCCGACAATATTACTGCAGTGGGGTCGTAGATTTTTACATTAGGGGAATACAAAAGTAGGCCTGCAATATCCTCATCGCCTTGGGCCAAATAAAGAGCTAAGGTACCTCCTGTGGAAGTACCCATTACAATAACCTTTTTTCCAATCTGTTTTGCTATTGCCAAAGCTTCTTTGGCCGATTCAAAATAGTCGGTTGCGGTTAATTGGAGCATTGGCTGTTCTTCCTGTAAACCGTGACCTTTCAGACGGGGCAAGTACACATTGGCACCATATCTTTGCCCCAGTTCCCTGTGCAGTGGTGCACCTTCCTCATGACTGGCGGACCAACCGTGAAGATAAAGAATAGAATATTCGGTTATGCGAGGGATAGAATCGTACCAAAGAATTTGAGATTCGTTATTGGCCTTGATTTTGATATTTGACCTTTCCTTTTCGGAAATACTATTTTGAAGTTTATTCAAATCGGTTTCCATAGCCGGAAGCTCCATGGTCAAAAGGGGCTTATCTACTTTGGGGCCCAAAAAATAAACAATAAGCAATAGGAGCAGTAAAAAAAATACAGCTTTAAATAATCGACGGATTATCTTCATTCTTTTCCACTAAAAAATGAATCCACAAATTCAATCTTATTAAAGACTTGCAAATCGTCCATTCCTTCCCCTACACCTATATACTTTACAGGAATCTGGAATTGATCTGAAATACCAATAACAACACCACCTTTAGCAGTGCCATCCAATTTTGTAACTGCCAAGGAGGTTACTTCTGTAGCTTTGGTAAACTGTTTTGCCTGCTCAAAGGCATTCTGGCCTGTAGAACCATCCAAAACCAGGAGAACTTCATCCGGAGTACCCTCTACCACCTTTTGCATAACCCGCTTAACCTTGGTCAATTCGTTCATCAAATTAACCTTATTGTGCAGTCTTCCGGCAGTGTCGATAATTACCACATCAGCATTCTGCTTCAGGGCCGAACTGAGGGTATCAAAGGCCACTGAGGCCGGATCACTCCCCATACTTTGTTTTACTATAGGCACGTCTACCCGATCTGCCCATACTTGAAGCTGGTCTATTGCAGCTGCCCTAAAGGTATCGGCCGCTCCGAGCACTACCTTTAAACCTTGTTTTTTAAATTGATATGCCAATTTACCAATTGTGGTTGTCTTACCTACACCGTTCACCCCGACCACCATGATAACGTAAGGTTTTCTCACCAATGGTACCGTAAATTCGGTTTCACTGCCAAAATTGGTTTCGGAAAGCAATCCTGCAATTTCCTCCCTCAATATTGCATTAAGTTCGTCTACCCCCAAGTACTTATCCTTGGATACACGGGCCTCTATCCGGTCTATAATCTTTAAGGTGGTATTTACACCCACATCCGAGGAAACCAATATTTCCTCCAAATTATCCAAAACATCATCATCTACCTTAGATTTTCCAACTACCGCCTTACTAAGTTTGGATAAAAAATTGGTCTTGGTCTTTTCCAGACCCTTGTCCAAAGATTCCTTTTTTTGCGTGGAAAATATTTTCTTAAATAAACTCATATTTTTGGCATGTTCCTTTTCATCAAAGATATAAAAATAAAAAAGCTACTTTCATCAGAAAGTAGCTTTATAACCAATAAATTTAGGTTATTAATTTTTTTTCAACCAGTCGTTTACCATTTCTGGGCTCATTACAGACTCCATAAAAGTGTAAGCCCCTGTTTTAGGAGACTTTACCATTTTAATGGCCTTGGTCAATCTTTTTGAACTTGTTTGTAAACTCGCTACCGTTTTCTTTGCCATGACGTATTATTTAATTTCTTTATGAACTGTCATTCTCTTTAGAATAGGATTGAATTTTTTAATTTCCATCCTATCTGGAGTGTTCTTTTTGTTCTTAGTGGTTATGTACCTTGAAGTACCTGGCATGCCAGATTCCTTATGCTCTGTACATTCCAAAATAACCTGAATTCTGTTACCTTTCTTTGCCATTATTATCTTAGTATTTCAGGATTATTTAATTAACCCTTTTTCCTTTGCTTCCTTTAAAACAACGGAAATTCCTTTTTTATTAATACTCTTTAGAGCCTTAGCGGAAACCTTTAAGGTTACCCAACGATCTTCTTCTGGAATATAGAAACGCTTTTTAGAAAGATTTACATCAAATCTTCTTCTGGTTTTATTAATCGAGAAGGACACATTGTTCCCAAACATGGCTCTCTTTCCAGTAACATCACAAACTTTTGACATCTCTCTACTTTTATTTTGTTATAAACAGGGTGCAAATTTAAATTAATTTTATGGGACGGACAAAATTCTTTGTCAGAATTTTAAAATTTCTTTTTGAAGCATTTCAAAAGCCTTATTTACAGACTTTTGCACAATTCTTTCGCGCTGACTTCCCATACGATATTTTTCTACCACCGTAGCTTTAGGGGAAACGATGGCTATAAACACGGTCCCCACCTCTGCATCCGAGTCACCTTTTGTAGGACCTGCGTTACCTGTGGTGGCTATGGCAAAATCCGTCTTTAATATTTTTCGCAAATTGGTGGCCATTTCAACGGCAACCTCCGCACTAACTACAGAAAACTCATCAATTATCGTCTTCGACACTTTAAGCACCTCTATTTTGGTTTCGGTAGCATAACTCACTATACTCCCCTTAAAATAAGCCGATGCACCCGGTATACTAGTTATCTGTTCGGCTATCTTACCACCTGTACAACTCTCGGCCGTACCCAAGGTCATTCCCTTTTTGGTCAATAATTGGGCAATTACAGATTCTACAGGCTCATCCCCTGCCTCACCAAGGACAAGGTCGCCCAAGAGATTTCTAATTTTTTCAGCTTCTATATCGACCAAGGCATTTAACTGCTCACTGTCGTTTCCTTTTGCCGAAAGCCTTAGCCTAACGGAGCCAAGACTAGGCAGATAGGCCAATTTCACCATACCGGGAAGGTTGTCCTCTACAGAGGATATCCTATCCGCCAGTGAACTTTCGCCTATACCATAGGTAATGATGGTCTTATGTACAATATATGGACGCTTAAACTCTTGTATAATTCTTGGAAGTACCTTGGTATTTATTAGATTCTTCATCTCGAAAGGCACACCAGGTAATGAAACAAATACCTTTCCTTCTCTTTTTATCCACATCCCAGGTGCAGTACCATATTCATTATGGAGCACATCTGCTTTGGACGGTACCAAAGCCTGATTTTTATTGACCTCTAACAAAGGTATTCCAAGATGTTTTTTAAAGATAGCCTCTACATGGGCCAAGACTTCCTTGTTTTCCACCAAAGTATCATTGAAATACTCGCATAGCGTATGTTTGGTGATATCATCTTTGGTTGGTCCCAGTCCACCCGTCATTATAATAACGTCCGCCCTGGCCTCCGCTTCCTGCAGAGCTTCCAGAATATGCAGCCTTTCATCCTGTACCGAAGATATCTGGTACACGGAAACCCCAATCTTATTTAGTTCTTGGGCAATGAAGGCAGAATTTGTATCTATAATTTGACCAATGAGAATCTCATCGCCAATAGTTATGATTTCGGCAAACATTAAATCTTAAAATCATTTTTCAATTCTGAAACCACTTGATCGACGTCCTTTTTAAGTAATGGCACCAATCGCTCGATTTCTTCCGTGTTTTCTTCCTTTTTTCCCAAAGTTTCTATCTGAAGTGCTATTGCGCGGGTTTGCTCCATGCCCAGCAAGTCTACATTAGGTTTAATTTTATGCGCCAATTTATATACACTATCATAATTTTTAACCCCTAAGGCTTTCTCAAGTTCATCCAAATCCTGGGGAACTTCTTCCAAAAAAACGGCAACGACAGATTTAATGAATTCATCATCACCATCTGCCATTTCATTTATCTTGTCCAGACTGTAAATCATCTATTTTATATTTAATGAGAACATTTGTTCATTCTCCAAAGTACCCGAAAGATAATCATTTGCACTTATTCTACCAACACCGGCTGGGGTACCTGTAAAAATAATGTCTCCTTTTTTCAACGTAAAAAAACGGGATACATAGGAAATTATTTCATCTATCTTCCAAAGCATTAAACTCGTATTCCCTTGCTGAACAACCTCATTGTTCTTTTTAAGTTGAAAGTTTAAATCATTTACATCATTAAAACGGGATTTTGGCAACCATTTGCCTATTACCGCGGACCCATCAAAACCCTTGGCCTTTTCCCAAGGCAGTCCTTTTTCCTTCAATTGGGATTGAAGATCCCTGGCCGTAAAGTCGATTCCCAAACCAATTTCATCATAATAGGTATGGGAAAACTGGGGATCTATATGCTTACCTACTTTTTTTATTTTCACCAACACTTCCACTTCATAGTGTAGGTCCTTGGAAAACTCAGGTATATAGAAATCCTGTTCTTTTGGCAAAACTGCGGAGTCCGGCTTAATAAACAAAACCGGATCTGTAGGCCTCTCGTTATTCAATTCCTTTATGTGATCCACATAGTTGCGACCAATACAAATAATCTTCATTTTATATAGAAATGTTTAGCAAGTAGCTTTGGAATTTAAATCTAGCAAGTATCTTAAATAAAATAACTCTTTCAACAAGAAATAATCACATTCTTCAAGAGCCCTTAGCCCAGTTTATTGTTCAACTTGCTCAATTTTATTTGGGTCAAAACCTTTTTTGTATACAACGGAAAATCGGCGTTCAATATCCAGCCAAAATAACCAGGTTCATTTTCCAAAACTGCATGTACTTTTTTGCCCTTATGCTTTCCAAAGGAGAAAATCTCCTCCCCTTCTTCATCCAAAACAATAAAACCAGCAAAATCAACCGATTGCTTTCTGGTTGTGAATTCCGAAAGCTTCTTAATATTGTTTTCCAATTCGGGATAACGGTCCAATTGTGATAATAGCACTTCATAGGTAGCCAAGGTATCCGCCTCTGCACTATGGGCATCAATGAGATTTTTATCGCAATAAAATTTATAGGCCGCCTCCAAAGTTCTTTTCTCCATTTTATGAAAAATGGTCTGCACGTCCACAGAAACGGTATTTTTCATATCAAAATCTATTTCGGCCCTAAGCATCTCTTCCGCCAAAAGTGGAATATCAAATCTATCCGAATTGTAGCCTCCCAAATCACTATCCTTGATCATTTTGTAAATTTCCTTGGAAAGCTGTTTAAATGTAGGTTCGTTGGCCACTTTCTCATTAGAAATGCCATGAATAGCGACAACTTGTGCAGGGATTTCCATTTCTGGATTAACCAACCATGTCCTGCTCTCCTTATTTCCATTTGGAAACACTTTTAAAATAGCTATTTCCACTATTCTATCTTTGGCAACATTAGTTCCTGTGGTCTCCAAATCGAAAAAACAAATTGGCCTTGTAAGCTTTAATTGCATGTTGTAGGTTCTTTATGCAAATATAGTTTTTACAGAGGTATTGACTAAAAATAGACCCATAAATTGCAAAAAATCCTTAAAGTCGCTAGGAAATCCACAAATACTGCCCGAATTAAAAATGCAGACTCCAGACCATCCCAACAAACCCTGAATCAAAACAGGAAAGATTTACTAAACCTCCCTATTCACATCCCAAGCCTCCAGGTAATCGGCAACGGCCTTTACAAACATTCCGCCCAAGGCCCCGTTCACTACCCTATGATCATAACTATGGGACAAGTACATCTTACTCCTGATAGCAATAAAGTCGCCTTCCTTGGTTTCTACTACGGCCGGCATTTTACGTATCGCCCCCAAGGCCAAGATGCCCACTTGGGGCTGATTGATAATTGGCGTGCCAAAAACGCTGCCAAAGGTACCAACATTGGTTACGGTATAGGTGCCGTCCTTTACCTCATCTGGTTTTAACGCATTGTTCCTGGCCCTTTTGGCTAAATCGTTTACTGCCTTTGCCATGCCCACCAGGTTTAACTGATCGGCATTTTTAATCACCGGAACAATCAAATTTCCATCGGCCAAGGCCGCAGCCATTCCAATATTAATATTTTTTTTCTTTATGATGGTATCTCCGTCCAGGGATATATTGACCATAGGATACTTTTTCAATGCTTTGGCCACAGCCTCCATAAAGATGGGGGTAAAAGTAAGCTTCTCGCCTTCCCTTTTCTCAAAGGTATCCTTGACTTTATTTCTCCAATTGACTACGTTGGTCACATCTACCTCTACAAAACTTTGCACATGGGCAGAGGTATTGACACTTGCGGTCATATGCTGAACTATCAATTTGCCCATACGGGTCAAAGGGATATGCTCGTCCCCATTGCTGGGCTGCTCCTTCTCCACAGTCGGTTTAACCTCCTCCCGCTTAGCTTCCTCTTTATTACTAGGAACTGGTTTGGCTACCTGCTCTACTTTTTCGACCACAGGCATTACATCCTCCTCCTTTTTTTCCTCAAAAGGTTGTCCTCCACCTGATTTTACCGAGGCAACATAATCCAAAATATCATTTTTGGTCACCCTGCCTTCACTTCCAGTACCACTTATGGTATCCAACTCTGCCAAGGTAATTCCTTCCTGCTTCGCTATATTTTTCACCAATGGGGAATAAAACCTATCAGCTCCACTATAGTCTATTACGGGAGCGGCAGTACTTTCCTTGGCACTCAAAACCGCGATCTCCAATTCCTCGGACGCTTTGTTGGGAGCATCATCTTTTACAGTGGCAACATGGCTGTCATGATCATGATCGGACTCATAACTACTTCCGTTTATTTCTATAATTGCGACGGTCTGGCCCACCTTTACAACATCATCTATATTGAATAATTTCTCAATCAAAATGCCATCTACCTCGCTGGGAACTTCGGAATCTACCTTATCCGTGGCAATTTCAAAAACAGCTTCATCCATTTCTATGGTATCGCCAACTTCCTTCAGCCATGAGGTAAGTGTAGCCTCCGCAACACTTTCTCCCATTTGTGGTAATTTTAGCTCAAACTTTGACATATCCTTATTTAATACACTTATAATGATTAATAATTTGCAAAAATAACAAATAAAAGAGCATTTTTTTGACTTTTATTCATGATTTTTACTGATGACAATTACACTTTTAACGAATTTTCAAACGGAATTCTATTGAGAATACTCCTACCCAAAGTCACCTCATCCGCATATTCCAGTTCATCCCCTACTGCGATACCCCTGGCAATGGTCGATGTTTTTACGCCCAACCCCTCTAATTGCCTGTATATGTAAAAATTGGTGGTATCTCCCTCCATAGTGGAACTTAAGGCGAATATCAATTCTTTTATCTTCCCTTGCTTTACTTTGTCCACCAAAGAGTAAATGGTTAAATCTTGGGGCCCAACACCTTCCATAGGAGAAATTTTCCCGCCCAGGACATGGTACAACCCTAAAAACTGACCTGTATTTTCAATGGCCATCACATCCCTAATATCCTCCACCACACACACAAGACTTTCATCCCTCCGCGGGTTTGAACAAATTTCACAAACCTCTACATCGGAAATATTATGGCAATTTTTACAGAATTTGATATTATCCTTTAAATTCAACAACGAATTGGCCAGTCTGGTAGTTTGCTCCTTGGGCTGTTTTAAGAGATGCAGCACCAATCTGAGCGCCGTACGTTTACCAATACCCGGTAATTGGGACATCTCATAGACCGCATTTTCCAATAATTTAGATGAAAATTCCATATCCACAAAATTACAATTTTATACCATTATATTAAGGTATTCCCCCAAAAGTAAATTCCAAGCGCTTAGCAAACCATATTGTAAAGGTTCAACAATAAAACAATATACAGGATTACATTTATGAATTTTCCCTGCCAATTAGACGTTGGCAAATTCCATTCCCTACCAATTAATAATGTAATACTATTCCCTTCCCATTGACCGCTTACCATTTACCGAAGCAAATAACCTTTTATCGAGATACCCGCTTTGTCCATAACAATTAATTTTCAATCCTAAAATCCACATATAAAAACGCCTTACTTTTAAAGATGTGATGCACTTATTTAAAAAGTATTAAAGAAAAAAACATATTATTTATTGATTTACAGTAGGTTAAATATCCACAGCAAAACACATTTTTAATGTTATGCCCTCTCGCAAATATTATCCAAAGCATTGGATCCATTATATTCAAAGTGACTTTTAAGAAAATTAAGATAAAGTTATGAGTGGTATATTTTGATAATAAAATATTTAACCCTTATTTTGTCCTAGGCATAGTTCCCCCAGTCCTATCGCCGCAATGCAATTAGAATTTATTGGCTTATTATCCAAAAGGAACGACACCCTACTATTTGTTGTTAACGCTCTACTATTTTGTAGTTAAAGTGTGTTAATACTTGTAAGCAGGTAATAGATTATTCGTACTTTAAGGTGAACATAAAATTTTGGTCATTGATAACGCTATATATTTATAGTTAATGGTTAGTGTTTAGTATAGTCTATCAATGAAAGAAACCCGGAACATTTGTTCCGGGTTTTGTTTTTATTACACTATAAATCTTTTTTCCTTACCATCTTATTATGGCGCTGCCCCAAGTAAATCCGCTTCCAAAGGCGGCGAGCACTACCAAATCTCCAGACTTAATTTTTCCCTGCTCCCAGGCTTCGGTCAAAGCAATGGGTATAGAGGCTGCCGTGGTATTCCCATATTTCATAATATTATTGAACACCTGATCATCCCCTAAACCAAACTTATTTTGAATATACTGGGATATCCGTAGATTAGCTTGATGGGGCACCAACATGTTTATATCCTTAGCTTCCAATTTATTAGCTTTTAAGCCTTCTATTATTACTTCACTGAAACGGACCACGGCGTTCTTAAAAACAAAGGGGCCGTTCATATATGGCAAATAAGACTCATCGTTGGGATCATTATCCTCCAAAATGTCATTCACCCAGCGTTTTCCCATTCCTGGTGCTATAAGTGACAATTCCTCTGCGTGTTGTCCTTCGGAATGCAGGTGGGTGGAAAGAATACCTTTTTTGCTATCTTCCTCCCTGCTGACTATTGCAGCTCCGGCACCATCACCAAAAATAACTGAAACTCCCCTACCCCTGGTAGTCATATCAAGTCCGTGGGAATGTAGTTCCGATCCGATTACCAAAACATTTTTATACATCCCTGTTTTTATAAATTGATCTGCAACAGACAAGGCATATATAAAGCCCGAACATTGGTTACGTACATCCAAGGCACCTACCGTCTTTATATCCAAATCCCTTTGTACCAAGACCCCTGGACCAGGAAAATAATAATCGGGACTCAAGGTGGCAAAAACGATAAAGTCTATATCATCTTTATCTAATCCAGAGCGCTCTATAGCAATTTTTGCAGCCTTCACCCCCATAGTAGTAGTGGTATCCCCATCACCTTTTATCACATGCCTTCTTTCCTGAATACCTGTCCGCTCCTGAATCCAAGCATCATTGGTGTCCATCATTTTCGACAAATCATCGTTGGTAACCACATTTTTAGGTACATAGTAACCTAGACCAGTAATTTTTGAATTGAACATCTGTAAGAAAATTAAGTTTTTGGGAAGCCTCTGCCCCCTTCTTTTTCTATTATAAAATCTAAAATATGAGAAATAAATTTAGTTACATCCAATTTAAATAAAAATATATACGCATATGATGATATTGGTCATACGGCCATTGGAGGAATTTCAATACACACAATGACATTAGGAGCATTTTAAACCCCTAAAAAATGTCAGTTTGTCACATCCTCCAAAAATGGTATTTTTTTTGACAGTGTTAAGTCGTTAAACTAAAAAAAACTAGAAGTATGGCCACAGGCAAGATCAATGTTTCCGTAGAGAACATATTTCCGCTCATAAAAAAATTCTTATACAGCGACCATGAAATATTTTTACGGGAGCTTATTTCAAACGCAACAGATGCGACTTTAAAACTAAAGCACCTTACTACTATTGGGGAAGCCAAGGTAGAATATGGAAATCCACTTATTGAGGTAAAGATAGATAAGGAAGGAAAGAAAATACATATCATTGACCAAGGTGTAGGAATGACCGAGGAGGAAGTACAGAAATACATCAATGAAATTGCATTTTCAGGGGCCGAAGAATTCTTGGACAAATACAAGGATTCTGCCAAAGACTCAGGTATTATTGGACATTTTGGACTAGGGTTCTATTCCGCCTTCATGGTTGCTGCTAAAGTAGAAATTATCACCAAGAGCTATAAAGATGAGCCGGCAGCACATTGGACCTGTGATGGATCGCCTAATTTCACCCTAAAAAAAGCGAAGAAAACTACCCGCGGTACAGAAATAATTCTCCACATCGCGGAGGATTCCACAGAATTTTTGGAAGAGGGTAAAATTGGCACCTTGCTTAGAAAGTACAACAAGTTTATGCCTATCCCTATTAAGTTTGGGACTACAACGGAGACACTTCCAAAACCGGAAGGCGCCAAAGAGGAAGATCCTGCCCCTACAAAGGAGGTAGACAACATAATTAACAATCCCAATCCTGCTTGGACCAAACAGCCAACAGAATTAAAGGATGAAGATTATAAAGGATTCTATAGGGAACTCTACCCTATGCAATTTGAGGAGCCTTTGTTCCACATACACTTAAACGTAGATTATCCTTTTAATCTGACCGGGATTTTGTATTTCCCAAAATTGACCAATGATTTAAACACCCAAAAGGATAGGATTCAATTATACCAAAACCAGGTTTTTGTCACTGACAATGTGGAAGGAATCGTACCTGAGTTTTTGACCATGCTGAGAGGGGTTATAGATTCTCCGGATATTCCATTGAACGTGAGTAGATCTTATTTACAGGCCGATGGAGCGGTCAAGAAAATTTCGACCTATATCACCCGTAAAGTGGCCGATAAATTAAGCTCCTTGTTTAAAAATAGCAGGGAAGACTTTGAAGCAAAATGGAACGATATCAAAATCGTCATTGAATACGGAATGCTTTCTGAAGACAAGTTCTTTGAAAAAGCGGACAAATTTGCTCTATATCCAACTGTAGACGGCGCCTATTATACTTTTGAAGAATTACAGGAAAAATTAAAGCCGAATCAAACGGACAAGGACGATAAATTAGTAATACTTTATGCCTCTAACAAGGAAGAACAGCACAGTTATATAGAGGCTGCCAAGGCCAAAGGCTTTGAGGTATTATTGTTGGATTCGCCTATAGTATCGCACTTAATGCAAAAACTGGAAACCTCCAAGGAGAAAATTTCCTTTGCACGAGTGGATGCAGATCATTTGGACAATCTCATCAAAAAAGAAGACACCCAAATATCCAAGTTGTCCGATGAAGAAAAAGAGTCCCTAAAAAAAGATATCGAAACTACTATCAATAATAAAAGCTATACCATTCAATTGGAAGCCATGGATAGCAACTCCTCTCCGTTCATCATTACAGAGCCAGAGTTTATGCGACGTATGAAAGAAATGCAGCAAACAGGCGGTGGTGGAATGTTCGGCATGGGAAATATGCCGGAAATGTATAATTTGGTAGTGAACACCAACCATGAATTGGTTTCTGAAATTTTAAATACCAAAACTGCCAAAAAGAAGGAGCGACTTATTAACCAATCCTTGGATCTGGCACGTTTGTCCAAAGGACTATTGAAAGGTGAAGAACTCACCAAGTTCATTAAGAGAAGTTATGAAATGGTGAAGTAATCATTTTTAACATTAATTGTAAGAAGCTGAATTGCCTAGTGTAATTCAGCTTTTTTTATTTATATCTTTACCAAATGGACTACCCCTGGCACCTTTACCTTTTAGGATCAATTTATGTCATTGCCGGTATTATGCATTTTATTGTTCCAAAAATATATTTGAGAATAATGCCTAGGTATTTGCCAAATCATAAACTCCTGGTTTACCTCAGTGGCCTGGCGGAAATTGTTTTAGGTCTGGGACTGTGCTTGCCTGCTACTAAAAACATTGCTGTCATTGGCATCATTTTAATGCTTGCCGTATTCCTATTGGTCCACTTTTATATGCTAAAGGGCGAAAAAGAGTCGGCAGGAATCCCAAAATGGATCCTAATTCTAAGAATCCCACTTCAATTTGCCCTTATGTACTGGGCTTATTTATATTTGGAGCTGTAAATTTACTATATATCAGAGTAGCCATTCCATGAATGCGATGCCTTATGCATGGCCCTAGTACGATAATATATTGTAATTTAACCAATTGGCTTGCCAAGGATTTAGATAAAATTTTGATATCAATACATTCAAACATCATTATTATATTTGGGGTATTTCTATCTTTATACTATGAAAATCATCTCCACAAATATCGGAAAAGCCACCACCTTTCTTTGGAATGGAAGGGAGGAGCAAACAGGGATATTTAAATATCCTACGGACGAACCTCTTTTTCTAGGCAAAATTGATGTTCATAAGGACACGGTTATAGACAGGGAGCATCATGCAGGAATCAATAAAGCCTGTTATCTATTTGCTTCAGATCACTACCCGTATTGGAAAGGAATATATCCTGAATTAAATTGGGATTGGGGAATGTTCGGAGAAAATCTTACCGTTGAAGGTTTGGATGAATCTATTATGAGAATAGGCGATATCTATAAAATTGGCAACGCTGTGGTTCAGGTCTCACAACCCAGGGAACCCTGTTACAAACTTGGTGTTCGCTTTGGCAATGCCAAAATATTAAAGGAATTCATAGATTATGGGTATTCCGGGACCTACGTTCGTATTTTGGAGGAAGGCGAGGTAAAAAATGGAGATGAACTTATACTGCAGGAAAAATCCGAAAACACCCTAACCGTAAAGGAATGCTTTCAAATAATTCTTGCAAAGCAAAAAGACCCTGTGCTGCTTCAAAAAGCGATAAACAACCCTTCGCTACCCGAATACAAAAGAGATCGACTTAAAAAATACGTTGAGCAGGAAATAAAATAGGGGCCGATCGGCCCCTATTTTTTACTTTTAATAATATTTACTTTTTAAGACATTAATTCACCGAAATAGTTTCGTAGTAAGTATTGGCACCTTCGCTTACAGATACTGTATACTCATCTTTTACAGCATTGGTAAAGTTGAAAACCTTTCCTACAACCAATTCTTTATCAAATTTTTGAGTAAAGACAACCCTGTTGGAACTGTCTACCACATTAATAACTACAGGGCTTAGCTTTTGGTTCAAGTAATTTAAATAAATTACATTACCATTTTTTCTGAAGAATGGTTTTGTTATCTCGTCACGAGCTATAACATTTACCTCGGAATCCTCAACACTAATAGTAAACTCCACAGTCCTGATAAGGCTTTCCATCTTTAAATAGTAAAGACCTTCTTCCAATTTTGACAAGTCGAACTTTTTAGTGTAATCCTCGTCTTCCTTAATATTCTCCATGAATATTTGATGCTTCTCCGTATCGGTCAAAGTCAAAATAGAAGATTCAGTTTGCTTATTTAATTTAAGAACCAATCTTTTTGCTTCTTTAACTGTTGTCAAATACATTCCTGGGTCGTTGGCCATTGCTATAGTACTACTAAGTAATAAGGCTGCCATTGCTGTTAATTTTAAAACTGCTTTCATAACATTTAGGATTTAATATTAATAAATCATTTATATGACAAATGTAGAGCAGGAATTCCCTTCCCACTACTCCAGAATTCTCCAGTTTCTATTCTATTTTACCATCATGCAATATTAAATAAATGTTAAGGGGTTAATTTTAGACACATTTAGGTTAAATTTGCACAGAATTGTCCAAAATAGCTATAGTATCTTTACTATACCTAATGAAATTATCATATGATACCTAAACCTGCATTTGAGGTAATAGAACCCGATTTCGGTCATTCTTATACCTATCAACAATTTGATGAACACAACCCTAATAAAGTAGGGGTTTGGCATTATCACCCTGAAATTGAACTGGTTTATGTTAATGGGGGTTCCGGAAAGCGACAAATCGGAAGCCACGTTTCCTATTATACCGATGGCGATCTGATTTTGATCGGATCTAATCTTCCACACTGCGGATTCACGGATGTGCTTACAGGCAATAAAAGTGAAAGCGTGGTGCAAATGAAACAGGATTTTTTGGGCAACGACTTTTTCAACATTCCGGAGATGAGAAAAATACAAAGCCTTTTCCAAATTGCAAGTGGTGGTGTGGCCTTCACAGGCAGTACCAAGAAAAAAATTGGTGAAAAAATCGAAATCATGGAATATCAGACAGATTTTCAACGTCTGCTTTCCATTCTAAACATCCTAAATGAACTGGGCAACTCCAAGGAATATCAAGTACTGAACGCCCAAGGCTTTTCACTTCAAACAGAAGTAAAAGATAATGACAGGATAAATATTGTCTTCAATTATGTAAAGACAAACTTTAAGGAGGAAATAACCTTGGAAGAGATTTCTGATTTGGTGAGTATGACAGTACCGTCGTTCTGCAGATACTTTAAAAAAATAACAAATAAGACTTTTGTTCAGTTTGTTAATGAATGTAGATTGGTACATGCCTCAAAATTATTGGCAGAAAAGCCCATTAGTATAACAGAGGTATGTTTTGAAAGTGGGTTCAACAATTTCTCACATTTCAACAAGTCCTTTAAAGCTTTTACAGGTCAGAATCCGTCCGAGTATAGAAACGAGCTGAAAAGTGTACTTCAGTCGTGAAACCTTTATTTACCAATAAATTAGAACTTCAACTTCCTGATAGTGATATTGTATATTATCCCGCCTTTTTAAGTACAGCTGAAGCGAATCATTATTTTAAGGCACTTAAGGAAACAACCCCTTGGCAGCAGGATGAGATTACAGTATTTGGCAAAACATACCCGCAGCCTAGGTTGACCGCCCTATTTGGGGACAACAGCAGACCCTATTCCTATTCCAATATTACAATGCAACCCCATACGTTTACAGCTGAATTACTGGAATTAAGGAATAAGCTACAAATGGAAATAGATGTACGCTTTACAAGTTGTTTGTTAAATCTCTATAGAAATGGCAGAGATAGCAATGGTTGGCATGCAGATGACGAGAAGACTTTGGGTAAAAATCCCATAATTGCATCGATAAGCCTTGGACAGGAACGATACTTTCACCTAAAGCATAAATTAAAAAAGGATTTAAAGCAAAAATTATTATTGGTACACGGAAGTTTACTACTTATGAAAGGTGAAACCCAGCATTGTTGGTACCACCAAGTTCCAAAAACCGCCAAAACTGTACAGGAAAGAATCAATATTACCTTTAGGGTCATTAAATAAAAAAATCGGTTGCGAAAACCGATTTTTTTATGCCTTTGTTATTTCCGTTGGATACTGCCCCTAACCTACCAGGCATTTACGTTAGTCTCCTCACACCCAACTTCAATAATAATAACTCAATTTCTTTGCCAAATAATATAAATATTGGTCAAAAGCTATGTTTTTTTCGATAATAGGCCCAAGAAAATCAACAACACTATAAACTACTGATCATAAGCAGACTATAGCTATAGATAATACCTAACTCCGAGGTTTACCAATTAGGATAACAGCTCTGTTACTTTATTATAGTATTTACACGAATTACTTAAGAAAATAACTCGTTCAATACCTTGGCCAAACGCAGCCCCCCCTTTTGTAGTTGTTTCTCTAAGGTAGCCCAGTACTTATAACCATAGGCATAACCCAATTTTTCACCTATTTCTACAGAATCATAAAGGTCGTTGGCTATTTCCTGGGATTCCTCCACCCAGTCATATATATTACCCTGTTGTATAAATTTAATTTGCCCCTTGGTCAGCTCCGGTAAATTATTTGCCAATTCCGAATAACTCATACCGTAGTCATCTATCATATTGGAGTCCCACAACCTATGGAGATTGGTACCTCTTCCAAACCATTGCAATTGGATATCATTGCCCCCTTTATCCTCCAACCTGCCCACATGCATAGGTTGGTGAAGGTCCCCTATTAAATGAACCAACATTTTTAAGTAAAATACCCTATCCTCTTCCTTGGTATTCCTATCCTTAATTATTTCTATACATTTTTCAATTCCAATGATTATATCCCCCTCTTCACTAGGTGTAACCTCAGTGTATTTTTTATCGGCCGGATAATTTACATAATGCCAAGGGCCAAACTTGGAAAAGCTTCGATCGGCCTTTATTTCATCTGCATAATTTGAAACCAAAGCCAGACTTTGCCCATTTAAAAGTTTCTTTAAGGCGTTTTTTGTCTTTCGGGACAAATGCTTCTGCGCAACCTCCCCAATAGTACGGTGTCCGGTCTTGGACCATTCCATGTCCATACCGTAACCAAGTTGAACCAATAGAAAACAAAGTGCAATTAATATTTTCATCTGAATTTTACTGTTTTATTAGTATACCTTTCAAGTCAGTTATTTATCTTCTGAGTTAAAATGTAAAGAGATAGCCCTTACCATTTAAACAACTAAATATTATATTTATCCGCTTGAAAAAGGCCTCCAAAAATAAGACATTGCAATTTAAGGTATTGTTAAGATGAGTCCTTATTTGATTTATTAATTTGATCTTGCAGCACCTAATTATAAAAATTGATGTTCAATAAAATAAAAAATCCATATTTAAGATTTGGCATAATCACCTGTACGGCAACAGGGGGTATTATATTATTATTGATATTAAGTATATATATGGGAGCCTGGGGAAAACTTCCCGGCAAGCAGGAACTTTCGGATTTCAATTACCAAAGAGCTTCCGAAGTCTATTCGGCAGACAGTGTTCTTATAGGTAAATATTTTCTGTTTGACAGGCAGCCCATAACATATGAGTCGGTACCCAAAAATTTAATAGAGGCTTTGATAGCCATTGAAGATGAACGTTTTTATGATCATTCAGGAATAGATTACAAGAGTCTAGTCCGGGTGGCTTTTAAAACCATACTGATGCAGGATCAATCGGCTGGGGGTGGCAGCACCATTAGCCAACAACTTGCCAAGAATTTATATCCCAGGGAAAAATCTGGAAAATTAAATCTGGCCATATCGAAATTTAAGGAAATGATAATCGCGTCCCGGCTGGAATCCATGTACTCCAAGGAGGAGATTCTGATGCTTTATTTGAATACCGTTTCATTTGGCGATAACACTTTCGGAATAGAAAGTGCTTCCTTAAAGTTCTTCAATAAATCGGCTAAGGAACTTGAGCTGCAAGAAAGTGCCACACTTGTAGGCATGTTAAAGGCTACCTATAGTTATAATCCCCGTGTTTTTCCAAAAAACAGTACAACCAGGCGTAATTTGGTATTGCAGTCCATGTATTCCAATAATTTTATATCACAAAAGGCGGCAGATAGCCTTAAACTTCTTCCATTACAACTTGATTATAGGGATTACGATTACAATGAGGGCTTAGCTCCCTATTTTAGGGAAGAGGTAAGAAAACAAATGCTTAGTTGGGCCAAAGCGCAAAGGGAGAAGGGACTGGATTACAATATTTATACTTCCGGACTTAAAATTTATACTACATTGGATTCCAAAATGCAGCTATTGGCTGAAGAAGCAATGGGGCAGCATATGAAAGCACTTCAAAACAGCTTTGAAAAAGGCTATGGCAAGCGAGCGCCTTGGATAAGGGACCAAAAGCTTATTAATAAAATTATACAAAGTTCAGAGCCTTACAAAAAATGGAAGAATGCAGGGCTCAACGAGAAAGCAATAATGGACTCGATGAACCTCAAAAAAGAAATGCATTTGATAGATTGGAATACGGATGAAATTCGCTCTGCCAGCACCATAGATAGTTTATTGCACTATCTTAAATTCTTAAATACCGGTTCCCTATCCATGGATCCCAAAACCGGGGCCGTTAAAACATGGTTGGGCGGAATTAATTTCAAACACTTTAAATACGATCATATTTCGCAGAGCAAACGTCAGGTAGGCTCTGCTTTTAAGCCTATTGTCTATACTGCTGCCCTTGAAAATGGCATATCTCCCTGCACCTACTTTTCGGCCCAGGAGGTAGCCTATGAGAATATGGAAGGTTGGTCTCCCAGCAATTCCGGAAAGAAAGATGAGGCCTACCTAAATTACTCCATGGAAGAGGCCTTGAGCAACTCAGTAAATACCGTAGCGGTTAAGGTATTGGAAAAAACAGGTATTCCCACTGTAATAGAACAAGCGCGGAAAATGGGTATTGAAACCCAATTGCCCTCGCTGCCATCATTGGCATTGGGCACAGCCGAGATCAAGATAAATGAACTAGCTGGTGCCTATGCCAGTTTTTTGAACAATGGCAGATCTGTCTCCCCATTTTTGATACAAAGAATTACCAACGAAAAGGACTCCATAATTGAGACCTTTAAACCAGTTGTAGCCGATAAAAGAGCCTTTTCGGAAGAAACGGGCCAAATCATGTTAGAGATGATGAAGGCAACAGTGAATAGCGGTACTGCCGCCCGAATTCGTTCTACATATGGCATTAAGAACGACATTGCCGGAAAAACCGGAACCACACAAAACAACAAGGATGCCTGGTTTGTAGCTTTGACCCCTAAGCTACTTAATATAACCTGGGTAGGATTGGACAACCATGAAATTGGCTTTAGCAGCACCAGCTTGGGCCAAGGGGCCAATGCGGCATTGCCAATTTTTGCACTATGGATGCAGAAATTGAACGCTGATAATTCTTTCAACTACTTGACTAAGGCCAAATTTCCCACCCCAAATTCGGCGGTGATGAACCAACTGGATTGCGACCCCGTAAAAAGGGATGGTTTTTTTAAAAGGCTTTTCAAGAACCCGAAAAAGAAGAAAACAAAGGATTTTAATACCGGCAACAAAAAGGCTTAACGGAATTACGCAAATCAATCGCGAGATTTTTAAGGATATCAATGTTTGTTATACTATTTCCAAAAATCCATGGCGTTTTTTATGGCTAAATTTTATCTTTGAACACCAAAAGTTTATTAAACTACAAATTCCCAATATCCCATTATGGATTTCAAAATTTTATGTTCCGATTTGGACGGCACTTTATTGACCTTTAAGGATAATGTCTCCGATTTTACAATTTCGGAAATTAAAAGAATAAAGGATCATTTAAGGATTATACTGGTATCGGCCAGAATGCCGCAGTCCATGACCTATATTCAAAAAAACCTGGGCATAGAAAACGAACCCATTATATGTTACAATGGGGCTTTGATACTACACGGTTCAAAAGAATTGTTCTCCACCTACATCCATATAGACGAAATAGCCTCCATATATGACATGGCCAACAAGGTCGGAATTCAGCTGGGCCTATATTCCAAAAGTGAATGGTATGTAGAAATGGACTCGGAGCGGGTACAAAAAGAAATAAAATATACCAAAACCCTTCCCACGTTTAGGGACACCCAAGCAACCATTGAGGACTGGAGGGATAGAAAAATGGGAGCCCACAAAATTATGCTGATGGGAAACAAAGAGAATACCGACGGGCTCTTCCCGATACTTCAGAAGAATTTCAGCCAGACCCTGAACCTGTATCGTTCCAACGACACCTTGATCGAAATTGCCCCAAAATCAGTTTCCAAATTAACCGCTATTAAACTGCTGCTGGAAGCGCATGAAAGTTTAAACGACGTTATTGCCTTTGGTGACAATTACAATGATATTGAAATGCTTCAAAATGTGGGTCGTGGAATAGCAGTGGCAAATGCCCGTGAAGAAGTAAAAAATATTGCCAGCGCCCTAGCACTTAAAAACTCCGAGGACGGGGTGGCCCATTATATAAAACAGCATATTTTAATTTGATTATATTTGGCGCAAATGTATAGCCCAATTGAACCGATTTTTATATGAACGAACCAATTATTACCAATGATACCGTTGTATTTGGACTACTCACCCTTTGTTTGGGATTTATATTTTACACCTCTTCCATAAAAACAGGTTTTTGGAGTAAATTCTACAATATAGTACCCGCCGTTCTAATGTGCTATGTACTGCCCTCCATATTGGCCAGTAGTGGTTTAATATCGGACGAGACCTCCAGTCTTTATTTTATGGCCAGTAGATATTTACTGCCGGCGGCCTTAATTTTAATGACCTTAAGTATTGATCTTAAAGCCATAGCCAATTTGGGATCTAAGGCGTTGATCATGTTCCTGACCGGTTCGTTTGGGATAATAATTGGCGGGCCATTGGCTATTTTAATAATTTCCATATTCTCTCCCGAAACCGTTGGTGGGAACGATTTTGATGCCATTTGGAGAGGTTTGGCCACTATTGCAGGTAGTTGGATAGGTGGGGGAGCCAACCAAGCTGCAATGCTCGAAATTTATCAGTACAATCCGGACAAATATGGGGGAATGGTTTTGGTTGATATAGTGGTTGCCAACGTTTGGATGGCTATTATTCTTTTGGGCGTGGGAAAAACCAAAAAAATAGACCGTTGGCTTAAGGCTGATACCTCAGCTATTGAAGAACTAAGAATAAAGGTTTCAAAATTCACGGAGAAAATAACCAGGGTCCCCACTTTAAAGGATTATATGATGATGCTGTTCTTTGCCTTTACAGGGGTTGGTATTTCACACTTCTTTGGGGATTTTATCAGTTCATTTTTGACCAGTACTTATGAAAGTGTAAGCGATAATAAAAGTTTTTTATCATTTTTAGGTTCCAGTTTCTTTTGGATGGTTGTTCTAGCGACCCTAGTGGGAATAGTGCTCTCCTTTACCAAAGCAAAGAATTACGAGGGTGCCGGAGCAAGTAAATTAGGTAGCGTATTTATCTATATCTTGGTGGCTACTATTGGAATGAAGATGGATTTAGGCAAGGTTTTTGAAAATCCGGGCCTAATTGCCATAGGTTTTGTATGGATCACGATTCACGCTGTATTGTTGATTGTTGTTGCCAAATTGATCAAGGCCCCCTATTTCTTTCTTGCAGTGGGTAGTCAGGCCAACGTAGGAGGCGCGGCCTCTGCCCCGGTAGTAGCTGCGGAATTTCACCCGTCATTGACCTCAGTGGGTGTTTTACTGGCAGTTTTTGGCTATGTGGTAGGCACCGGCGGTGCCATACTTTGTACAATTCTAATGGAAATTGCATCAAAAGTTTAAAATTCCATAAACTTTAATGATATTTGCGCTTCAAAAAAAGTAATATGAAGAAAATTATAATGGTCGCGTTACTGACAATAATTATCACCTCTTGCGGGGACAGTAGCACTGAAAATACGATGACCGTTACCGGAAATGTAAAGGGGTTGAAAAAGGGGACCCTATATCTGCAACACATTGCGGACACTACCTTGGTCACAGTTGATTCGCTTGTAGTGGATGGGGATGGTAATTTTTCCTTTACCACAGAATTGGAAAGCCCTGAGTTGTTCTACCTATACTTGGATAAAAAGGACAACAATAGCATAAATGACAGAATCACCTTCTTTGCAGAACCCGGAAATATTACCATTAACACTAATTGGAATACCTTTGACCTGAATGCAAAAATTGAGGGATCCAAAAGTAATGACAAACTAAAGGAATATCTGGAAGTAATGTCCAAGTTCAATACTAAGGATTTGGAATACGCAAGATTGAGTATGGATCCCAAAACCCTAGGTGATTCCTCAGCTTTTGATTCCCTTCAAAATTTGTCCGACAAAAATGTCAAGAGAGGATACCTGTATGCCATTAATTTTGCGTTGAACAATGCAGATTCCTATGTAGCGCCCTACATTGCTGTAAAGGAAGTTGCAGATGCCAACCTTAAATATTTGGATTCCATAAACAATACGCTCTCTGTTGATGTAGCCAATTCCAAATATGGCAAGGAATTGAAAGAACATATTGAAAACCTCAAGAAAGAAACTCAACAATAAAAAAAAGAGGGCGTCTAAAAAGTATTTCAACCCCTCCATAATTTGCGTATTTGAGAATAGTTCTCCGATACCTACCCGAATAAAAAAGAGGCTGTCTTGACTTTTTAGACAGCCTCTTTTTAAATACCTAATTAGGGAAATACTACCCTAATTTATTAAGTTGTTCAATTAAAGAACCTGCTTTGGTTTCCAATTCCGCTTTAACGGATTTTAAATGGGCCGGTCTGTTCTCCACTGACTTCTGGTTTACTTTCGCGATCAACTCGTCAAAGACTTCTATTGCATTATCTATTATTGCATTACCTTCTTTTGAATTTTGCTTATTTCCCGAAGCTTCCACTAAATACACCGCTTCAATAATATCCCCTAAAACGTAATTAATGTCTTTCTTTAAATCTTTTATACTTGCCATTGGTAAAATTTTTTTGCAAAAGTAATCATTTTCAGATAGTAACCTCCAAAAGTTTTGCACTCGTTGTTATTATATTTATTTTTTTGGACTGTGCCGGCACTAAAGTGGTCTCCCCTTTCTTTATGGATACGGAGCCAAATTCGTTTGAAATTGTCGCCTTGCCCCCTACGCACATGTAGATGGTAAAGGAATCCCTTTTTTCAACATCCAATTCCAAATCCTTGGTCAGCTCTAATATATTGGTATTAAAATATGGACAGGATACCATATTATTCACACTATCCTTTTTATCCGAATATTTTACCTTAAAATCATCTTTCTTAGTGTAATCTATGGCGTCCAGGGCCAATTCGGTGTGTAGTTCCCTTAGATTGCCATTCTTGTCCCTCCTATTAAAATCGAAGACACGATAGGTAATATCCGAAGTCTGCTGAATCTCTGCCAGCAAAACTCCAGCACCGATTGCATGCATCTTACCAGTGTTTATAAAAAAAGTATCCCCTTCCTTTACACTTTCGTAGTTCAAAAGGTCCAATAGTGTATCCTCCTCAATGCTCTTGGCATATTCATCCTTGGTTACATCTTTGTTAAAACCAACTATTAACTCCGCACCTTTATCCGCGTCCATAATATACCACATCTCCGTTTTTCCGAAAGAATTGTGGCGTTTTTTGGCCAATTCATCATTGGGATGCAGTTGGATGGACAAATCCTGTTTGGCATCTATAAACTTTATAAGAATAGGAAATTCCTTACCAAATCGGGCATAAACGCTTTTTCCCAATAATTCCTCAGGGTAGTTGTTGATCAAATCCTGCAAGGAATTACCAGAAAATTCACCGTTCGCTACTATGGACACATCTCCTTCCACTGTAGAAAGCTCCCAACTTTCACCTGTAATGTCATTTTCTATGGGTTTTCCCAAAACATCTTTTAACTTGGTACCGCCCCAAAGTCGCTCTTTAAGAATAGGGTTGAATTTTAAAGGATATAATTTCATGCTGTTTGGTATTAGGTATTTGTATTCTATTTGTTAATTTGATTAATCTGTTTGGAAGGAAGTTTCGTAATTTTTTCCAGTTGAGTTTGATAATTATAGTTCTATGCTATCCGGAAAAGGTTACATAATTTCTTGGCGTTTCGTATAATACAACCTCCAACTCGTTTGAAGCCTTAATAAAGGGCCTAAGCTGGTTCCAAATATAAACCACTATATTTTCTGCAGTGGGATTCACGGCCTTAAACCATTCCACCTCCACATTGAGGTTTTTATGGTCCAGTTGCTTTTCAATTTTTTCCCTTATAAGATCCTTTAGGACTTTCATATCTATGACAAAGCCAGTTTCCTCATCTATTTCTCCGGTAACACTTACTATCAGCTCATAATTATGGCCATGAAAATTTGGGTTATTGCATAACCCAAAAACATTATCATTTTTTTCAAAACTCCAGTCTGGTCTATACAACCTGTGAGCAGCATTAAAATGAGCTTTTCTACTTACCTTAACTTTCATATAGCTGTATTGTATTGTGAAATATGATTGTAAAACCTATCGAAAATAATTTTGAACCAAGCTGTATATTTCTCAGGGTAGGTAAGCATATCCTGCCTAATTTCTACAGGTTTCATCCATTTCCATGACGCCACCTCATCTGGGTTTATATTTGGTTCCCCATTGTAGTGCCCTATCATTACATGATCAAATTCATGTTCCGTAAGACCGTTATCAAAGGGAGCCTTATAAATAAAGGAAAACAACTCCTTCAGTTCGGTCTCAAATCCCATTTCTTCTTTCAATCTTCTTTTCCCTGCCTGAATATTGGATTCCCCCTCCCTCTGATGACTACAACAGGTATTTGTCCACAAAAGGGGGGAATGATACTTATGACCTGCTCTTTGCTGAATCATTGTTTCTCCCTTATCATTCATTATAAAAACAGAAAATGCCCTATGAAGCAAAGCCTTTTCATGGGCTTCCATTTTGGGCATCAGACCAATTTGAACATCAGATTCATTAACAAGAATAACGTTTTCCTCTTCCATTTTGTAAAAATAAAACCTTTCCCTAAAAATAAGGGTTAAGTGCGTCATAAAAATTAAATACTTTCGGAAGGTTTTCCTTCATTCCCATTAAAAAAAATTGACCAAATGGGCCAAGGAAAAAAATACTCATCACAACATTGAATAGCCTTCCAGGAAGCCAACCCAACGATAGGGGAGTAAAATGGATGGGCTATCTATGTTACCCAAGGCCATTTTCGAGTAAAATTGTAGAAAAAAATTCTTTTAATAGAATCCCCACTGGATTTTTAGAAAAATCTTGGCGATTTTAAATTGCCCAGCTCCTTGATGAAGTCGTAGCGCAAAATAATCTCAAAGGATCCATCATTAAAGGTTGCTTGTCCCAACTCTGTAGTTTCTTTGTCATAAGCCATTCCGATAAGGAATTTATTGGAGATATTGAAACCTACCATGGCACTTAATGCCGCATCCCAGCGATATGCTGCTCCAACTATAAATTTGTCATTGAGCATAAAATTGGCAGAAACGTCCACTTGCACAGGGGCACCTTGTACTATTTTCGTTAAAAGGGCAGGTTTAAATTTTAAATTGGTATTCAAATCGAACACATATCCTGTTATCAGATACAAATTCATCTGTTCCTTTGCTGTAGACAAAGCTTCGCCATCAAAATGTGTGGTCTGTAAAAATCGAGGCACCGACAAGCCCGCATAAAACTTCTCGGTATGATAGTATACACCAGCTCCGATATTGGGGGAGAATTTATTATCTACATCCTGTTGCAAAGTGGGGTCAGGTCCACCTGGGTTTGTATAATCCTGATTTAACTCGGAGAAACGTATATCCAGCATATGTGCACTGGCCTTTAAGCCAAAACTTAATCTACCTTCTTGGGAAGTATAGATGGTGTATGAAAAATCTCCGTCAAAATAAGTTTCGGAAGTGGGACCAATTTTATCGTTCACAATAGAAATACCCAAACCTACTCCCCTATACCCTATAGGGGAATGTAAATTTAAAGTCTGGGTAGTTGGGGCACCATCCAAACCTACCCATTGGGACCTATGTAATGCTGCAATACTGATATGGCCCCGGGAACCGGCATAGGCAGGGTTTACACTTACCGTATTGTACATATACTGGGTATATTGCGCATCCTGTTGGGACTGTACCGTGTTACTGACCAACATGGCTACAGCAAACAGGCACAACAACAACTGATTGGAATCTAGTATATTTTTTATAAGATTTGGCATCATCTATCTGTTTATGTATATGTATCCAGTAAGGGTCGTCATCTTTCCTCCGACGGATGGGGTATAATCCAATATATAGAAATAAGTTCCTACCGGCAATTGATTATCTTTTGCAACAGTTACCCTGCCTTCAGAAGTACCGTCGAAATAGTTGGAATCATTATTATAGGCTTTGGTGGCATAAACCAATACTCCCCAACGGTTATATATTTTGATGGTATTGTTTGGATAATTTTCAATTCCTCTTATGGTCAAGACATCATGGATACCATCATTATTTGGTGTTATCACATTAAACACTTCTACTCCTTGGTCCAGTACAATTAAATCTGAATCCAGATAATTCGGTATTCCATCCCCATCAAAATCGTCATTGGCGTAATTTCCATCCCCGTTTTCGTCTTCATCTATAGTAAGTATTCCATCATCGTCATCATCGTTATCCCTGAAATCTACTTCATCATCCCCATCGGTATTGGGTAGATCATTATAAGGATCATTAATTTCATCATTAACATCCGCGTCTATAGTTGTACTACCTTCATAACCGTCATCCAGACCATCATTATCCTTATCCGAACCAATATAAACTACATCCGGAATTCCGTCGTGGTCATGATCATGTCCTTCAATACTGTCCGGAACATTATCGTTATCACTATCCTCGTCCAAGTAATCTGGCAAACTATCCCCGTCCGTGTCTATTGGGAACAAGCCAAGATTTCCATTGTTTTCATAGGCATCGTCCAAACCATTATTGTTGGCGTCTACACCACTGGGCGGAATATAACCCAGGGTGGTTTGTGCTTCAACGTTATCCGGGATACCATCATTATCACTATCAATATCCAAGTAATCGGGTATGCCATCACCATCCGAATCCGTTGGATCTGTAGACGGATCATTATCACCATCCAAATTAAGATCTTCGAAACTGTCCAAAATTCCATCGTCATCACTGTCAATATCCACAATTCCAAGTGGATTAACCAATATATTGACGTTGGCCGAACTACAGTTTGACTGATCATCGCATATGGTGTATGTAAAAAGATCACTGCCCACATAACCATTGTTGGGAGTATATGTTACTGTATCATCCCTAAGATCATTAAGGGTACCATTATTATTAACTACTACGTTGCCATTGGATGGACTTGTGGTAGTTATGGTTCCCATGACAGGGATATCATTGTCGTTTACCAAAATATCAATATCCACGGGCATATTTTCCAAGGTAGCCACAGAATCATCAAAAGCATCAACAATTGGAAGTACGTCCACATCTACAGTAGCTGTACTACAATCTCCCAAAGAATTACAAATGGTATAGGTAAAGGTACTTGGACCATTGTAATTAGGATTTGGAACAAAAGTTATGATATCATCCGATGGATTATTCGGTGTGCTATTATCATTAATAAGAACGTTCCCGTTAAAGGGGTTTGACGTGGTCAAAATACCGGTAGTGGGTAAATTGCTATCATTATCAAAAATGGGTACTATCACAGATGAATCTTCATTAACGGTGATGTAATCACCCACTAAAACACTTGATTGCTGCAAACAAACCACAGTAAAATTCGGTAAGTCAAAGGAGTTTCCTGCTTTGGTAACGGTGGCGGTATAGCGCACTACACTCTGTGTGGCTATAACCGTAGGCCTAAGTTGATCCCCGCTAACGGCCGGAGACCAACTTATGGCGGCACTGGCACTTACATTATTGGATATATCCATTGTTACCTCATTATCCGGACTCGAGCAATCTGTTACTATAAAATAACCAGTAGCATTAGATCCACATAGAGTCCCGTCATAAGTTGCAAAATAAATCCCGGAAGAAGTTACCTCGTAAAAAAAATCGGTACCCAAAACTGTAGAAGTATCGGAAGCCTCATACCATTTGTAATTATGTTCATCGGTACTGTTGGGTGCCTGCAACAAAAACTGCGCATTGGCCCTATTAGCACCAAAGAATATGGTTACAAGGATGACAAAAAGAAATCTATATATGTGTTTTGGTTTCAAACTCCTGTTGTACCTAGTTGGTTTATATAAACTATTTTACTACAAATACTACGTTGATAAGCGAATTATAATCTGTTGGTGTTGCTATAACATCATAGGTCATTACCCCAAACTCATCTACGCTTACATTGGCAAACACTGTATTGTCATAAAAAGTGACATAGTAATAAAGATCAGTATTGGCATAGGTTGGTATGGCCCCTGGGGCTAAATTACTTGCTACCATTGGCGATCCAAACTGAGCCGTATATTGAGTATGCAGATTAATTGTCCTACCCGTGCCTGTTGAAGAGGCATCCACCGCAATGGAAGGAGGATAAAAGATATTAGGTCTTGTATTAGCAACCACATATGGAGTAGCAATACTACCATTCCCACTTACACTAATATCATTTCCTGCTGTTACAATAGTCTCTGTTCCATCCGCCGTAGGCACTGTAATGGTATTACCGCCAGTTATACTTAATTGATCGCCTGCAATACTCAATGTTTGATCATCTGTATTTAAAACAGATTTGTCTACCCACTCTACTGTACCCACGGCATCGGTAACCATTACCTTATCGTTACCTCCCGAGGCCATATCCTCTGTAAGGATGGTACCGTTCAAAATATTTTCTGTCTGAACGGCGTCATCGGCCAATTTAGCATTGGTAACCGCATCGGCGCCCAATTTGGCGGTTACTATGGAAAGATCCTCTACCTTGAAGGGATCCAAGGTTGTGCCCGCACCTGTAATCGTTACCTGGTCCGCAATAGCAGCAAAGCTCGATTTGTCGATCCACTCCACCGTTCCTACTGCATCCGTAACCAATACCTTATCGTTACCACCTGAGGAAATATCCTCTGTAAGGATGGTACCGTTCAAAATATTTTCTGTCTGGACCGCATTGTCCGCCAATTTAGCATTGGTAACCGCATCGGCACCAAGTTTCGCTGTTACTATGGAAAGGTCTTCAACCTTGAAAGGATCCAAAGTAGTACCTGCTCCGGTAATCGTTACCTGATCGGCAATAGCGGCAAAGCTCGACTTGTCGATCCACTCAACCGTTCCAACGGCATCCGTAACCAATACCTTGTCGTTGCCACCACTTAATATGTTTTCTGTCTGAACTGCATTGTCCGCCAATTTTGCATTGGTAACCGCGTCGGCCCCAAGTTTGGCAGTTACTATCGAAAGGTCCTCAACCTTGAAAGGATCCAAGGTTGTGCCAGCACCCGTAATGGTTACCTGATCGGCAATGGCCGCGAAGCTCGACTTATCGATCCACTCCACCGTTCCTACGGCATCCGTAACCAATACCTTGTCGTTGCCTCCTGAAGAAATATCCTCTGTTAAAATGGTCCCGTTCAATATATTCTCTGTCTGGACTGCATCGTCCGCCAATTTAGCATTGGTAACCGCATCGGCGCCCAATTTGGCGGTTACTATGGAAAGATCCTCTACCTTGAAGGGATCCAAAGTAGTGCCTGCTCCGGTAATCGTTACCTGATCGGCAATAGCGGCAAAGCTCGACTTGTCGATCCACTCAACCGTTCCAACGGCATCGGTAACCAATACCTTGTCGTTACCACCTGAAGAAATATCCTCTGTAAGGATAGTACCGTTTAATATATTCTCTGTCTGAACCGCATTGTCCGCCAATTTAGCATTGGTAACCGCATCGGCACCAAGTTTGGCGGTTACTATGGACAGGTCTTCCACCTTGAAAGGATCCAAAGAAGTACCTGCTCCGGTAATCGTTACCTGATCGGCAATGGCAGCAAAGCTGGATTTGTCGATCCACTCCACCGTTCCTACGGCATCCGTAACCAGAACCTTGTCGTTACCACCTGAGGAAATATCCTCTGTTAAAATGGTCCCGTTCAATATATTCTCTGTCTGGACCGCATTGTCCGCCAATTTAGCATTGGTCACCGCATCGGCACCAAGTTTCGCTGTTACTATAGAAAGGTCCTCTACCTTGAAGGGATCCAAAGTAGTACCTGCTCCTGTTATCGTTACCTGATCGGCAATAGCGGCAAAGCTCGACTTGTCGATCCACTCCACCGTTCCAACGGCATCCGTAACCAATACCTTGTCGTTGCCACCACTTAATATGTTTTCTGTCTGAACCGCGTTGTCTGCCAATTTTGCATTGGTCACTGCATCGGCACCCAATTTGGCGGTTACTATGGACAGGTCCTCCACCTTGAAAGGATCCAAAGTAGTACCTGCTCCGGTAATGGTTACCTGGTCCGCAATGGCAGCAAAGCTCGACTTGTCGATCCACTCCACCGTTCCAACGGCATCCGTAACCAATACCTTGTCGTTGCCACCACTTAATATGTTTTCTGTCTGAACTGCATTGTCCGCCAATTTTGCATTGGTAACCGCGTCGGCCCCAAGTTTGGCAGTTACTATCGAAAGGTCCTCAACCTTGAAAGGATCCAAGGTTGTGCCAGCACCCGTAATGGTTACCTGATCGGCAATGGCCGCGAAGCTCGACTTATCGATCCACTCCACCGTTCCTACGGCATCCGTAACCAATACCTTGTCGTTGCCTCCTGAAGAAATATCCTCTGTTAAAATGGTCCCGTTCAATATATTCTCTGTCTGGACTGCATCGTCCGCCAATTTAGCATTGGTAACCGCATCGGCGCCCAATTTGGCGGTTACTATGGAAAGATCCTCTACCTTGAAGGGATCCAAAGTAGTGCCTGCTCCGGTAATCGTTACCTGATCGGCAATAGCGGCAAAGCTCGACTTGTCGATCCACTCAACCGTTCCAACGGCATCGGTAACCAATACCTTGTCGTTACCACCTGAAGAAATATCCTCTGTAAGGATAGTACCGTTTAATATATTCTCTGTCTGAACCGCATTGTCCGCCAATTTAGCATTGGTAACCGCATCGGCACCAAGTTTGGCGGTTACTATGGACAGGTCTTCCACCTTGAAAGGATCCAAAGAAGTACCTGCTCCGGTAATCGTTACCTGATCGGCAATGGCAGCAAAGCTGGATTTGTCGATCCACTCCACCGTTCCTACGGCATCCGTAACCAGAACCTTGTCGTTACCACCTGAGGAAATATCCTCTGTTAAAATGGTCCCGTTCAATATATTCTCTGTCTGGACCGCATTGTCCGCCAATTTAGCATTGGTCACCGCATCGGCACCAAGTTTCGCTGTTACTATAGAAAGGTCCTCTACCTTGAAGGGATCCAAAGTAGTACCTGCTCCTGTTATCGTTACCTGATCGGCAATAGCGGCAAAGCTCGACTTGTCGATCCACTCCACCGTTCCAACGGCATCCGTAACCAATACCTTGTCGTTGCCACCACTTAATATGTTTTCTGTCTGAACCGCGTTGTCTGCCAATTTTGCATTGGTCACTGCATCGGCACCCAATTTGGCGGTTACTATGGACAGGTCCTCCACCTTGAAAGGATCCAAAGTAGTACCTGCTCCGGTAATGGTTACCTGGTCCGCAATGGCAGCAAAGCTCGACTTGTCGATCCACTCCACCGTTCCAACGGCATCCGTAACCAATACCTTGTCGTTGCCACCACTTAATATGTTTTCTGTCTGTACCGCATTGTCCGCCAACTTAGCATTGGTCACCGCATCGGCTCCCAATTTGGCCGTAACTATGGAAAGGTCCTCCACTTTGAAAGGATCCCCAGCAGTCCCGATTCCGGTAATCGTTACCTGATCCGCAATAGCGGCAAAGCTCGACTTGTCGAGCCACTCCACCGTTCCAACGGCATCCGTAACCAATACCTTGTCGTTGCCACCACTTAATATGTTTTCTGTCTGTACCGCATTGTCCGCCAACTTAGCATTGGTCACCGCATCGGCTCCCAATTTGGCGGTTACTATGGACAGGTCCTCCACCTTGAAAGGATCCAAAGTAGTACCTGCTCCGGTAATGGTTACCTGATCGGCAATGGCAGCAAAGCTCGACTTATCGATCCACTCCACCGTTCCTACGGCATCGGTAACCAGAACCTTGTCGTTGCCTCCACTTAATATGTTTTCTGTCTGAACCGCGTTGTCCGCCAATTTAGCATTGGTAACCGCATCGGCACCAAGTTTCGCCGTGACGATCGAAAGATCCTCAACCTTGAAAGGATCCAAGGTAGTACCTGCTCCGGTAATGGTTACCTGGTCCGCAATGGCAGCAAAGCTCGACTTATCGATCCACTCCACCGTTCCTACGGCATCGGTAACCAGAACCTTGTCGTTGCCTCCACTTAATATGTTTTCTGTCTGAACCGCGTTGTCCGCCAATTTAGCATTGGTAACCGCATCGGCACCAAGTTTGGCAGTTACTATCGAAAGGTCCTCAACCTTGAAAGGATCCAAGGTTGTGCCAGCACCCGTAATGGTTACCTGGTCTGCAATGGCAGCAAAGCTCGACTTGTCGATCCACTCCACCGTTCCAACCGCATCGGTAACCAAAACCTTGTCGTTGCCTCCACTTAATATGTTTTCTGTCTGAACCGCGTTATCGGCCAATTTAGCATTGGTAACCGCATCGGCCCCAAGTTTCGCAGTTACTATGGAAAGGTCTTCCACCTTGAAAGGATCCAAAGTAGTACCTGCTCCTGTAATCGTTACCTGATCCGCAATGGCTGCGAAGCTCGATTTGTCGATCCACTCCACCGTTCCAACTGCATCGGTAACCAATACCTTATCATTACCACCTGAAGAAATATCCTCTGTTAAAATGGTCCCGTTCAATATATTTTCTGTCTGAACCGCATTGTCCGCCAATTTAGCATTGGTAACCGCATCGGCACCAAGTTTGGCCGTAACTATCGAAAGGTCCTCTACCTTGAAGGGATCCAAAGTAGTACCTGCTCCGGTAATGGTTACCTGATCGGCAATGGCAGCAAAGCTCGACTTGTCGATCCACTCCACCGTTCCTACGGCATCCGTAACCAATACCTTGTCGTTGCCTCCACTTAATATGTTTTCTGTCTGTACCGCATTGTCCGCCAACTTAGCATTGGTCACCGCATCGGCTCCCAATTTGGCCGTAACTATGGAAAGGTCCTCTACCTTGAAGGGATCCAAAGTAGTACCTGCTCCTGTAATCGTTACCTGATCCGCAATGGCTGCGAAGCTCGACTTGTCGATCCACTCCACCGTTCCAACAGCATCCGTAACCAATACCTTGTCATTGCCACCAGAGGAAATATCCTCTGTTAAAATGGTCCCGTTCAATATATTTTCTGTCTGAACCGCATTGTCCGCCAATTTTGCATTGGTAACCGCATCGGCACCAAGTTTGGCGGTTACTATGGACAGGTCTTCCACCTTGAAAGGATCCAAAGAAGTACCTGCTCCGGTAATCGTTACCTGATCGGCAATGGCAGCAAAGCTCGACTTGTCGATCCACTCCACCGTTCCTACGGCATCCGTAACCAATACCTTGTCGTTGCCTCCACTTAATATGTTTTCTGTCTGAACTGCATCGTCCGCCAACTTAGCATTGGTCACCGCATCGGCACCAAGTTTGGCAGTTACTATCGAAAGGTCCTCAACCTTGAAAGGATCCAAGGTTGTGCCAGCACCCGTAATGGTTACCTGGTCTGCAATGGCAGCAAAGCTCGACTTGTCGATCCACTCCACTGTTCCAACGGCATCCGTAACCAATACCTTGTCGTTGCCACCACTTAATATGTTTTCTGTCTGTACCGCATTGTCCGCCAACTTAGCATTGGTCACCGCATCGGCTCCCAATTTGGCCGTAACTATGGAAAGGTCCTCTACCTTGAAGGGATCCAAAGTAGTACCTGCTCCTGTAATCGTTACCTGATCCGCAATGGCTGCGAAGCTCGACTTGTCGATCCACTCCACCGTTCCAACAGCATCCGTAACCAATACCTTGTCATTGCCACCAGAGGAAATATCCTCTGTTAAAATGGTCCCGTTCAATATATTTTCTGTCTGAACCGCATTGTCCGCCAATTTTGCATTGGTAACCGCATCGGCACCAAGTTTGGCGGTTACTATGGACAGGTCTTCCACCTTGAAAGGATCCAAAGTAGTACCTGCTCCGGTAATCGTTACCTGATCGGCAATAGCGGCAAAGCTCGACTTGTCGATCCACTCAACCGTTCCAACCGCATCCGTAACCAAAACCTTGTCGTTGCCTCCACTTAATATGTTTTCTGTCTGAACCGCATTGTCCGCCAATTTTGCATTGGTAACCGCATCGGCACCAAGTTTCGCTGTTACTATAGAAAGGTCCTCAACTTTGAAGGGATCCAAGGTTGTGCCAGCACCCGTAATGGTTACCTGATCGGCAATGGCCGCGAAGCTCGACTTGTCGATCCACTCAACCGTTCCAACCGCATCGGTAACCAATACCTTGTCGTTGCCTCCACTTAATATATTTTCTGTCTGAACCGCATTGTCCGCCAATTTTGCATTGGTAACCGCATCGGCACCAAGTTTGGCGGTTACTATGGACAGGTCTTCCACCTTGAAAGGATCCAAAGAAGTACCTGCTCCGGTAATCGTTACCTGATCGGCAATAGCGGCAAAGCTCGACTTGTCGATCCACTCCACCGTTCCAACGGCATCGGTAACCAGAACCTTATCATTTCCTCCACTTAATATGTTTTCTGTCTGAACCGCGTTATCGGCCAATTTTGCATTAGTAACCGCATCGGCAGCCAATTCGGTAGTTCCCACGGCTCCGGCAGCTATCTCCAAGGTAACATCTCCCAATAGAGCATTGGCATCACCCCCTACGGTTAGATCCGACGAAGTAATGTTACCATCCCCAGTGATTGCTGTTCCGTCAACTTCCAATGCTCCCGTGGCTACGTTCTGTACCAGTCCACTTCCTGCAACGTCGGAATTGATCTTGGCAGCCGTTACGGCATCATCGGCCAGTTCATTCGCCGTAATACCTCCAGTGGCCACGTCCAATGTATAAGGACTTACTGTTGTACCTGCGCCTGAACGGATTAAAGTTCCATCTGTTGCGTTTGTTACCTCGTTGCCAATTACACCGTCATTTTCGGTAACGGTCACAGAACCTAAATCTACTAGAATCCAGTCGGTCCCATCCCATTGCATTACCTGCCCAGAGACAGTACCATCAGCGATGTTTTCCAATTGCACCGCATCATCGGCCAATTTAGCATTGGTAACCGCATCGGCAGCAAGTTTCGCTGTTACTATGGAAAGGTCCTCTACCTTGAAAGGATCCAAAGTAGTACCTGCTCCGGTTATTGTTACCTGATCTGCCAAAACAGCAAAGCTGGACTTGTCCACCCAAACAACTGTTCCAACGGCATCCGTAACCAATACCTTATCGTTACCACCTGAGGAAATATCCTCTGTAAGGATGGTACCGTTCAAAATATTTTCTGTCTGAACCGCGTTGTCGGCCAATTTAGCATTGGTAACCGCATCGGCACCAAGTTTCGCTGTTACTATGGAAAGGTCTTCCACCTTGAAAGGGTCCAAAGTAGTACCTGCTCCGGTAATCGTTACCTGATCGGCAATAGCAGCAAAGCTCGATTTGTCGATCCACTCCACTGTTCCAACCGCATCGGTAACCAATACCTTGTCGTTGCCTCCACTTAATATGTTTTCTGTCTGAACTGCATTGTCTGCCAATTTTGCATTGGTAACCGCGTCGGCCCCAAGTTTGGCAGTTACTATCGAAAGGTCCTCAACCTTGAAAGGATCCAAGGTTGTGCCAGCACCCGTAATGGTTACCTGATCGGCAATGGCCGCGAAGCTCGACTTAGCGATCCACTCCACCGTTCCTACGGCATCCGTAACCAATACCTTGTCGTTGCCTCCTGAAGAAATATCCTCTGTTAAAATGGTCCCGTTCAATATATTCTCTGTCTGGACTGCATCGTCCGCCAATTTAGCATTGGTAACCGCATCGGCACCAAGTTTCGCTGTTACTATGGAAAGGTCCTCCACCTTGAAAGGATCCAAGGTTGTGCCCGCACCCGTAATGGTTACCTGATCGGCAATGGCAGCAAAGCTCGACTTGTCGATCCACTCAACCGTTCCAACCGCATCGGTAACCAATACCTGGTCGTTGCCTCCACTTAATATGTTTTCTGTCTGAACCGCGTTGTCCGCCAATTTAGCATTGGTAACCGCATCTGCGCCAAGTTTCGCTGTTACTATCGACAGGTCCTCTACTTTGAAGGGATCCAAAGTAGTACCTGCCCCGGTAATCGTTACCTGGTCCGCAATGGCCGCGAAGCTCGACTTGTCGATCCACTCCACCGTTCCAACCGCATCCGTAACCAAAACCTTGTCGTTGCCTCCACTTAATATGTTTTCTGTCTGAACTGCATTGTCCGCCAATTTTGCATTGGTCACCGCATCGGCACCAAGTTTCGCTGTTACTATAGAAAGGTCTTCCACCTTAAAGGGATCCAAAGTAGTACCTGCTCCGGTAATCGTTATCTGATCGGCAATAGCAGCAAAGCTCGACTTGTCGATCCACTCCACCGTTCCTACGGCATCCGTAACCAGAACCTTGTCGTTACCACCTGAGGAAATATCCTCTGTTAAAATGGTCCCGTTCAATATATTCTCTGTCTGGACCGCATTGTCCGCCAATTTAGCATTGGTCACCGCATCGGCCCCTAGTTTGGCTGTGACGATCGAAAGATCCTCAACCTTGAAGGGATCCAAGGTTGTGCCAGCACCCGTAATGGTTACCTGGTCTGCAATGGCAGCAAAGCTCGACTTGTCGATCCATTCCACTGTACCCACGGCATCGGTAACCAAAACCTTATCATTGCCACCACTTAATATATTTTCTGTCTGAACCGCGTTATCGGCCAATTTAGCATTGGTAACCGCATCGGCCCCAAGTTTCGCTGTTACTATGGAAAGGTCTTCCACCTTGAAAGGATCCAAAGTAGTACCTGCTCCTGTAATCGTTACCTGGTCGGCAATGGCAGCAAAGCTCGACTTGTCGATCCACTCCACCGTTCCAACAGCATCCGTAACCAATACCTTGTCATTGCCACCAGAGGAAATATCCTCTGTTAGGATGGTTCCGTTCAATATATTTTCTGTTTGAACTGCATTGTCTGCCAACTTAGCGTTGGTCACCGCATCAGCCCCAAGTTTCGCTGTAACGATGGAAAGGTCTTCCACCTTAAAAGGATCTAAAGTAGTACCAACTCCGGTAATCGTTACCTGATCGGCAATGGCATCGAAGCTCGACTTGTCCACCCAGGCTACTGTTCCTACTGCATCCGTAACCATAACCTTATCGTTACCACCTGAGGAAATATCCTCTGTTAAAATGGTACCGTTCAATATATTTTCTGTCTGAACCGCGTCATCGGCCAATTTTGCATTGGTCACGGCATCAGCTCCAAGTTTCGCTGTTACTATGGAAAGGTCCTCTACCTTAAAAGGATCCAAGGTAGTTCCAATACCTGTTATAGTAACTTGATCCGCGATGGCATCGAAGCTCGACTTGTCCACCCAGGCTACTGTTCCTACTGCATCCGTAACCATAACCTTATCGTTACCACCTGAGGAAATATCCTCTGTTAAAATGGTCCCGTTCAATATATTCTCTGTCTGAACCGCGTCATCGGCCAATTTTGCATTGGTAACAGCATCATCGCCCAATTTTATGGTAGTCACTGCTCCATCGGCTAGTTTTGCCGTAACGATGGAAAGATCCTCTACTTTAAATGGATCCAAAGCAGTGCCAACTCCTGTTATAGTAACTTGATCCGCGATGGCATCGAAGCTCGACTTGTCCACCCAGGCTACCGTTCCTACTGCATCGGTAACCAAAACCTTATCGTTACCTCCAGAGGAAATATCCTCTGTTAAAATGGTACCGTTCAATATGTTTTCTGTCTGAACCGCGTTGTCTGCCAATTTTGCATTGGTCACTGCATCGGCACCCAATTTGGCGGTTACTATGGACAGGTCCTCCACCTTGAAAGGATCCAAAGTAGTACCTGCTCCGGTAATGGTTACCTGGTCCGCAATGGCAGCAAAGCTCGACTTGTCGATCCACTCCACCGTTCCAACGGCATCCGTAACCAATACCTTGTCGTTGCCACCACTTAATATGTTTTCTGTCTGAACTGCATTGTCCGCCAATTTTGCATTGGTAACCGCGTCGGCCCCAAGTTTGGCAGTTACTATCGAAAGGTCCTCAACCTTGAAAGGATCCAAAGTAGTACCTGCTCCGGTAATCGTTACCTGGTCCGCAATGGCCGCGAAGCTCGACTTATCGATCCACTCCACTGTACCCACGGCATCCGTAACCAATACCTTGTCATTGCCACCAGAGGAAATATCCTCTGTTAAAATGGTACCGTTCAATATATTTTCTGTCTGGACCGCATTGTCCGCCAATTTAGCATTGGTAACCGCATCGGCACCAAGTTTCGCTGTTACTATGGAAAGATCCTCTACTTTGAAGGGATCCAAAGTAGTACCTGCTCCGGTAATCGTTACTTGATCGGCAATGGCCGCGAAGCTCGACTTGTCGATCCACTCAACCGTTCCAACGGCATCCGTAACCAATACTTTGTCGTTGCCTCCACTTAATATGTTTTCTGTCTGAACTGCATTGTCCGCCAATTTTGCATTGGTAACCGCATCGGCACCAAGTTTGGCCGTAACTATCGAAAGGTCCTCTACCTTGAAGGGATCCAAAGTAGTACCTGCTCCGGTAATCGTTACCTGGTCCGCAATGGCCGCGAAGCTCGACTTATCGATCCACTCCACTGTACCCACGGCATCCGTAACCAATACCTTGTCATTGCCACCAGAGGAAATATCCTCTGTTAAAATGGTACCGTTCAATATATTTTCTGTCTGGACCGCATTGTCCGCCAATTTAGCATTGGTAACCGCATCGGCACCAAGTTTCGCTGTTACTATGGAAAGATCCTCTACTTTGAAGGGATCCAAAGTAGTACCTGCTCCGGTAATCGTTACTTGATCGGCAATGGCCGCGAAGCTCGACTTGTCGATCCACTCAACCGTTCCAACGGCATCCGTAACCAATACTTTGTCGTTGCCTCCACTTAATATGTTTTCTGTCTGAACCGCGTTGTCCGCCAATTTAGCATTGGTAACCGCATCGGCACCAAGTTTCGCCGTGACGATCGAAAGATCCTCAACCTTGAAAGGATCCAAGGTAGTACCTGCTCCGGTAATGGTTACCTGGTCCGCAATGGCAGCAAAGCTCGACTTGTCGATCCACTCCACCGTTCCTACGGCATCGGTAACCAGAACCTTGTCGTTGCCTCCACTTAATATGTTTTCTGTCTGAACCGCGTTGTCCGCCAATTTAGCATTGGTAACCGCATCGGCACCAAGTTTGGCAGTTACTATCGAAAGGTCCTCAACCTTGAAAGGATCCAAGGTTGTGCCAGCACCCGTAATGGTTACCTGGTCTGCAATGGCAGCAAAGCTCGACTTGTCGATCCACTCCACTGTTCCAACGGCATCCGTAACCAATACCTTGTCGTTGCCACCACTTAATATGTTTTCTGTCTGAACTGCATTGTCCGCCAATTTTGCATTGGTAACCGCGTCGGCCCCAAGTTTGGCAGTTACTATCGAAAGGTCCTCAACCTTGAAAGGATCCAAGGTTGTGCCAGCACCCGTAATGGTTACCTGATCGGCAATGGCCGCGAAGCTCGACTTATCGATCCACTCCACCGTTCCTACGGCATCCGTAACCAATACCTTGTCGTTGCCTCCACTTAATATGTTTTCTGTCTGTACCGCGTTATCGGCCAATTTTGCATTGGTAACCGCATCGGCAGCCAATTCGGTAGTTCCCACGGCTCCGGCAGCTATCTCCAAGGTAACATCTCCCAATAGAGCATTAGCATCACCCCCTACGGTTAGATCCGAGGAAGTAATGTTACTATCACCAGTGATTGCTGTTCCGTCAACTTCCAATGCTCCCGTGGCTACGTTCTGTACCAGTCCGCTTCCTGCAACGTTGGAATTGATCTTGGCAGCCGTTACGGCATCATCGGCCAGTTCATTCGCCGTAATTCCGCTTGCAGCTACATCCAATGTATATGGATCAGCATTAGTTCCTGATCCGGAACGTACTAATGTAGCATCTGTCGCATTTAAGATTTCATTTCCAATCACACCATCCACTTCTGTTACCGTCACAGAACCTAAATCAATTAGAATCCAGTCGGTCCCATCCCATTGCATTACCTGCCCGGAGACAGTACCATCAGCTATATTTTCCAATTGCACCGCATCATCGGCCAATTTAGCATTGGTCACCGCATCAGGGCCAAGTTTCGTTGTTACTATGGAAAGGTCCTCAACTTTGAAAGGATCCAAAGTAGTACCTGCTCCGGTTATTGTTACCTGATCTGCCAAAACAGCAAAGCTGGACTTGTCCACCCAAACAACTGTTCCAACGGCATCCGTAACCAATACCTTATCGTTACCACCTGAGGAAATATCCTCTGTAAGGATGGTACCGTTCAAAATATTTTCTGTCTGAACCGCGTTGTCGGCCAATTTAGCATTGGTAACCGCATCGGCACCAAGTTTCGCTGTTACTATGGAAAGGTCTTCCACCTTGAAAGGATCCAAAGAAGTACCTGCTCCGGTAATCGTTACCTGATCGGCAATAGCGGCAAAGCTCGACTTGTCGATCCACTCCACTGTTCCAACCGCATCGGTAACCAGAACCTTGTCGTTGCCTCCACTTAATATGTTTTCTGTCTGTACCGCGTTATCGGCCAATTTTGCATTGGTAACCGCATCGGCAGCCAATTCGGTAGTTCCCACGGCTCCGGCAGCTATCTCCAAGGTAACATCTCCCAATAGAGCATTAGCATCACCCCCTACGGTTAGATCCGAGGAAGTAATGTTACCATCACCAGTGATTGCTGTTCCGTCAACTTCCAATGCTCCCGTGGCTACGTTCTGTACCAGTCCGCTTCCTGCAACGTTGGAATTGATCTTGGCAGCCGTTACGGCATCATCGGCCAGTTCATTCGCCGTAATTCCGCTTGCAGCTACATCCAATGTATATGGATCAGCATTAGTTCCTGATCCGGAACGTACTAATGTAGCATCTGTCGCATTTAAGATTTCATTTCCAATCACACCATCCACTTCTGTTACCGTCACAGAACCTAAATCAATTAGAATCCAGTCGGTCCCATCCCATTGCATTACCTGCCCGGAGACAGTACCATCAGCTATATTTTCCAATTGCACCGCATCATCGGCCAATTTAGCATTGGTCACCGCATCAGGGCCAAGTTTCGTTGTTACTATGGAAAGGTCCTCTACTTTGAAGGGATCCAAGGTTGTGCCAGCGCCCGTAATCGTAACCTGATCTGCCAAAACAGCGAAGCTGGACTTGTCCACCCAAACCACTGTTCCTACCGCATCGGTAACTAAAACTTTATCGTTACCTCCGCTCAATATGTTTTCCGTCTGAACCGCATTGTCCGCCAACTTAGCGTTGGTCACTGCATCGGCTCCAAGTTTAGCTGTAACGATGGAAAGATCCTCCACCTTGAAGGGATCCAAAGTAGTACCTGCTCCGGTAATCGTTACCTGATCGGCAATGGCAGCAAAGCTCGACTTATCAACCCAGACCACCGTTCCTACTGCATCCGTAACCATAACCTTATCGTTACCTCCTGAGGAAATATCCTCTGTTAGGATGGTTCCGTTCAATATATTTTCTGTTTGAACTGCATTGTCTGCCAACTTAGCGTTGGTCACCGCATCAGCCCCAAGTTTCGCTGTAACGATGGAAAGGTCTTCCACCTTAAAAGGATCTAAAGTAGTACCAACTCCGGTAATCGTTACCTGATCGGCAATGGCATCGAAGCTCGACTTGTCCACCCAGGCTACTGTTCCTACTGCATCCGTAACCATAACCTTATCGTTACCACCTGAGGAAATATCCTCTGTTAAAATGGTACCGTTCAATATATTTTCTGTCTGAACCGCGTCATCGGCCAATTTTGCATTGGTCACGGCATCAGCTCCAAGTTTCGCTGTTACTATGGAAAGGTCCTCTACCTTAAAAGGATCCAAGGTAGTTCCAATACCTGTTATAGTAACTTGATCCGCGATGGCATCGAAGCTCGACTTGTCCACCCAGGCTACTGTTCCTACTGCATCCGTAACCATAACCTTATCGTTACCACCTGAGGAAATATCCTCTGTTAAAATGGTCCCGTTCAATATATTCTCTGTCTGAACCGCGTCATCGGCCAATTTTGCATTGGTAACAGCATCATCGCCCAATTTTATGGTAGTCACTGCTCCATCGGCTAGTTTTGCCGTAACGATGGAAAGATCCTCTACTTTAAATGGATCCAAAGCAGTGCCAACTCCTGTTATAGTAACTTGATCCGCGATGGCATCGAAGCTCGACTTGTCCACCCAGGCTACCGTTCCTACTGCATCGGTAACCAAAACCTTATCGTTACCTCCAGAGGAAATATCCTCTGTTAAAATGGTACCGTTCAATATGTTTTCTGTCTGAACTGCATCGTCCGCCAATTTTGCATTGGTAACCGCATCATCACCCAATTTTATGGTAGTTACCGCACCATCGGCCAGTTTGGCGGTTACTATGGAAAGATCCTCTACTTTAAATGGATCCAAGGTAGTACCAACTCCGGTAATTGTTACCTGATCCGCAATGGCATCGAAGCTCGACTTGTCCACCCAAGCTACCGTTCCTACTGCATCTGTAACCAAAACCTTATCGTTACCCCCACTTAATATATTTTCTGTCTGAACCGCATCATCGGCCAATTTTGCATTGGTAACCGCATCATCACCCAATTTTAAGGTAGTCACCGCACCATCGGCCAGTTTGGCCGTTACTATCGAAAGATCCTCAACCTTGAAAGGATCCAAGGTAGTTCCAATACCTGTTATAGTAACTTGATCCGCGATGGCATCGAAGCTCGACTTGTCTACCCAGGCTACAGTTCCTACTGCATCAGTAATCATAACCTTATCGTTACCTCCAGAAGAAATATCCTCTGTAAGGATAGTTCCGTTCAAAATATTCTCTGTCTGAACTGCATCGTCTGCCAATTTAGCATTGGTCACGGCATCAGCTCCAAGTTTAGCTGTTACTATGGAAAGGTCTTCCACCTTAAAAGGATCCAAGGTAGTACCCACTCCGGTAATCGTTACCTGATCGGCAATGGCATCGAAGCTCGACTTGTCAACCCAGGCCACTGTACCCACTGCATCGGTTACTAAAACTTTATCGTTACCACCTGAAGAAATATCCTCTGTAAGGATAGTCCCGTTCAATATATTTTCTGTCTGAACTGCATCATCGGACAATTTAGAATTGGTCACGGCATCATCACCCAATTTTATAGTAGTCACCGCACCATCGGCCAGTTTGGCCGTTACTATGGAAAGGTCCTCAACCTTGAAAGGATCCAAGGTAGTTCCAACTCCTGTTATAGTAACTTGGTCAGCAATGGCATCGAAGCTCGACTTGTCCACCCAGGCTACTGTTCCTACTGCATCCGTAACCAGAACCTTATCATTACCACCACTTAATATGTTTTCTGTCTGAACAGCGTTATCGGCCAATTTTGCATTGGTAACAGCATCATCGCCCAATTTTATGGTAGTCACCGCTCCATCGGCCAGTTTGGCCGTTACTATGGAAAGGTCCTCCACCTTGAAAGGATCCAAAGTAGTACCAACTCCGGTAATCGTTACCTGGTCGGCAATGGCATCGAAGCTCGACTTGTCCACCCAGGCTACCGTTCCTACTGCATCTGTAACCAAAACTTTATCGTTACCTCCGCTTAATATATTTTCTGTTTGAACTGCATCATCGGCCAATTTTGCATTGGTAACCGCATCATCACCCAATTTTATGGTAGTCACCGCACCATCGGCCAGTTTGGCCGTTACTATGGAAAGGTCCTCTACCTTGAAAGGATCCAAGGTAGTGCCAACTCCTGTTATAGTAACTTGATCCGCGATGGCATCGAAGCTCGACTTGTCAACCCAGGCCACTGTACCCACTGCATCGGTTACTAAAACTTTATCGTTACCACCTGAAGAAATATCCTCTGTAAGGATAGTCCCGTTCAATATATTTTCTGTCTGAACTGCATCATCGGCCAACTTAGCATTGGTCACGGCATCATCGCCCAATTTTATGGTAGTCACCGCTCCATCGGCTAGTTTTGCCGTAACGATGGAAAGATCCTCTACTTTAAATGGATCCAAAGCAGTGCCAACTCCTGTTATAGTAACTTGATCCGCGATGGCATCGAAGCTCGACTTGTCCACCCAGGCTACCGTTCCTACTGCATCGGTAACCAAAACCTTATCGTTACCTCCAGAGGAAATATCCTCTGTTAAAATGGTACCGTTCAATATGTTTTCTGTCTGAACTGCATCGTCCGCCAATTTTGCATTGGTAACCGCATCATCACCCAATTTTATGGTAGTTACCGCACCATCGGCCAGTTTGGCGGTTACTATGGAAAGATCCTCTACTTTAAATGGATCCAAGGTAGTACCAACTCCGGTAATTGTTACCTGATCCGCAATGGCATCGAAGCTCGACTTGTCCACCCAAGCTACCGTTCCTACTGCATCTGTAACCAAAACCTTATCGTTACCCCCACTTAATATATTTTCTGTCTGAACCGCATCATCGGCCAATTTTGCATTGGTAACCGCATCATCACCCAATTTTAAGGTAGTCACCGCACCATCGGCCAGTTTGGCCGTTACTATCGAAAGATCCTCAACCTTGAAAGGATCCAAGGTAGTTCCAATACCTGTTATAGTAACTTGATCCGCGATGGCATCGAAGCTCGACTTGTCTACCCAGGCTACAGTTCCTACTGCATCAGTAATCATAACCTTATCGTTACCTCCAGAAGAAATATCCTCTGTAAGGATAGTTCCGTTCAAAATATTCTCTGTCTGAACTGCATCGTCTGCCAATTTAGCATTGGTCACGGCATCAGCTCCAAGTTTAGCTGTTACTATGGAAAGGTCTTCCACCTTAAAAGGATCCAAATTAGTACCCACTCCGGTAATCGTTACCTGATCGGCAATGGCATCGAAGCTAGACCTGTCAACCCAGGCCACTGTACCCACTGCATCGGTTACTAAAACTTTATCGTTACCACCTGAAGAAATATCCTCTGTAAGGATAGTCCCGTTCAATATATTTTCTGTCTGCACTGCATCATCGGCCAACTTAGCGTTGGTCACTGCGTCTGCTCCAAGTTTCGCTGTTACTATGGAAAGATCTTCTACCTTAAAGGGATCCAAGGTAGTACCAACTCCAGTAATCGTTATTTGGTCGGCAATGGCGGTAAAGCTGGATCTGTTTACCCATGCCACTGTTCCAATTGCATCCGTAACCAATACCTGATCCGTACCACCACTTAATATGTTTTCTGTCTGTACTGCATTATTCGCCAATTTTGCATTGGTAACCGCATCATCTCCAATTTCCAATACTACGTCACCTAACAAGGCATTTACGTCTCCACTCACATCAATGGTAGTGGATGTAATATTACCATCACCTGTAAGATTACTTAGATCGGCATTAAAAGTCCCTCCATTCTCAAGGGTAAGTGTCAACTGATTGTTAACGGGATTAAAGCTAAATACCTGAAGTTGCAGACTATCCGTAGATGTTAATTCCCAGGAGTCCCCGTCCCAAAAATATATAGTACCTGTATTTGTGTTTACATATATATCTCCAACATCGGCACCAGTAGGTGTTGTTGATCCAGGTGCAGTAACAAGTGTACCGCTAAGCACCTCACAATTACACTGGTCTTCCAAATTTACTGTAGTTTGCGCCATAGCAAATCCAGAAATTAGAAATATGATTAATAAAATCCCCTTCTTCATAATTAATACTTTACTTAGGTTGGTTGCTATTGGTTTAGTTTTTCCCCACATCTGTACAAAACTGATGTAACCGAATTAAACCGACCTATAACACCATACAAAATTAGCCGTATACATGGCAGAGAGAAATAAATGTTGTGTAACCCTATATTTGTATTGTCTATACCTCGATACTTGAGGTTTTGAATTATTCCAAGACCTGTTTCCAGGTGATTTCACTCGTCGATTATCCCAATAACAGCAACACTTTCCGAATATAGAGTGTAGGAAAAATCGGTGAATTGGTACATTTCAAAATGGTATAAATTCACTAATTCTTTTCAACCTTATGGGCTATTTTTTTATAGATTTTGAGGATATTTTATTTTTGAAAGACTGAAAAATGTAAACTCTTGAAAGATGGAAGAAACATATGGAAAGTAGTACTCAAAACAACACCAAAAAGCTAACAAAAATCTGTTTATCAGCTCTTTAATGTATTTTTTTTTCGAAATAAAAATGCACTCTGAATCCGTGTCTTTTGATTTCGAGAATTCCATTCAGCATAAAAATTCTAAGTGAATTCTTTCCGAAGCGACTCCCTTGGACCGAGTTTTGTTTTTTAGGGAGCTTATTGCTACATACCAACTAGTTTAAATAAATACCATTTGTCGACTGCCAAACTGTACAATGATTTTTGTCCAATTATTGTTTTATGAAAGTCCCTATTAGATTAACTGTTGTAAAAATTAAATTGGTTTAACCCTGTATGTAATTCTTCTTTTAGTGATAAGGGTACAACCCTTAATCAAACTTTTGGGAGAAAACTCCGAAGTACAATAGGAACGCTTGCCCCATATTATTTCGTTATAACAAAACATGAATTGTCAAATTAAACTACTTTAATTAGCTATTATTTTAATTTTTATTTACCCGATAAGTGATTTTCCTATTGGAAATTACATTTCTAACCAAAACTGTTAAAATCGCTGCAGTAGATATTTCTGATGATGGACATGATAACGAAGTATTGGATGCTATAACGCGATACTGAAATCCGGAATAATTTATGTCATTTTCATTTATAGTCAAAGTCCCTGTATCTGTTCCTGAATAGACCACTCCATTGTTAATATTAGAAAAACTCAATCCATTATCAGAGCTTACCTGCCATTGAAAAGTATCTGCATTATCCGCACTGACAGTGAAAACACCGGTATCGCCTGCAAAAATTGTAATATCGGAGGGCTGTGTATTAAAAGCAACGACACCTATAACATTCAGTAATCCTGGGTTAGAAATAATAGGTGGACAAGAGTTTGCAGATGTGGATGCCAGCAGCCTATATAATTGACCGTCCATACTTGTATCTGTGGAATTTAGTGTTAAATTAGATGAAGTAGCTCCTGAGTAAATACCGCCATCCATTATATTCAAGTATGTACTACCGTTATCCGTGCTTAGTTGCCATTGAAAAGTATCAGCATTGGAGGAACTCGCACTAAAGCTCGCCAGATCTCCATCACATACTGCCTCATCATTTGGCTGTGTCGTTATTGAAACCAGGCCATCAGAATTTATAGTTATAGTAGTTGCATCTGCAGGATCAGGAGTACAACCAGGCAATGGGGCAATATTCAATGAATAATCTCCTGGAGTGTCTATGTCCACACTTTTCAGATATACCCCCGATTTAGAGGTAGTACCATCCGGAAATGTCACCCCCGGACTTAAGGAGGTCCAATAGTACTCCGCAATGACCGAATCAAAATTGGCCTCTAAGGTCAATGTCTCATTAGACACACAACCACTAAAGTTTCCAGGATCCACAATACTAGTATCCAACTGACCGCTTGAGGAACCGCCCAAAAAATCGTAAGGTCCGGCAAAATCGGATAATGAAGAAGTAAAAGATGCGGAAGATCTTGTTTTAACCAATACAGAGCTAAATGGGGAATCGCACGCTGCACCTGGTCCAAATAAGGTTCTGGGATCAAACCCAATTCCTGTAAAATTGATTCCAATTTCCGCGAAAGCCTCTTGCTCATATTGTGTTGCAGGGGAAAGCCCTGTTGCATATGTACCCCATGGGGGGGCAGTGCTAGCAACTGTATTTACCCTACTAAAGGTATTGCCTGCAAAATTGATACTGGCATATCCATAGACAGATCCATTGGAAGCACCATCAAATGCCGTATAGTTAAAACCTCTATTTAATAGATAGTTCGTCCTTGAGACCCAAACACGTACCTCAATAGCAGATACACCACTTCCCGAAAAGGCAAACCCTACTACCACGTCACCTATTTGGGTTGTATTTCCCAGGGCATCAAACTGCCATGCTGTGTGTCCTTCGTTGACTCCCACATTTGTGAAATTGCCACCTGAAACCAATAAACGTCGGACATATAATTCAAAATCAATGAAACGGGCACCATTAGCTTTTAAAGTAGAAACTCCTAAATTAACCCATAAATCGTCTCCGGTATTGGTACCGTTCCTCCTCATATGTACGTAGGAATCCACAATATCTACATTTGATGTCAAGGAGGATTCTGAGATATTCCATTGTGTGGCAGGATTTTGAGCATTTTTAGAACCGCCACCAAAGGTTGTTTTGTCTTTATTGGAATTCCCTTCACTAATATAGTCATGCCCAAAACGTGCCGCATACCAAATATACCCATTGGGGGATGAAAAATTATTTATACTCATCCTTGTATCGAAGGGAGTATTAGATGATGAATTGATTATATTTTGGAAAATTGATAACTGACTTTGATCAATAACCCCCATTCCTGAAGCCCCTGTAAACCAATCATCAGTGTTTGCGTTTGTAGTCCCTGACATTAGATCAGCCTCCAAACCAAAATTCGCACCAACTCCTGGATTCTGTTGTGAGTTTCCAATAAAGGCCATTAAAATAAAAACACAAAGTATGATTATCCTAACCTTAAAAGCGATATAAAAGTTTCTATTGAGCATTATATTCCAAAAACCCAAATTTAAACGGAACAAACCAAGTAGACCTATAATTGTTGTGAAACACCAAAAAACTGTAGTTTACGCTAACTTTCGAAAGATTTATGTATAAAACCAACAAGTATTTTGATATTAAAATTTTGAAAAATAAAACTATTTTCAATATAAGTAACCCGCCTATTCCTTATTGACCCTATAAGTAATTCTTCGATTTGTAATTACAGTCCTCACCTTAACTGTCAACAATGCAGAAGATGAAAATGTAGGAGGGCAACTGGATCCTGATTTTGAAGCTATTATACGATATCTATAGCCATTTTTATCTGCACCCGCCGTCTTGACCGTTAAGGCAGTGGACTGAGTACCTGCATACTCTGTGCCGTTTGAAATGTTGTTGAAGACTGTTCCCCCATCCGTACTCACCTGCCATTGATAGGTATCTGCATTGGTTGCAGTTACCGTAAAAATGGCATTACCTCCGGTAAAAATAACTTGATCTGGTCCTATAGCAGCCGTTGAAGGGGTGTCTTGGGTAACTGTTATTGCCGTCCTTGCTCCACTGCGGCAATTGGTCGACGTATTCCTTGCCTCGGCATAAAAAGTACCAGGGCCACTGGGAGTATAAGTTGTATTGCCCAACAATAACAATGTTCCTCCACTAGGTGCATTGTACCAGTCCACTGTCTCGCCAAACCCTACCGATGCCGATACACTCGGTACGGCATCACCGGTACAATAAGACTCATTACCCCCACTTGTAGGTGCACTTACCACAGGACAGGCACAATTAGGTGCAGTCACTGGTAATTCATTTGTACAGCCATTGGCATCGGTTACCGTTACCACAATGTTGGTTCCGGATGGAACATCTGTGATGGTCCAAGTATTTCCCGAGGTATTCGTCACAGTACCAGCCGTACTGGTTACCGTTCCCGTACTAACTGTTACGCCCAATCTGTAAGTAGTAGGCGAAAATAGTCTAAAAACACAAGTAGGAGAAGTGCTTACAGAAATTGTAGGCCTTGGAAGAATAGTTAGTTCTACAGCGGTTCTAAAAAGACTTCTTCTATTGGAATCCGAATTATCTACGCTCTCTCCATAATATGTAACGTTACCCACCGTATTTAGGGTTGGGGAAACCGGAGAACCACCACTGCTAGCAGTATACCATACCACATGGGCCCCGGAGGGCGGGGTTGCAGAAGCGGTTAGGGTTTGTATAGGGTTTTGTTCGCATTCAGTAATGTCCCCATTACTGGTGGGAGGAGGAAGTGCTGATTCTACCTCATCAAAAGAGAACTCATAACTTCCATTTCCCTTACAGGAAGAAAACTCTCTAGTGCCCAGGAAAATTCTTTGGGAATTATTACAACTCTTATCTGTATCTATCTCTCCTCCATTATTGTAGATTATAGCGTCCGACGGTAAGTGTAAATCTGCATTACCCGCCCATGTAAGAATTCCATCACTTTGAACCGCGACCAACATTATATTAACAGTCAGTACCCCATTGTTTGGTAACGAAAGGGTGTCATCACCACCAGATTGATCACCAATTATTAATTTATCTATGGTATAGGAAGTAATATTCACATTCAAGGATACGGTATTACCGCTACCAATGGTTACCGTACCTACGTTACTGTTCTGTCCCGGATATGAGGTGGCATTGACCCAAGCAATACCATTATAAATCTGCCAGGTACTGGAACTGCCCCAGTTGCCAGAAGCCTTTGACCTATAATCTCCAGTAACCTGAGCCACAACAGGGATACTTAATAATAAAAATAACAATAGTAAAACCGATTGTTTTAAATTCTGGGTCAAAAACATGGGTTTAAATGTGAAATAATATTTGCTATTAACAACATCCTAATCTTATATAATTATTATGGCCAAACTAAAATTTTAGTTCTGCCGCAATCGATGAACCTAATGTCAAAGGGTGAAAATATTCAATAATTGAAGAATAGAGAACATTATGTTGTGAAGTACCATTAAACTGTGGTAAATATGTAGTTAAGGTAGAAATACTGGGTGAGGTTACCTAGATATTATTGGCAAAATGATGATACAACCTACCAAGAGTAATGCACTATAAAACCAAAATTGTGGGTTCCTTAATTATCGCAAACAAAAAAGCAGCTGTAAAAACAGCTGCTCTAAATATTTTCTACAGGAGTAAATCTATTCCAATATCAAGAATTCCGATCTACGGTTTAATTGATGTTCGGCCTTCGAACATTTTACTCCGTTTACACAGCGGTTTACCAATCGGGTTTCCCCAAAACCTTCGCCCTGCAATCTATCACTTGCAATTCCTTTTGAAACCATATAAGCTACCGTAGATTCCGCTCTTTTTTGTGATAACCACAAGTTATAGGCATCAACCCCTTGACTGTCGGTATGGGACGTAACCTTAAGTTTTAAACTTGGATACTTTTCCATGGCAGCAATTACCTTTTGAATTTCAATTTCAGCGTCTGGCCTAACATTATACCTGTCAAAATCGAAATAAATGGTACTTAGCTGTAATAATTTGGCTAAATCGTCCCCATAACCCGCTGTTACGGTATCCCTTTCCAAATAAAAATCAACTATCAAAGGCTTACTATCGGATATATTAAGATACTCTTCGGAAGGCACATATCCTTGCATAGTAGCCCTAACAAAATTACCTTTATTACAATCTATAGTAATACTGTAATTGCCATTAGAATCCGTTATTGCCGATGCCAATTCCTCATTATTTTCATCAATAACCTTCACCGTTGCCCCTACTAAGACCTCATTGGAAATTTTATCCCTTACGGTACCTGTAATTGGTTTAATACAATCGAATTCCAATTTTTTCGTCTCTACAAAACTATATATATCGTCCTCACCCACACCATTCTCCCGGTTCGAAGCAAAATAGCCGTTTCTGGTTTCTTCATTTATAATGAAGGTAAAATCATCCAACTCACTGTTTACAGGTTTTCCTACATTTAAAACGGTCCCTATATACTGACTGTTGGAAATTTTCGTAGCAAATATATCCAAGCCACCTAATCCGGGATGACCGTCGGAAGAAAAATAAAGTACATTTTCACTGGTAACGTAAGGAAAGGTTTCCCTTGCTTCCGTATTGATAATATTACCCAAATTTACTGGAGTCCCATAAGTACCATCACTATTAATGGCTACTTTAAAAATATCCGACTCTCCATAGGAACCCGGCATATCTGAGGCAAAATATAGTATTTTTTCGTCCGGGCTAAGTGTAGGGTGTGCAATGGAATAGGATTCGCTATTAAAGGGAAGTTCCTCAATATGGGTCCATACTCCTTTTTCTTTGACCGCCTTAAAGATTTTTAGGCGTACCACTCCCTTTTCATCTTTTACGGTTTTACCATCAAATAGATTATTCCTCGTAAAATAGAGGGTGTTGCCATCCTTACTAAAGACCGATGTAGATTCGTGATATCTGGTATTTATATCGTCCCCAAATTTCACCACCTTGTTTACAGAAACACTGTCGGCATTTATCTTGTACAGGTCCAAGAAATCTTTGGAATTCCAAGTATGTCTATATCGAGCCAAATTACCGGTATCCCTATCGGAAGAAAATATTAGTCCTTCCCCATAAAAGGAAGGGGCAAAATCTGAATATCTGGAATTGAAAGCAAATTTACCAATGTCATATCTCCCGGAATTTTTTTCTATTTCCGCCAAATAGTCCCTTTCGGCCATATAAAGATTGGCCCTAACATCTGCTGAAGTTATTTGGGAAAACTCCGCCATTACATCCTTGGACAGATCATATTCTCCCAAAGACCTCAAAGTCTGTGCATATCTAAAATAGTATTCAGGTCCAATTCCTTCCTTGTATTCACTTAGGAGTCTTTTGTAGATTTCTGATGCCTCTTTGTATTCAGCATTAAAATAATAAGAATTTCCCAGCTTCATTAACAGATCGGCAGACGTATATCCCTTGTCCAATACGCGTTTATAGATATCAATGGCCGGACTAAAGGAATAGTCGCTATATTTTTCATCTGCCTTATTTATCAGTCTATCCTGGGCAATAAGAGCATTACCAAGGACAGAAAATAATACTGTCAGCAAAAAAATTCTTTTTATCATTTTATTTTTTTTAAAAGAAACGCGGAGAAACCATTCTTCGGAACGATTTAACCAGTTCAAATCTTAAAAACACTTCAAAGGACCCGTCATTAAATTGTGTTCCTCCCAACTCTGTAGTTTCCCGGTCATATGCCAGACCAATCATAAACTGATCGCTAAGTTGGAAGCCCAGAAGACCGCTTAATGCCGCATCCCATCTATAAGCAGCACCAAAGCTAAACTTGTCATTGAACAAGAAACTGGCGGACAAATCTATTTGTAAGGGCGCCCCGCCCACTACTTTGGTCAAAACTGCAGGTTTAAACTTAAAATTATTATTAAGATCAAAGACATAACCAGTAATTAAATAAAAATTCATTCTCTCCTTGGAAAGGAACTGTACTGAATTGGCATCACGTTGGGAATTGTCAAAATATTCTGTTTCTACCATATTTGGAGCAGAGAGTCCTGCATAAAACTTATCCGTATGATAGTACACCCCTACTCCAAAATTTGGGGAAAACTTATTGTCGATGTTCTCACCTTGTATATTTTCAGAATCAAAATTGTTCAGTCCATTAAAATCCAGACTCAACATATTCCCCCCTACTTTTAATCCAAAGGATAATTTGGCATCCAAAGCAACATCAACGGTATAGGACAAAACGGCATCGAACTGGGTTTCCTGAACCACACCATCCCCAATATTGTCATTGATAATGGAAATACCGTACCCCAATCTACTATTCCTTATTGGTGAATGCAGGTTTAAGGTCTGTGTTTTAGGAGCGCCTTCCAATCCTACCCACTGGGAACGGTAGAGCGCCGCTACACTTAATTGCCCCCTAGACCCCGCATATGCCGGGTTTACACTCATAGTATTGTACATATACTGGGTATACTGTGCATCTTGCTGGGCATATAGTCCTGCAAAAAGGGAAAACAACATTAAAACGGTAACGAGGAGACTCTTTTTATATATCATCTACTATAAAATATTTTATTTACTCACATAAATATAACCACTATCTGTAATATTCTGCTGTTTATTTTCATATTGAAAAATATAATAATAAACTCCTGCGGGCAAATAATTGTTTCCAGTCACAGTAGATCTAGCCTTGGACCTACCGTCAAAAACATTATTCTGATTATTATACCCTTTTCCTTCATAGACAGAAACACCCCATCTATTGAAGATTTTCAAGGTATTGTTATTGGCGTTTCTAACCCCTCTAATAAATAGGAAGTCGTTTTTACCATCCGAATTAGGGGTCACGAGTTGATTTACTTCAATTTTTTCATCCTCATCCCCATCTTCTATAATCACTGTTACCGTAGAAGTATCGCAATTTTCAGCATTGGCAGCCTCACAGATCATATAGTCTATAGTGTAGGTACCATCGGCAGTTCCGGGGGCCACGCTAACACTGCCATCCTCGTTAATCTTTAGCACATCCGTTGGCGTAGAAGTAAGCACCACGTCTGTAGAAGCTACAGGATCTCCATTAAGGGTATCGTTATCAAGCACGTTACTGCCAGTGATTAAGCCTGTATTATTTGTATCTGTTGCATAGGCATCGTCTACCGCAACGATCACGTTGTCCATATCAGGACCTACCTGAACGGTTACCGTACCCGTATCACAATTTTCCGTATTGGCCGCTTCACAGATGGTATATTCTATAATGTAGGTGCCATCGGCAGTACCGGGGGCCACACTAACACTGCCATCCTCGTTTATGGTAAGTTCGTCCGTAGGCGTGGAAGTAAGCACTACGTCAGTGGCGGCTACCACTTCCCCGTTTATGGTGTCGTTGCCCAGCACGTTGCTGTCTGGTATCACGCCACTTACATCGGTATCCACGCTATAACTGTCGTCCACCGCATCGATTACATTGTCCATATCAGGACCTACCTGAACAGTGACAGTACCCGTATCGCAATTGTCCGTATTGGCCGCTTCACAAATGGTATATTCAATAGTGTAGGTGCCATCGGCAGTACCGGGGGCCACACTAACACTGCCATCCTCATTTATGGTAAGTTCGTCCGTTGGCGTAGAAGTAAGCACTACGTCCGTAGCGGCTACCACTTCCCCGTTTATGGTGTCGTTGCCCAACACGTTGCTATCTGGTATCACGCCACTTACATCGGTATCCACGCTATAGCTGTCATCCACCGCATCGATTACATTGTCCATATCGGGACCTACCTGAACAGTGACAGTACCCGTATCGCAATTTTCCGTATTGGCCGCTTCACAGATGGTATATTCAATAGTGTAGGTGCCATCGGCAGTACCGGGGGCCACACTAACACTGCCATCCTCGTTTATGGTAAGTTCGTCCGTTGGCGTAGAGGTAAGCACTACGTCCACAGCGGCTACCACCTCGCCGTTTATGGTGTCGTTGCCCAGCACGTTGCTGTCTGGTATCACACCACTTACATCGCTATCCACGCTATAACTGTCGTCCACCGCATCGATTACATTGTCCATATCTGGACCTACCTGAACCGTGACAGTGCCTGTATCGCAATTGTCCGTATTGGCCGCTTCACAGATGGTATATTCAATAGTGTAGGTGCCATCGGCAGTACCGGGGGCCACACTAACACTGCCATCCTCGTTGATGGTTAGTTCGTCCGTTGGCGTGGAAGTAATCACTACGTCCACAGCGGCTACCACCTCGCCGTTGATGGTGTCGTTGCCCAGCACGTTGCTGTCTGGTATAACTCCGCTTACACCGGTATCCACGCTATAACTGTCGTCCACTGCATCTATCACATTGTCCATATCAGGACCTACCTGAACCGTGACAGTGCCTGTATCGCAATTGTCCGTATTGGCCACTTCACAGATGGTATATTCAATAGTGTAGGTGCCATCGGCTGAACCGGGGGCCACGCTAACACTGCCATCCTCGTTTATGGTAAGTTCGTCCGTTGGCGTAGAAGTAAGCACTACGTCCACAGCGGCTACCACCTCGCCGTTTATGGTGTCGTTGCCCAGCACGTTGCTATCGGGTAAAACTCCGCTTACACCGGTATCCACGCTATAACTGTCGTCCACTGCATCTATTACATTGTCCATATCAGGACCTACCTGAATAGTTACCGTAGCTGTATCGCAATTGTCCGTATTGGCCAATTCACAGATGGTATATTCAATAGTGTAGGTACCATCGGCAGTACCAGGGGCCACACTAACACTGCCATCCTCGTTTATGGTTAGTTCGTCCGTTGGCGTAGAAGTAAGCACCACGTCCGCAGCGGCTACCACTTCCCCGTTTATGGTGTCGTTGCCCAGCACGTTGCTGTCTGGTATCACGCCACTTACATCGGTATCCACGCTATAACTGTCGTCTACCGCATCGATTACATTGTCCATATCAGGACCTACCTGAATGGTTACCGTGGCCGATGCACAAACACTTGGATCAGGAATAACGTTACATACCTGATAAATTATAGTAACAGTGGAGTTGGATTCGGATTCGACAGGAGTGTAAGTCAAAAAGCCTGTTTCTTCATCAAAAGTAACAGTTCCTAAGGCACTGCCACCTATCATTGATAAAGCTGTAATACCCAAATTGTCAGCGTGATTATTAGGCAAGTAATCATCATTCTCCAAAATATTGATCGCCACTTCTGTCATGGCAGGGGTTGACCCGGAGTCATCCCTCGCAGTTGCAACAAGTGGATCCGGATCAGTTCCATTTGGATTTCCGTCATTGTCACAATCAAGAACCTCCCAATCAACTGAAGGGGTCAACGTAACACTTTCTGGGTTATAATCACAGGGATCCAGAGGATCGGTCCCGTCTTCTTTCTCATCTTCATTGGTCACCCCGTCCCCGTCACAGTCAGTATCGTTCCATGTGTTGGAAGGAGCTACGGTCTGGTGGGCCAAAACAAAATCGCAGGGATCCAAGGGATCTGTACCATCTTCCTTCTCATCCTCATTGGTCACCCCATCCCCATCGCAGTCAGTATCGTTCCAAGTGTTGGAAGGAGCCACGGTCTGGTGGGCCAAAACAAAATCGCAGGAATCCAACGGATCTGTACCGTCTTCCTTCTCATCCTCATTGGTCACCCCATCCCCGTCACAATCAACTGTTAAATAATCGCCGCTCTGGGGCAAGGTAATACTCTCCACCTTATAATCACAAGGATCGGTAGGATCGGTCTCATCATTTACTTCTTGCCAATTGGTAACGCCATCTCCATCACAATCTCCATTTTTCCAAGAATAGGAGGGCAATATTGAAATGCTGGTATAAAGAAGATCACAGGAATCTAAAGGATCCGTACCGTCCGTTTTCTCATCCTCGTTGGTTACGCCATCACCGTCACAATCGGCATTTTTCCATTCTGTTGATGGAGTACAGTTTTGATGTGCCAGGACAAAATCGCAGGGATCCAAAGGATCTGTTCCGTCCTCCTTTTCCTTTTCATTGGTAACACCATCCCCGTCACAGTCTGCATTCTTCCATTCCGTGGACGGGCTACAGTTTTGATGTGCCAGGACAAAATCGCAGGGATCCAAGGGATCTGTACCGTCTTCTATCTCTTTTCCATTGGTTACGCCGTCGCCATCACAATCTGAAGGCAAATAACTACTGCACTGGGCTACAGTCACATGGTCTGGATCGTAATCACAGGGATCCAAAGGATCCGTACCATCTGACTTCTCATCCACATTGGTTACGCCATCACCGTCACAGTCCGCATTCTTCCATTCAGTGGACGGGCTACAGTTTTGATGTGCCAGGACAAAATCGCAGGTATCCAAGGGATCTGTACCATCCTCTTTTTCCTTTTCATTGGTTACGCCATCACCGTCACAGTCTGCATTCTTCCATTCCGTGGACGGGCTACAGTTTTGGTGTCCCAAAACAAAATCACATGGATCCAAAGGATCTGTTCCATCTATCTTCTCCTTGTTGTTGGTCACCCCATCACCATCACAATCCGCATTTTTCCAAGCAGTTGAAGGCGTACAATTCTGGTGCGCTAAAATAAAATCGCAGGAATTATTTGGATCCGTACCGTCCGCATTTTCTTTATCATTGGTCACACCATCCCCATCGGAATCCATTGATATAGCCGAAGATGAATCTAATATTGTTAAGGGTATAGCACTAATTTGAGTAACAGAGTTTGAAGAATATACTCCTGAATAATCTATATCAGTTCTAGATAAATCAAGACTCCGTATAGAAAAAAGATCCCAAAATTCATTCGAAGAATTCTGCTTTATATTTGATTTGTCGTTAACATTTACTTCATGTAATATTTTTTCCCCATGATTATACACATAGGTATTCCCATAGGAGGATGCACTTCCAAAAACAAAAATAACAGCGATAAGTGAAAAATAATGAGCTAAAATGCTCCTATATTTCACAAAAGTAATATTCTCCATAAATGATAGTTTTATATCAACTGATCACCATGGCACAATAGGTAAAAAATAAATGTAAGAAGTTGGGGCCAACTCCAATATTACATGCAAGATATATCTAAAAAATCAATAGTCATAAGGTTTTCAAGCCATAAATCATATAAAATCTGCCAATAACCGTATTACTCGACAAAGTGTTAAATAATCACAAAAACGACCTTGGACAAATTCAGTAAATCGCGTAAAAATCGTTAGTAAATTAGTATTTTATTGTAGGTTTTTTCGTTGTAATAAAGTAAGCAAAAGATGTATTTTATTGCAATATCAAACGAATATTTTATAATTAATGACTAAAATTATCCTGCTTTAAAACCGGAAAAAAAGTTTACTTAAATTTTGGATCCTCCCAAAAAATCTAAATAACAATTTACCAACCACAAAAAGTATAAGACACCGAAGGCAAACCTAAACAAACCTCAAAAGAAAAATCCCAATAAGTCGACCAGAACCTAAGAAATAATATAATACCCCAATCAAATCTGAAATATCCACCAATTAATATTTCTTTACAGTATTTACCGGCATATGCTGGTTGAAAAAAATTAATTTGACTTATTTTTGCCGAAATCAAATAATCAATGAGTTTTAGGGAACAAATTGAAAGAAGAAGGACTTTCGGTATCATATCACATCCCGATGCGGGAAAAACAACACTAACAGAAAAACTACTGCTTTTCGGGGGTGCCATTCAGGAAGCGGGAGCCGTGAAAAACAATAAGATAAAGAAAACTGCTACCAGTGACTTTATGGAGATTGAAAAACAAAGGGGTATTTCTGTAGCCACCTCTGTTCTTGCCTTTCTATACAAAGACAAAAAAATAAATATACTGGATACCCCTGGTCACAAGGATTTTGCGGAAGATACCTTTAGAACCCTTACTGCTGTGGATAGCGTAATTGTTGTTATTGATGTTGCAAAAGGTGTAGAGGAGCAAACTGAAAAATTGGTAGAAGTTTGTAGAATGCGCAACATCCCGATGATCGTATTCATCAACAAATTGGATCGGGAAGGGAAGGATGCCTTCGATTTATTGGATGAAGTTGAACAGAAATTGGGCCTTTCCGTAACTCCTTTAAGTTTCCCCATTGGCATGGGATATGATTTTAAAGGAATCTACAATATTTACGAAAAAAACATTAATCTTTTTAGCGGGGACAGTAAAAAGAATATTGAAGACACCATTGCTTTCGACGATATAAATAACCCTCAACTTGAAAAAATCATCGGAACCAAAGCATCTGCGGAACTTAGGGACAATTTAGAATTGGTGAACGGGGTATACCCCCCGTTTGACAAGGAAAGTTACCTAAAGGGGACACAGCAACCCGTATTTTTTGGTTCAGCCCTGAACAATTTTGGGGTAAGGGAACTGTTGGACTGCTTTATAGATATTGCTCCCTCGCCGAGGGCCAAAATGGCCGAAGAGCGCTTGGTACAAGCGAATGAAAAAGAATTAACCGGTTTTGTATTTAAGATACATGCCAATATGGACCCCAAGCATAGGGATCGTCTTGCATTCATAAAAATAGTTTCCGGTACTTTTGAAAGAAACAAACCCTATTTGCACGTACGACAAAACAAAAATTTAAAATTCTCCAGTCCCAATGCATTTTTCGCCGAGAAAAAAGAAATTGTGGATATTTCCTATCCAGGGGATATTGTGGGACTGCATGATACCGGAAATTTCAAAATTGGAGACACTTTAACAGAGGGTGAAATACTACATTACAAAGGTATACCAAGTTTTTCACCGGAACATTTTAGATATATCAACAATGCCGATCCCATGAAGGCCAAACAGCTTAATAAGGGAATTGATCAATTGATGGATGAAGGGGTTGCCCAGTTATTTACCCTGGAAATGAATAACAGAAAAGTTATAGGTACGGTGGGCGCGCTACAGTTTGAAGTAATACAATACCGTTTGGAGCATGAATATGGTGCAAAATGTACTTATGAAAATTTCCCTGTTTACAAAGCCTGTTGGGTAGATCCAAAAGACAAGAACAGCGAGGAGTTCAAGGAATTTAAGCGCGTAAAGCAGAAGTTTTTGGCCAAGGACAAGAGAAAACAACTAGTCTTTCTTGCTGATTCCCAATTTTCATTGCAAATGACACAGCAAAAATATCCCAATGTAAAACTTCATTTTACTTCCGAATTCGACTAAATGAAAACTCCATACCCATAAAACTAAAAAACCTTCTGTATTCACAGAAGGTTTTTTAGTTATTAAGCCTCACCCGTTGGACCAAAATTTAATGGAATTGGCGGCTGCTCATAATCCTTTATGGTACCATGGGCCTTTTCAAAGCGATTAACATTATCGCCTAGCGCCTTTAAGAATTTCTTGGCATGCTGTGGGGTAAGTACAATTCTACTTTTAACCTTTGCCTTGGGAGCCCCGGGCATCATACTAATGAAATCCACTACAAACTCTGAAACCGAATGATTGATAATAGCTAAATTGGAATATATTCCCTCAGCTGTTTTCTCATCCAATTCTATATTGATCTGTTTTTGGTTTTGATCTTTATCACTCATTATAAAAAATGATTATCTATTACTATTTAACTAAACGGCAATGTACAAAGAACAATTTAATTGCCGATTGTCCAAAAAAAAACCTCGGTGCATAACACCGAGGTTCCAATTATTTAGAATTTCAATTCCTCTTTTCGGGCCATGATTTCATCGTATTCCTCCTTGGAGCCTACAATGATATTTTCATAATCCCTCATTCCCGTACCTGCTGGTATTTTATGACCAACAATTACGTTTTCTTTCAATCCTTCCAGAGTATCTACCTTACCGCTTACCGCAGCCTCGTTAAGTACTTTGGTCGTCTCTTGGAAAGAAGCGGCCGAGATAAATGATTTCGTCTGCAAGGAAGCACGTGTAATTCCTTGTAGGATAGGTGTAGCAGTTGCTGCCACAGCATCCCTTGCCGTAACCAAATTCTTATCATTACGTTTAAGAATCGAGTTTTCATCCCTTAATTCACGAGCACTTACAATCTGACCTGGTTTTAGGTTTTCGGAATCACCAGCATCCTCTACCACTTTCTGTCCAAAAATCTCATCGTTCTCCTGGATGAAATCATCCTTGTGAACCAATTGATTTTCTAAGAAAATAGTGTCTCCCGGATCCTCAATACGAACCTTACGCATCATTTGACGAACTACTACCTCAAAGTGCTTATCATTGATCTTCACCCCTTGTAAACGATATACTTCCTGAACTTCGTTCACCAAGTATTGTTGTACAGCTGAAGGTCCTTTGATTGCCAAGATATCCTCAGGAGTGATCGACCCATCGGACAATGGCATTCCGGCACGTACGTAATCATTTTCTTGAACAAGAATTTGATTCGACAATTTCACCAAGTATTTCTTAACCTCACCCAATTTGGATTCGATGATAATCTCACGGTTACCTCTCTTTATCTTACCAAAGGAAACAACACCATCAATCTCGGAAACAACAGCAGGGTTAGATGGGTTACGAGCTTCGAACAATTCGGTAACTCTTGGAAGACCACCCGTAATATCCCCAGCCTTAGCTGATTTACGTGGTATCTTGACCAAAATTTTACCTTCATTGATCTTATCTCCATCGTCAACCATAATGTGCGATCCAACCGGAAGGTTGTAAGAACGCAACACTTCATCCTTATTGTTCTTGATCAATAGGGTAGGTATCAATTTCTTGTTCCTAGATTCCGAAATTACTTTTTCTTGGAATCCTGTTTGCTCATCAATCTCTACTTGGTAAGTTATACCCTGTTCTATATTCTCATATGCGATCTGCCCAGGGAATTCCGAAACAATAACTCCGTTGTATGGATCCCAAGAACAAATAACCTGACCTTTCTCGATTTTTTCACCATTCTTAATGAACAAGTTAGAACCGTAAGGAATGTTATTGGTACTTAACGTTATTCCAGATTTAGCATCTACAACCTTAATCTCAGATGTCCTGGAAATTACAATATCAGATTTTTTACCTTCTCCGTCTTGACTGGAAACTGTCCTTAAATCTTCAATTTCTGCAATTCCACCAAATCTGGCTTCCAATTTATTTTCCTCGGAAATGTTACCTGCAATACCTCCCACGTGGAAAGTACGCAACGTTAACTGTGTTCCTGGTTCACCGATAGACTGTGCTGCTACTACACCTACAGCCTCACCTCGTTGTACCATTTTATTGGTAGACAGGTTACGTCCATAACATTTACCACAGATCCCTTTCTGGGCCTCACATGTCAAGGCAGAACGAACCTCTACTTTTTCAACTGGGGATGCCTCAATCTTCTTAACATCGGATTCCATTATTTCCTGACCTGCCCTTAAAAGCAATTCTTCAGAAATAGGATCATAAACATCGTGTAATGAAACCCTTCCAAGGATACGTTCCCCTAAAGTTTCAACAATCTCTTCATTTTTCTTAAGAGCCTCAACTTGAACCCCTCTTAGTGTTTCACAATCCTCAATATTGATAATTACATCTTGTGAAACATCCACCAAACGACGTGTTAGATAACCCGCATCCGCCGTTTTCAACGCCGTATCCGCAAGACCCTTACGTGCACCGTGGGTAGATATAAAGTATTCAAGAATGGATAGACCCTCTTTAAAGTTGGACAAAATGGGGTTTTCAATAATTTCCCCACCTCCAGCAGTAGATTTCTTTGGTTTCGCCATTAATCCACGCATACCGGTCAACTGGCGAATCTGCTCCTTGGAGCCCCTTGCACCAGAATCCAACATCATATACACAGAGTTAAATCCTTGCTGATCTTCACGAATACGTTTCATAGCCAATTCTGTCAACATTGCATTGGTCGATGTCCATACGTCAATTACCTGATTGTAACGTTCGTTATTGGTAATAAGACCCATGTTATAGTTGGCCATAATACCATCTACCTGTGTATTGGCATCCGCAATCATTTCATGCTTCTCTGGCGGAATAATAATATCTCCCAAACTAAAGGACAATCCACCTTTAAAAGCGAATTCATAACCCATAGTTTTTATTTTATCCAAGAACTCCGCGGTTGTAGGAACATCGGTAACACTTAAGATATTACCAATAATATCCCTAAGCGACTTTTTGTTCAATACCTCGTTAATGTATCCTGCCTGTTCTGGTACTACCATGTTAAACAATACCCTACCAACTGTAGTTGGAATGATCTGATTAACCAGTTCACCAGCCTCATTAAAATCTTTGGCACGTACCTTAATACCCGCGTTAAGATCTAATTTCCCTTCATTAAAGGCAATAACCACCTCTTCATAGGAATAGAAAGTCAACCCTTCTCCTTTTACTGCTACTTCTGGAGTAGACTTTCTTTCTTTGGTCATATAATACAGACCCAAGACCATATCCTGTGATGGTACGGTAATAGGTGAACCGTTTGCAGGGTTCAAAATATTATGTGATGCCAACATTAAAAGTTGTGCCTCCAAAATAGCCTCAGGTCCCAAAGGCAAGTGAACTGCCATTTGATCCCCATCAAAATCCGCGTTGAATGCAGTACATACCAATGGATGCAAACGTATAGCCTTACCTTCAATAAGCTTTGGCTGGAATGCTTGAATACCCAATCTGTGCAATGTAGGAGCACGGTTCAATAATACAGGATGTCCTTTTAAAACATTTTCAAGAATATCCCAAACTACAGGCTCTTTCTTATCTATGATCTTCTTGGCAGATTTCACCGTTTTTACAATACCTCTTTCAATCAATTTACGGATTACAAAAGGCTTGTATAGTTCAGCCGCCATATCTTTTGGCAAACCACATTCAAACAACTGCATTTCAGGTCCAACGACGATTACCGAACGGGCGGAATAATCCACACGTTTACCCAAAAGGTTTTGACGGAATCGACCTTGCTTACCTTTCAATGAATCTGAAAGTGACTTCAACGGTCTATTTGATTCGGTTTTAACTGCAGATGCCTTACGTGTGTTATCAAATAAAGAATCCACTGCCTCCTGAAGCATACGTTTCTCATTTCTAAGAATTACCTCTGGAGCCTTAATTTCGACCAATCTCTTAAGACGGTTGTTTCTTATAATAACCCTTCTGTAAAGATCGTTCAAATCCGAAGTAGCAAAACGACCACCATCCAATGGCACTAAAGGACGTAATTCCGGTGGAATAACTGGAATTACCTTCATGATCATCCAATCAGGCCTGTTCTCCCTATTTTCTTGTGATTCCCTCAAGGCCTCAACTACTTGAAGTCTTTTTAGGGCCTCTGTCTTACGTTGTTTGGAAGTTTCGGTATTGGCCTTATGCCTTAATTCATAAGACAATTGGCTCAAGTCTATTCTTGCCAAAAGATCAATAAGACATTCCGCACCCATTTTAGCGATAAACTTGTTTGGGTCAGTATCTTCCAAATATTGATTCTCTTGTGGAATGGACTCCAATATATTCAAATACTCCTCTTCGCTCAAGAAATCCATTTTTTGGATTTCCTCACCGTCGGGTCCCTTGGCAATACCTGGCTGAATTACTACATAACGCTCGTAGTAAATAATCATATCCAATTTCTTGGAAGGCAAACCTAATAGGTAACCAATCTTATTGGGCAAGGAACGGAAATACCAGATATGGGCAACAGGAACAACCAAATTAATGTGTCCTACCCTATCTCTACGTACCTTTTTCTCTGTTACCTCTACCCCACAACGATCACAAACAATACCGCGGTAACGAATTCTTTTATATTTTCCACAGGCACATTCATAATCCTTTACAGGACCAAAAATACGCTCACAGAATAGACCGTCCCGCTCAGGCTTGTGCGTTCTATAGTTAATAGTTTCAGGTTTCAAAACCTCACCTCTTGACTCTGCCAAAATAGCTTCTGGAGATGCCAAACCGATTGAAATTTTATCGAACCTTTTAATGGTATTATTATCTTTTAGTCTAGCCATAACTATATTCTGATACTAATTTAATTCTTGTTTTTAGGAATAGTGTTCAAAACCAATCCTTGTTATTCTTCCAATCTAATATCCAAACCTAATCCCTTAAGTTCGTGCATTAATACATTGAAAGATTCTGGCAAACCAGGTTCTGGCATGGTCTCTCCTTTTACGATCGCCTCGTATGTCTTGGCCCTACCTATTACATCATCCGATTTAACGGTCAATATTTCACGAAGTGTAGCAGAGGCACCATATGCTTCCAGCGCCCAAACTTCCATCTCTCCAAAACGCTGTCCACCAAATTGTGCTTTACCACCCAATGGCTGCTGCGTAATAAGTGAGTATGGTCCAATTGAACGAGCATGCATCTTATCGTCTACCATATGTCCTAGTTTCAACATATAGATAACTCCAACAGTCGCAGGCTGATCAAAACGCTGACCTGTACCACCATCATGAAGATAGGTATGTCCAAATCTAGGAATTCCAGCTTCATCGGTATAGGCATTGATTTCATCCAAGGTAGCACCATCAAAAATTGGGGTCGCATATTTCTTCCCTAATTTTAATCCGGCCCATCCTAAAACAGTTTCATAAATCTGTCCAATGTTCATACGCGAAGGTACCCCTAGCGGATTCAATACGATATCCACAGGTGTTCCATCCTCTAGGAACGGCATGTCCTCATGACGTACGATTCTGGAAACAATACCTTTGTTTCCGTGACGACCCGCCATTTTATCACCAACCTTAAGTTTACGTTTTTTAGCAATATAAACTTTGGCCAATTTCATAATACCGGCAGGCAATTCATCTCCTACAGAAATAGTGAACTTGTCCCTTCTAAGGTTACCCTGAAGGTCGTTCAACTTTATCTTATAGTTATGCAAAAGATCCGTTACCATGGTATTGCTTTCCTTATCCGTAGTCCAACTTCCACCAACCAAATGGGCAAAATCGTCAACGGCGTTCAACATTTTCATGGTATACTTCTTCCCTTTTGGCAACACTTCTTCCCCAAGGTCGTTCAATACCCCTTGAGAAGTTTTGCCGTTGACCAATGTAAATAGCTTTTCGACCAATACATCTTTCAACTGTTGGAATTTTACTTCGTATTCCAACTCCAATTTGGAAAGCTCTTCCTTGTCCTCGGAACGCTTACGCTTATCCTTTACAGATCTTGAGAACAATTTCTTATCTATAACAACCCCTCTAAGAGATGGGGATGCCTTTAAGGAAGCATCTTTTACGTCACCAGCTTTGTCACCAAAAATAGCGCGTAACAATTTTTCTTCCGGAGTAGGATCGGACTCACCTTTTGGAGTAATCTTACCTATCAAAATATCTCCAGGCTTAACTTCCGCTCCAATACGGATCATACCGTATTCATCCAAATCCTTTGTAGCTTCTTCAGAAACGTTAGGAATATCATTGGTCAACTCTTCAGCTCCCAATTTGGTATCCCTTACCTCCAAAGCGTACTCATCAACGTGGATAGACGTAAAGATATCCTCACGTACTACTTTTTCAGAAATTACGATCGCATCCTCAAAGTTATAACCTTTCCATGGCATAAAGGCCACGACCAAGTTTCTACCCAAGGCCAATTCGCCACTTTCTGTTGCATAACCTTCACAAAGTACCTGTCCTTTTTTAACCTTGTAACCTTTTTTAACAATTGGCTTAAGGTTAATACTTGTTCCTTGGTTTGTTTTTCTAAACTTCACCAATTCATAAGTTTTGGAATCCTCTTCGAAACTTACCAATCTTTGCTCTTCGGTACGGTCGTACTTAATAGTGATTTTTTGGGAATCAACATATTCTATAACGCCATCTCCTTCTGCATTGATCAACACCCTTGAATCAGACGCTACTTGACGCTCCAAACCTGTACCTACGATAGGTGACTCCGGCTTCAATAATGGAACTGCCTGACGCATCATGTTAGATCCCATCAAGGCCCTGTTGGCATCATCATGTTCCAAAAATGGAATCAAAGATGCCGAAATAGACGCTATTTGGTTAGGCGCAACATCAGTATACTGGATTTCGGCAGGATCCACTACGGGGAAATCCCCTTCTTCCCTTGCAATTACCTTCTCTGCAGTTATAGTACCTTTTTCATCCATAGGAATGTTTGCCTGGGCAATTTTCATTCCTTCTTCCTCTTCTGCACTTAGATAAGTAAAGTCATTAATGTTTACTGTACCATTATCCACCTTGCGATATGGTGTTTCCAAGAAGCCCATTGGGTTAACCTTGGCAAATACCGAAAGTGAAGATATCAATCCAATGTTCGGTCCTTCAGGAGTTTCAATAGGACAAAGTCTACCGTAGTGCGTATAGTGAACGTCACGTACTTCAAACCCTGCTCTTTCTCTGGAAAGTCCACCTGGCCCTAATGCCGATAATCTTCTTTTGTGCGTAATCTCGGCCAATGGATTGGTTTGATCCATAAACTGTGATAACTGGTTGGTACCAAAGAAAGAGTTGATTACCGAGGACAAGGTCTTGGCATTGATCAAATCTATAGGGGTAAACACCTCATTATCACGTACGTTCATACGCTCACGAATTGTTCTGGCCATACGTGCCAGACCAACACCAAATTGCTGGGACAATTGTTCACCTACAGTCCTTACCCTACGGTTGGAAAGGTGATCAATATCATCGATCTCAGCTTTGGAGTTGATCAACTCGATCAAATATTTTATAATGGTAATGATATCTTCCTTGGTCAAGACCTGCTTGTCCATTCCAATATCCAATCCCAATTTTTTGTTCATTCTATAACGTCCAACCTCTCCAAGGTTATAACGTTGATCGGAAAAGAACAATTTATCTATAATACCACGTGCTGTTTCCTCATCGGGTGGCTCAGCATTACGCAATTGACGATAGATATGTTCAACAGCCTCTTTTTCAGAGTTCGTTGGATCCTTTTGAAGGGTGTTATGGATAATGGCATAATCGCTTTGTGCATTATTCTCTTTGTGCAAAAGAATAGTCTTCACATCAGCTTCCAAAATCTCATTTATGTGATCTTTTTCCAAAATAGTATCACGGTCCAGGATAATCTCATTTCTTTCAATAGATACTACTTCGCCAGTATCCTCATCCACAAAATCCTCATGCCATGTATTCAATACTCTGGCCGCCAATTTACGGCCCAATACTTTTTTCAAGCCGGCATTGGAAACCTTAACCTCTTCAGAAAGGTCGAATATCTCCAAAATATCCTTATCCCTTTCAAAACCAATAGCTCTGAACAGGGTAGTAACCGGTAATTTTTTCTTTCTATCAATATAGGCGTACATAACACCATTGATATCTGTTGCAAATTCTATCCAGGAACCTTTAAAAGGAATAACCCTGGCAGAATATAATTTAGTTCCGTTAGCATGGAAGGATTGGCCAAAGAAAACCCCAGGAGAACGGTGTAATTGGGAAACAACAACACGTTCCGCTCCATTGATAACAAAGGTACCACTAGGCGTCATGTAAGGAATAGTTCCTAAGTACACATCTTGTACAATGGTCTCGAAATCCTCATGCTCGGGATCCGTACAATATAATTTTAATCTTGCTTTTAATGGAACACTATAAGTAAGTCCACGCTCTATACATTCTTGAATGGAATATCTCGGTGGATCAATGAAATAATCTAAAAATTCTAATACGAACTGGTTCCTTGTGTCTGTAATTGGAAAGTTTTCCATGAAGGTGTTGTACAACCCTTCATTGCCCCTTTCGTCAGATTTAGTTTCAAGTTGGAAAAAATCCTGAAATGATTTAATCTGAATGTCCAAGAAATCCGGATAATTCGGCGTGTTCTTAGCGGATGCGAAACTTATTCTTTCAGTCTGATTTGTGAACATCTATGGACAAAATTTTGATCGTGAATACTATAATTGGGTAGTGTATGCCACTATACACGGTATGTATAAAAAGGCTTAGGTCTAGCCACAAAAAGCGGAAAGACCTAAACCAAAATATTAATGGTTGTTGTTACTATTATTTAAGCTCAACTTCCGCTCCTGCTTCTTCCAAAGATTTTTTAATTCCTTCAGCCTCGTCTTTAGAAACACCTTCCTTAACGGCTTTTGGTGCGCTATCAACGATGTCCTTAGCATCTTTCAATCCTAAACCAGTTAATTCCTTAACCAATTTAACTACTGCTAATTTAGAAGCACCAGCTGCTTTCAATATAACGTCGAATTCAGTTTGAGCTTCAGCAGCCTCACCACCTTCAGCAGCACCGCCACCAGCAGCAACAGCAACTGCAGCAGCTGCAGGCTCTATACCGTACTCTTCTTTTAATATATTAGCCAACTCATTTACTTCTTTTACTGTAAGGTTAACCAATTGTTCTGCGAAATCTTTTAAATCTGCCATTTTTCTATCGTTTAATAAAATTTTAAAATATAATTGTTTTTAGTGCGTACGTATTATCTTTCTGATAATGTCTTAAGGATTCCAGCAAGTTTACCACCGCCAGATTTAAGTCCAGAAATAACATTTTTAGCTGGGGATTGTAACAATCCAATAATTTCTCCAACCATTTCTTCTTTAGACTTAATGCTTTCTAAAGCATCCAATTGATCATCACCAACATAAATTGCTTCAGCAATATATGCTCCCTTCAACAAAGGCTTGTTAGACTTTTTTCTAAAAGTCTTGATCAGCTTTGCAGGTGCATTTCCGGTATCCGAAAACATTAAAGAGGTATTCCCCTTCAACACTGATGGAAGTTCACCGAAATCCTTATCCGAAGCCTCCATTGCTTTTGCAAGCAAGGTATTCTTAACTACAGCAAGTTTTATATCAGCCTTGTAACAAGCCCTTCTTAAAGCTGAAGTACTTTCAGCATTTAATCCGGAAATATCGGCTAAATATATAGTGGAGCTATCCCCTAACTGCGCAGTTAAATCTTGTATAACATTTAATTTCTCTTCTCTTGTCATAATAAAAATTTTTAACTACCAGTTAAACTGCTTTTGGATCCAATGCAACACTAGGACTCATGGTACTGGACATATATATAGTTTTTACATATACTCCCTTGGCTGCAGTTGGCTTTAATTTTACCAATGTATCCAACAGTTCGTTGGCATTATCCGCAATTTTATCAGCTGAGAAAGAAACTTTCCCAATTGCAGCATGCACAATTCCTGTTTTATCCACTTTAAAATCGATCTTACCGGCTTTTACCTCAGCTACTGCTTTGGCAACATCCATTGTAACCGTACCTGTTTTTGGGTTCGGCATAAGACCTCTTGGTCCCAAGACCCTACCTAAAGGACCTAACTTACCCATAACACTTGGCATTGTGATAATTACATCAACATCGGTCCAACCGTTTTTAATTTTATCCAAATATTCGTCCAATCCTACGAAATCAGCTCCAGCTTCTTTAGCCTCAGCTTCTTTGTCCGGTGTTACCAAAGCCAAAACCTTAACATCTTTACCGGTACCGTGTGGAAGTGTAACTACACCACGAACCATTTGATTGGCTTTTCTTGGGTCAACGCCCAAACGTACCGCCAATTCAACAGATGCATCGAATTTTGTATTGGTTATTTCTTTTACTAAAGCAGATGCCTCTTCAACAGAATAGAGTTTATTCTTATCTATTTTGCTGTGGGCTTCCTTTTGCTTCTTTGTTAATTTTGCCATTCTAAATTGCTTTTAAGATTTTAAAAAGGTCTGTTGCCTGCAACTTTTAAACCCATAGATCTTGCTGTACCTGCAACCATACTCATTGCCGATTCTACCGTAAAGGCATTAAGATCTACCATTTTGTCTTCAGCGATCAACTTGATCTGGTCCCAAGATACACTTGCAACCTTGTTTCTGTTAGGCTCGCCAGATCCTTTTTTAATCTTAGCCGCTTCCATTAATTGAACTGCCGCCGGCGGTGTCTTTACAACGAAGTCGAACGACTTGTCTTTATAAACCGTGATCGCAACTGGCAATACTTTGCCTGGCTTATCCTGCGTACGAGCATTGAATTGCTTGCAGAACTCCATAATGTTGACCCCGGCAGCACCTAAAGCGGGTCCAACCGGTGGCGACGGATTCGCTGCACCTCCCCTAACTTGTAGTTTAACTACTTTACTTACTTCTTTTGCCATTGTTTAAAATTAAATTTAAAGAGTGCTAATTTGGAAGCAACACTTCTTTTATCTATGTAACAGTTCTTATTAAACTTTTTCTACTTGCATATAACTGAGTTCCAATGGTGTTTTTCTTCCAAAAATTTTCACCATTACCTCCAGCTTGCGCTTTTCTTCGTTAATTTTTTCCACGGTTCCGTTAAAACCATTGAAAGGACCATCAATAACCTTTACCGTCTCACCAAACACAAATGGTATGGCAACACTATCGGTCTTAACTGCCAATTCATCTACTTTCCCAAGCATTCTATTCACTTCGGATTTCCTCAAGGGAACAGGATCCCCACCTTTGGTTTCACCCAAAAATCCAATCACATTGGTAATAGAACGGATAATATGGATCATTTCACCTCCAAGGTTGGCTTTGATCATAATATATCCAGGAAAATAAACACGTTCCTTATTAATCTTTTTACCGTTCCTTATTTGCACCACTTTTTCAGTAGGAACAAGAACTTCTTCCAAATAGTCCTCAAAACCAAGCCTAGCAACTTCCGTTTCTATATAGCCTTTAATTTTGTTTTCCTGACCACTTACAGCTCTTACAACATACCATTTCTTATCCAATACTTCTGACATACAGTGCTTCTTAATTGATTATGTTATTGAAATACAGTTGTATCAATTTACTAAACAAACTATCAACACCCCAAGTCGCAAGCGCAAAAATTATAGAAAACACCGCCACGATTACCATCAAGTTGGAAGACTCCGCCCTAGTAGGTAAAGTAACGTTATTCCTAAGTTCGTCTATAGATTCTTTTATATATGTAATCATGCTGCGAAATATTTATTTTCTTAACTATAAAACAAGGTCTTAAAAAAATACTGACGACATCATCCCAATCAGAAAAGAACCCATTCTATTTTGCACGGGCGGAGAGGCTCGAACTCCCGACACCTGGTTTTGGAGACCAGTGCTCTACCAACTGAGCTACACCCGTTTATATTTACATTGAAAGGTATCCCGCTTTAGCAAGACACCCTCAATGTAAACTATACTATACTAAAATATTAGTCTAATATCTTGGTAACCTGACCTGCACCAACTGTTCTACCACCTTCACGGATAGCAAAACGCAAACCTTCGCTAAGTGCAATTGGAGACAATAAGTCAACAATAATAGTAAGGTTATCTCCAGGCATAACCATCTCAACTCCACTTGGAAGATTGATAGTACCGGTAACATCTGTAGTTCTTACATAGAACTGAGGACGGTAGTTATTATGGAATGGAGTGTGACGTCCACCTTCTTCTTTTTTAAGGATATAAACCTCAGCTTCAAATTTAGCGTGTGGCTTAACAGAACCTGGCTTACAGATTACCATTCCTCTTTTTATTTGAGATTTTTCAATACCTCTCAAAAGGATACCAACGTTATCTCCAGCTTCACCTCTATCCAATATCTTACGGAACATTTCAACCCCAGTAATAGTAGAGTTCAATTTCTCAGCACCCATACCGATGATCTCAACAGGATCTCCTGTATTTGCAACTCCAGTCTCGATACGACCAGTAGCAACAGTACCACGACCTGTAATAGTAAATACATCTTCAACAGGCATCAAGAAAGGCTTATCAACATCCCTTGTTGGCAATTCGATCCAGCTATCAACAGCTTCCATCAATTCCATTACAGTATCAACCCATTTTTGCTCACCGTTAAGTGCACCTAAAGCCGATCCAGAAATAACAGGTCCATTGTCACCATCATACTCGTAGAAAGAAAGCAATTCCCTTACTTCCATTTCAACCAATTCCAAAAGCTCCTCATCATCAACCATGTCCACTTTATTCAAGAAAACAACGATTCTTGGAATACCAACCTGACGACCTAATAGGATGTGCTCGCGAGTTTGTGGCATAGGACCATCAGTAGCAGCAACAACCAATATAGCACCATCCATTTGGGCAGCACCAGTAACCATGTTCTTTACGTAATCCGCGTGACCTGGACAATCTACGTGAGCATAGTGACGGTTCGCGGTAGAATATTCTACGTGTGAAGTATTAATAGTAATACCTCTTTCCTTTTCTTCAGGAGCGTTATCGATAGAATCGAAACTTCTCATTTCAGAAAGTCCTGCGTTTGCCAATACTGTAGTAATCGCAGCAGTCAATGTAGTTTTACCGTGATCCACGTGTCCAATAGTACCTATATTTAAATGCGGTTTGGAACGATCAAATGTTGCCTTTGCCATGTTTGTTAATTTTAATTCTTAGTTTATATTAGTGTACAAATAATGCCTTAATTGAGCCAATGATGAGATTTGAACTCATGACCTCTTCCTTACCAAGGAAACGCTCTACCCCTGAGCTACACCGGCATCTTTAATTTTAACCATTGGGCCAGGCCCAATTTAAAACTATAACCCTATACCCAAAGTTTAAGAGCGTTGACGAAGTTTACCCTCGGCGTCGCTCAGGACAGGATAATTAAATCTAGTCCATTTAATTTTAATTGCGCAAAGCCCCATCAAAGGAGCTTTTGCTTTTAAAATCTAGAGCGGGAGACCGGGTTCGAACCGGCGACATTCAGCTTGGAAGGCTGACGCTCTACCAACTGAGCTACTCCCGCTTTTATAATTTTTAGGCAAACCTAAAAATTAATTTCATCATTTCAAAAAAAACTTTCTGTATTTTCATACAAAGACCTTTAAAGGCCTTTTGTGGGGAGAGCAGGATTCGAACCTGCGAAGACGTAGTCAGCAGATTTACAGTCTGCCCTCGTTGGCCGCTTGAGTATCTCCCCAAACCATATTTTAAAGAACCTAAGAAAATATTAATTTTCTTTTTTTTGAGCCGATAGAGGGACTCCCCTCGACTACGCTCGGGATAAACTTCTCGTCCCGGACGCTTTTCAACCCTCTTTCAAAATTTCAAACAAAAATAATACTATTTCTGTTTTTTTTGAGCCGATAGAGGGACTCGAACCCACGACCTGCTGATTACAAATCAGCTGCTCTAGCCAGCTGAGCTACATCGGCTTTTGTTACTTTTTTCTTCAAAAAAAAGTCCGCTATTTCTAACGGACTGCAAATGTAGATATTTATTTATTTAATCAAAACATTTTTTGATAATTTTTTTACGCATTTAATCTTATTTTTTCTTTTCGCTTAACCAACTTCCTTTCCAAGGAACTACACGCTGTGTCCACAGCCTCTTCAAAGGACTTGCATTGCTTTTTCACTACAAACTTATCTTTAGGAACCAACACCTTGATTTCCACAATTTTATTCTCCTTAGCACTTGTATTTTCAACCTTAAGATATACATCAGAACTAATTACCTTGTCATAAAACAATTCCATTTTATTCAATCTTGCCTGAATAAAATCAATAAGCTTTCCGTCTGCAGTGAAATTCACCGATTGTGCATTTACTTTCATAAATTGAAGTTTTAAAAGAATTAAACAATAAAATCTAAGACAGTACTATTTCTTACTTCTAGGATGAGCGGAGAAATGTACCTTCTTTAATTCCGCAATACTATTATGGGTATAAACCTGGGTCGATGCCAAACTGGAATGCCCCAATAATTCCTTTACAGAATTTAAATCCGCACCCTTATTTAGCAAATGTGTGGCAAAAGTATGTCTTAAAATATGCGGACTCTTTTTTACCTTGGCCGACACCAAACTAAAATACTTATTTATAATTCTATAAACAAGCGTTTCGTACATTTTATTGCCTTTGTCCGTGAGAAAAATATATGCTTCATCCTGGATTACACTTAATGTACTACGTTCCAGATTATATTCCAAAAACAATACCTTGGTGGCCCCCAAAAGAGGAATGATCCGTTCCTTATTGCGCTTCCCCAATACCTTTATAGTCATAGCCTGATAATCTACATCCTTGACCTTTAGGCCAATCAGTTCGGCACGTCTTATGCCGGTAGTATAAAGCAATTCGATAATTAACTTGTTGCGCTTACCTTCAAAATTATTCTCGAAAGGAATTTGGGAAAGAACATCTTCCATCTCCGTTTCGGAAAATGGTATCTCTATCTTCTTCGAAGTTTTGAGTGCTTTATGTTTTGATAAGGGGTTAATGGTCAAAATTCCAACTCCTAACAGAAATTTATAATAAGCCTTTAGGGATGCGATTTTTCTGTTTACAGACCTGTTGGAAACTCCAGATTCCACAAGTGATACTATCCAGCTCCTAATCAAGTTATAGGACACCTGGGCAATATCCTCAAGATTAAACTGCTGCCTACAAAAATTTTCAAATTCAACTATGTCGTTATGATATGCTTTTGTGGTATGCGGAGAATAGTTCTTCTCCAATGACAAATACGAGATAAATGATTCTATGGACATATCCCAAAGTTACAAAAGATAACCCCCGATAAGAATAGGGCACAAAAAAAAAGTCCCACAATAAGTGGAACTTTTTAAACTATTATAAATTCAAGTGGATCTAGATTTCCTCCTTATCCCTTAGACCTTGAATATATTGAGCTTTCTGAATCTTCGCTCTGTTCTCTACAGATGGCTTAGTAAACTGCTGACGTTTTCTCAACTGTCGCATTGTACCTGTCTTGTCGAACTTACGCTTGAAACGCTTTAAAGCTCTATCGATGTTTTCTCCTTCTTTTATTGGTATTATTAACATGGGCAATAACCTCCTCTCTTTTGTGATTAAGGCTGCAAATATATACCTTAAAAATGAATTACAAATATTTATTTTAAAATTTTTCTGGCAATCACCACTTTCTGTATCTCGGTAGTCCCTTCCCCAATAGTACACAACTTGGAATCCCTATAGAATTTTTCCACAGGAAAATCCTTGGTAAATCCATATCCACCGTGTATTTGGACCGCCTCATTAGCCACTTTTACACATACTTCCGAGGCATACATTTTGGCCATAGCCCCCAATTTGGTAACATTGCGCCCTTCATTTTTAAGGAAAGCCGCTTTGTGCAAAAGCAATTCCGATGCTTCAATTTCAGTGGCCATGTCGGCAAGTTTAAAGGAAATACCTTGAAATTGGCTAATCGGCTTTCCAAACTGCACCCTCTCCTTAGAATATTTCAAGGCAGCTTCATAAGCGCCTTTGGATATTCCCAAGGACAAAGCTCCAATGGATATTCTTCCCCCGTCCAAAATCTTCATGGACTGCACAAATCCTTCCCCTACTCCACCTAATCTATTAGAGTCCGGAATTTTACAATTATCAAATACCAATTCGGCCGTTTCGCTGGCCCGCATTCCCAATTTGTTTTCTTTCTTTCCACTGCTAAAACCTGGCGTCCCCTTTTCCACTACAAAGGCGGTCATGCCATGACTATCCCCTTTCTCCCCCGTTCTTACCACCACCACAGCAATGTCCCCACTCTTACCATGGGTAATAAAATTCTTGGCACCATTCAATATCCAGGAATCACCTTCCTTGACAGCAGTAGTACTCATCCCTGCGGCATCGGAACCCGTATTGTGTTCTGTAAGGCCCCAGGCACCGATCCATTCTGCCGTAGCCAATTTTGGTATCCATTTCTTCTTTTGAACCTCGTTCCCAAAACTAAGGATATGATTGGTGCACAATGAGTTGTGCGCTGCTACCGACAAACCGATGGAAGGATCCACTTTGGAAATCTCTTCAATTATAGCCACATATTCATGATAACCCAAGCCGGAACCACCCAGTTCAACGGGAACCAAAACCCCCATAAAACCCATTTCCCCTGCTTTCTTAAAAACCTCAATAGGAAAGGTTTGGGCCTCATCCCATTCCATGACGTAGGGCCTAATATATTGTTCAGCAAACTCCTTGGCAGAGGCAGCCACCAATTGTTGAGTTTCAGAGTAATCAAAACTCATTGTTGAGGGGGTATCGATAACCATTATTAGCAATTTTTTTATAATTGCAAATATAACTTAATTATATCTAATTTTTCTGAAGGGAAATCTTCGATTTCTATTAATTCATCAAATGAAGCTATACCACCGTTCGCTTCCCTGAAAGCTACAATACGCGCTGCCACGTCATATTTTATATAAACCAGTTTTGATAAATCCCTTGAAGATGCTTGGTTAATGTTGATTTTGGATATAGCCGGACTTTCCAAAACCCTATAGTCTTTTAGAACTCTTGCAACCACTTCGGGCTCCAGACCATATACGTGGCTTAATTGCTCCTCCACCAAAAAACCTCCCAAATGGTCCCTAAATTTCACAATGCGCTGGGACAGCTTTTCCCCAATTCCGTTCACGGACCTTAATTCTTCTGCGGTAGCACTATTAAGATCCTTGACCTTACCAGGTTTAATAGCATTGTCAACTGACACTATTTCCGATCTCATTGAAGAGCGGGACCCAGCGCCACCTAACGTCTCCTTACTTCCCTTTTGAGTCCATTCGGGAAACTTAAAATAGGGCCGCAAACTTTCCAATAGGGAATCGGATATCAATGTTACTTTTTGAAATTCCTTGGCGGAATTAACGAACTGCTCCTTAGCTCTAAAAACATGTAGCCTATCTATTTCCTCTGTAGACATCCCCAAAATATAACCCTTGTAATCTGTTATAAAATTGGGATTAAATGGAAAGACCGAGATCGAATCCCTCTTTTGGTTACGACTTCTCAATTCATCAATTTTGGTTTGGTATTCCTCGTCGACCGTTAGGGAATTGGCCTTTTCAGATAGAGGATAGGATTTAACAACAAAATATACTGCCTGGAAAATAACTATGAGAAGCAACAAAAAGAAAATCCCGCTTCGCTCCTGTTTATTGAACTTAAAGTGGGATTTAAACGATTTTCTGTTCACGACTCAAACTTTATGTCTTAAAAGCACTTTTAATTATCACAGAATATGATCCAAAGACCATTACTACTTATTGCAAAAAAGGCATAGCTACAAAAGCGGCTACATTCAAAATATTGCCCTAACCCAAATCTAGGATGGCCATAAGCTAAATATAATAAAATAAGCCCGTATTACTTAACTGTATTTAAAAGAAAATCCCACCAAATTCCAGCGTATGGAATCCAAGGTGGGATTAATGTTTATTCTCCTAAATCTTTAGTTATGCCTTTCCCTTTTTTTTGTAAAGTAAATTGGCCTTAAGTTTTACCAAATAGTCATCAAGATCTCTTTTCACCTCACCGGACATCAGGTAAAGTCCAATAATATTCGGGAAGGACATGGCCAGGATCATCATATCCGAAAAATCCAATACTGCTCCCAAACTCACAGATGCACCTACCACTACAAAAACTAGGAATAACATCTTATATACAAATTCTACTTTTTTACTTTTCCCAAAAAGATAGGTCCAAGCCCGCATACCGTAATAGGACCAGGAAATCATGGTTGAAAATGCAAACAAGAACACTGCCAAGGCCAAAACATATGGAAACCATGAAAGCACACTTCCAAAGGCATCAGATGTTAATTGGGCACCTGCCATCCCCTCAACTTCGTGCATTCCTGTAAATATTAAAACCAAAGCGGTCAAAGTACATACCACGACGGTATCTATAAATGGCTCCATAAGGGCTACAAAACCTTCTGACGGTGGATGATTTGTCTTCGCCGTACTATGCGCAATTGCAGCAGAACCAACTCCGGCTTCATTGGAGAATGCGGCCCGCTGAAAACCAACGATCAAAACCCCTATAACACCGCCTTTAAGTGCACTTGGACTAAAAGCCCCATCCACTATGGCCGCAAATGCAGGGCCTATATTTTCTATGTTGATGATGATTACCGTTAAGGCGGCCAGAATATAAATAGAAGCCATAATAGGTACTACCCTCCCGGTTACATTGGCTATACTATTAATTCCACCAATTATTACCACCCCGACAAGTATTGCCGTAATTATTCCAAACCAAAATCCATTGCCCTGTAAGGCCGGGAATTGACCGGAAAGCTGTTCAAAAGATTGATTGGCCTGAAACATATTTCCGCCTCCAAAAGAAGCCCCCACTGCCAATACCGCAAAAAGACCGGCAAGCGCCTTTCCCAGACCTTTTAAATTCCTTTTCTCCAGTCCATAGCGCAGATAGTTCATTGGACCTCCAAAAACACGGCCATCAGGAAGTATATTACGGTATTTAACCCCTAATGTACACTCCACAAATTTGGAAGACATTCCCAACAGACCACAAACAATCATCCAGAATGTTGCACCGGCACCTCCCAAGGAAACGGCCACCCCTACCCCTGCAATATTCCCTAGTCCCACCGTACCGGAAACGGCTGTTGCCAAGGCTTGAAAATGGGTTACTTGTCCCGGGGCATCCGGATCGTCATATTTACCTTTGGCCAAATCTATTGAATGTCTAAATCCCCTAAAATTGATAAAGCCCATTCTCAACGTAAAGAAAATAGCTCCGATTACCAACCAAATTACTATAAATGGTATTGCCTTTTGTTGTGGATCTCCATTGGGATGGGTTATAATAACAGGCTCATCATATTTAACCTCTGCCAAAAAATGGGCTCCTTGCTCAATTACGTGCTCCGAGTTCTCGGAATTGTATATAACCCCTCCTTCCTTGGCCAAATATTTTAATTGGCCGTTGACAGGCGACGTTATTGTTTCGGTGGTTCCATTACTTTTAGAAATAATCGCAATATCATCCCCTTTTTTCACCATTTGTCCTTCAGGCTTCAACCACTCCTTTAGAATAAACTTATCCTGGGTTTCAGGGGACCAACCTGGAATTCCAATGCGTTTCACATCCGCATACACTACTGGATCATAAATCCCAATGGCAGCGAAAGGATCCCAAAAAAGAACGGATCCCAAAGCACTTACGGCGGGTGTCATAACTCCATTAAAAAATTCGGTAATTGCCTCGCTAGGTACTTTGTACTCCTTGGTAATCTTCAACCCTTTTGCATCGGTAATAGTAACTGTATAGGGAAGGCCTTCTACAAGTTTAGTTGCTTGATTGGCGGTCAATGGGGTATTTTGATTACTCCATTTATATTGATAGGGTGGAGTACCACCTTCAACCTCCAACTTTACAACACCATCATTGATATTGTTCGAAGGATTGTAAATAGACTCCTTTACAATAAGTTCTTGGGAAAATAAAACAAACGAAAACAGTAAAAAAATGGAAGATATATATTTCTTCATATGTAGCTTGAAAAGTTTAATTTTGTTGGTTTAGCTTCTAATATTCCGGCAATATCCTAAAAATAATGCTTGGAATCAAATATAATTTTTTATCCACTCAATCAATGTGGAACATCTCATTTAATTTTTTTATTTGTTCCGGCCTGCCCAATACTATTACTTTCCCCTGCGGCTGTAATTTTAGATCGGCCTCTGGGTTAATTATATAATTGCCATTCGGTTCAATATACCCAATTATAGTGCAGCCTGTCTTCCTTCTCAAATCCAGATCGCGCAAAGAATGGTTGTCTATCTTGGTCATAAAGCTTTCTATGGTAACCTCTTCCAAATTGGTAGTATTCTCCCCTTCTGTTGAAAGTTTGTCCATAAAGGTAATAAGGTCGGGTATAACTACTAAGGACGCCATGTGATCCCCTCCTATCTTATCGGGCATAATCACCTTGTCCGCCCCTGCTAGTTTTAATTTTTTTTGGGACGTTATTTGGGAAGCCCTACTTATTATGAACAGGTTATTGTTCAATTGTCTGGCCGAGAGCACCACAAATAGGTTGGCAGCATCATCGGGCATTGCCGTAATTAGGTATTGCGCCCTATCTATTCCGGCTTCTATGAGGGTATCATCTTCATTGGCATCACCTTCAACGAACAAGATCTCTTCTTCAAACTTTTCTATGACTTCCCTATCTTTTTCAATGACCACAAAAGGCCGGTTATAAGCCTTAAGTCTTTCCGCTGCCTGATTTCCATTTCGGCCAAAACCGCAAATAATGACATGGCTGCTTAAACTACTGATTTTGTTTTTCACCTTTTTTTTCTTTAGAAGTTGAAGCGCATTACGACTCAGGATATATTCTGTTATTACCGAAATTGCGAACGCAAATATAAATACACTTGTAACAATTAAAACAACTGTAAATATTTTTGCCTCGGCATCCAACGGACGTACCTCAGAAAAACCAACGGTGGTTACCGTTATAATGGTCATATAAAAGGCATCTATCCAAGTATAGTCAGATAAGAACCTATATCCAAATACCCCGAACAACAAGACCATGACCAATAAAGCCAGAGCCAAATACATTCGGGAGCGAAAAAGTCTTATCATACTTAAAGATCAAAAACAGAGGTTCTTTTGGTATAGAGCAAGTCCTTAATCCTTAACCAAAAAGCCATAAACAAATAAAGGGCAAAACCAAAGCCCAAGGTAACGAAAGTAAGATATATAAAGGATGTACGAACTACTCTTGTACGTATGCCCAACCGCTCAGCTATCCGCCTACAAACCTCAAATCCTCTTTTCTGAAAGTAATAAAGTACCGTATAGAAAATGTTCATGCCTTAAAATTAGGGTTTTCTATTCAATAATTGATGGCCCACAGCACATTGCAAACATTTATTTTTTGTACAATATTCATTGTACAACTGTATTACTGCCTGACTTTCTTTGGCTGAGGGAAATAGTAAATTAAGCGACTTAAACTTAGAAATAACCGTATTGCTTTCTGGTGCTATAGCGGAAATGATATTTATTATCTCCTCTGGCACATCCCTTCCCATATGTTTTGCATAACTTAATTTTATGGGAAGAACTGTATTGACAATCAATAAATCTACAAACTTCCTGGTAAGTATCTTGACATGATTCTTGGAGACTTTTCCAAAAGTATAATGATTGTTCCAATATTCACTGGCAGAAACTGTAAAAACCAAATAAAGTTCCTCTACACTTTTGGCATTGACAACCTTACTGAAGAGGTTTTGGTGCAATACATACAAATTGGCCAATTGGGAAAGTCTGATTGTTGGGAAATTAGATGGGCGCAGTTTAAAAAACTCCGGTTTTTGATGTGGTGTTTCCAAGAAATGGAACTTGGCCTTTAGAAAGGCAAATTCCTTTTTTAAGCTATTATAGTAATGATCGCCGGTATCATCATTATCCAAGAATCCTGCAAAGCCGTAGAACAAACTTTCCATTTGAAGTTTACTGCCCTGTATTTTACGTACCACTGGGTAAGGCAGTCGATTAGCAATTTCATAAAAGGACTCGCCATTTATTTTAAGTCCAAAATTTTTGAAAAGCAATACAAAAAACACGCGCTCCCAATCGTTGTTGGAAGCTTTTAACAGTTGGGCCACCAAATCTGTTTTCCTCTCCAAACGCTCAAAATAGAGTACCTCCAACCAATTCTGTAAAACAAAATCAGAAGTGCCACCAATCTCATTTCCACAATTTATAAATGAGCGCTCTTTGCGGTAGAACAATTTTTGGTACTCCTGTAAAAGACTGAAGGAAATATACTCTCTGAGCACTAAAGTGGGAATAACCGTATTATCGCTCCTGAAGACGTCACAATCGTCCTCCCAAACCACATGAAGGATTACATTTTGGTAATTGGGATCTATTTCGTGATTGTGGGCGTACCAATCGGAAGATTTTATATGCATCTCCACCGTACCGGCCCACAATTGTTCATCTATTTGAATCTTGGCATTAAAAAAGTCGGGACCGGACAAAAGATTATGGGATCCTACATCCAATATTTGAATGACTTCATTTTTGGAGCCTTTTAAATTCCCCAATTGAAGTTTTTTATACTTCCAAATAAAATGCAAAAGATCTTCCCGCATAATCCAAAGTAAGGAAAAAACCAATACTCCACAAGGTTAAATGAAAGCAAGATACTTTATGCCAAGAAGCCCTTTAGACCTTAATTTTGACAAGGCCGGCCCTCAAGTATGTTATTCCGCTATTTCACCTTCCCAGTTCATAAACCCGCCTACTAAATTGTAAGCATTTTCAAAGCCCAACTTGTTCATGATGGCACATGCCTGACCACTGCGTTGCCCAGACCTACAATAGACATAGTAGTTTTTAGTTTTGTCCAACTTTTCCAGTTCGGCAACGAACTCTTGCCCTAAATAAATATCTATATTGGTCGCGTTTGGGATATACCCTTCCTCAACCTCTTCTGGAGTCCTAACATCCAACAAGAAGGCGTTCTCGTCGTTTTCAAATTGTTCACTCCACTCCTCTTGTGATAAATCTGCCATTTGTGTTATTCTTTAATCCCCAAAAATAATGTTTTTAAAAAAAATCATCCAACATTTAAAGCACAAATATAAAAGGGAGCCATTTGCCAAAATAAAGCAAACCAATTTTGCCTATTTGAACATGCATCATACTATTTAACAAATTTTTATCACCAACAATGTTGGAGAACTTAATTTAATCCATACATTTGTATATACAATTGTTGTAATGACATGAATGTAGAAAAAATTATTAAAACCGATAAACAAATCCCTATTACAAGTAGGACCATTATTCATTTAAGCCTTGTTGAAAGCAAGATAAATGAGATGATGACTGCGGCGCTAAAACCCCATGGAGTTTCATTGCAGCAGTTTAACGTACTAAGGATACTAAGAGGCCAAAAAGGCAAACCCGCCAATCTTTCTACCTTAAATGAAAGAATGGTGACCAAGATGAGCAATACCACTAGATTGGTAGACAAGTTGATCCTTAAGGGATATGTAGAACGCATGGTATGCCCAAGTAACCGTAGGAAAGTTGAAATAAACATAACCCCTACAGGTGAAAGTGCATTGTCCCTAATGGATTTGGCAATGAAAGAGTCCGAGGAAAAATTGTTGGAGAATTTTTCCCCAGACGATTTATCGTCCTTAAATAAATTACTGGATAAATTTTAAACGCAATTAAAACAAGTACAAATAATTATTAAATTCAAAACATGAATTCTTATATAGAAAATTTAAATTGGCGCTATGCCACCAAAAAGTTCGACGCTTCCAAAAAAGTGTCCAAAAAAGATTTAGAAAATTTATTGGAAGCTACGGCCTTGAGCGCATCCTCCTACGGATTGCAACCTTATGAAATACTGGTTGTGGAAGATGCTGCCCTGAGAAATAAATTACAGCCCGCAGCTTGGGGACAATCCCAAATAACAGAAGCCTCCCACTTAATAGTACTGGCCAACCAGTCCACTTTTGGTGAAGAATTGGTAGATGATTACTTAAACAATGTAAGTGAAACACGGGGTATTCCGTCCAATGATCTTCAAGGGTACTCAGATTTTATGAAGTCAAAATTAATGCCGTTATCGGAATCGGCCAAGGCCACTTGGACAGCTAGACAGACTTATATTGCATTGGGGAATTTACTGTCAGCAGCTGCCGATCTAAAAATAGATACCTGCCCTATGGAGGGTTTTGATAGTGCCCAATTTAACGAAATGCTCGGACTATCTAAAAGAGGGCTTAACGCAGCAGTCCTTGTAGCTGTAGGTTATAGATCCATAGAGGATAAAACACAGCATTATAAAAAAGTGCGAAAAGCGAAAGAAAATTTAATTACACATTTATAAACAGAAACTTTAACAAACATTATCTTAAAATTAAAATTATGAAAAAAAGCGCATTGAGTTTAGTATTGGCCGTATTTACAGGTTTAACCGCCATGGCATCCACTCCAGTGGACAACGAAGTAAAAGAAGTAAAAATATCAGAAAGTACGGTTACTTGGAAAGGATACAAAGTTACAGGGTCCCATCATGGAACAATTGCCCTAAAGGAAGGCTCCTTAATTTTTGACGGAGATAAACTAACTGGAGGAGAATTTGTTGTAGATATGCCTACCTTGGTTTCAAACGACTTGCAAGGGGAATACAAAGGAAAATTGGAAAATCACTTGAAATCCGATGATTTTTTCGGAGTTGAGGCACATCCTACCTCCAAATTGGTCTTTACCTCTGTAAAAGCCACAGGCAAAAATTCCTATGAAGTTACTGGAGACCTTACCGTAAAAGGAAAAACCAACCCAGTAACTTTTGACATCTCTATCTATGGAAACAAGGCTACGGCCACTATGAAGGTAGACCGGTCTTTATATGACGTAAAATACAACTCAGGTAGTTTCTTTGCGAATTTAGGGGATAAAACCATATATGACGAGTTTGATCTTGTAGTAGATTTGGTATTCTAAACCATCACAAATATTAATGTTTAAAACCTCACAATTGTGGGGTTTTTTATTTTTTACGTAACACAGGTTTGTATATATAAAATTCCTTCTTATATTTGGCCTGCAATGAAAAACATGGTATCAAATACTTGGTGGTGGAGCAACTTACGAAAAACATCGTGAGCAAAGCATCATTGTAGTATAACTATATAAAAGGCTTGTCATCACGACAAGCCTTTTTTTCGTTTATCATAGAAATCAAAGAACCAATTGGCAGAGAGTAGCAATTAAAAGAATTATCATGAAATACCAGTTAGTATCACATCACAAAAAAATACTTGCAGACACCATCACCCCTGTGAGTGTTTATTTAAAAATTAGAGATCGTTTCCCCAATAGTATTCTGCTGGAAAGTAGTGACTACCATGCCAATGATAATAGTTTTTCCTATATATGCTGCAACCCCATCGCTTCCATAAAAGTAGAAAACGAGACGGTCACCAAGCAGTACCCGGACGGGTCCATTGAGAAAACTAGTATCGGCCCACAAACGGACATCCCTGGTATTTTACATGATTTTAGCCAAAGATTTGAATCCCAGAACAACAACTTTAAATTTATAAACAATGGTTTGTTCGGATATATGGCCTATGATGCAGTGAGGTATTTTGAAGACATAGACATTTCCAAAAAGGAAAACAGCATATCCATTCCGGACATCTACTATGCCGTTTATCAAAATATAGTGGCCATAAACCATTTTAAAAACGAGGCCTATATTTTTGCGCACTGCTTTGAATCCGAGAATAATATTGGGGAAATAGAACAAATTCTCAGCGCCAAAAACTTTGCCTCCTATAATTTCTCCAAAGAGGGAAATCCAATATCCAATCTAAAGGACGAGGACTATAAAGAGCATGTAGAATTGGCGAAAAAACATTGTAATAGAGGCGATGTTTTCCAATTGGTATTATCCAGAAGGTTCTCCCAAGAATTTAAGGGCGATGAATTTAACGTATATAGGGCCCTAAGATCTATAAACCCATCCCCGTATTTGTTCTATTTTGATTATGGGGATTTCAAAATTTTTGGAAGTTCTCCCGAAGCCCAATTAATAGTAAAGGATGGCAAAGCGGAAATTCACCCCATTGCAGGAACCTTTAAAAGAACGGGGAATGATGAACAGGATGCTGAATTGGCCAAAAAATTAAAAATAGATGACAAGGAGAACAGCGAACACGTTATGTTGGTGGACCTTGCAAGAAACGACTTGAGTCGCAACGGTACCATGGTAAGAGTGGAAAATTACAGGGAGGTACAATTCTTTTCACATGTAATACATTTGGTCTCCAAGGTAACCGGACTAAAGAAAAAAGACATCCCTACTATGAAAGTTGTCGCCGACACCTTTCCTGCAGGCACCTTAAGTGGCGCTCCAAAACACATGGCCATGCAACTTATTGAGAAATACGAAAAAACCAGTAGGGGCTATTACGGCGGGGCCATAGGGTTTATGGATTTCAACGGAAACTTTAACCATGCCATTATGATCAGAACCTTTTTAAGTAAAAATCATCAATTGCATTACCAGGCGGGAGCCGGTTTGGTGGCCGCTTCAAATCCTGATAACGAACTTCAGGAAACTTACAATAAATTGGGAGCCCTTACCAAAGCCCTGGAAATCGCAGAAACTATATAATAACACCAATTAATTTGCCTCGTCCTTTACTTATCGCGGCAGATGGACAGATCAATATAAATGTTCAAAAGAGAACATCAATAGTATGAAAGAGAATACAGATAAAAAAACAAACACCAAATCCTTGGGCAAAGAAGAAGGAAAGTCCATATTGGTAATTGACAATTACGATAGTTTTACCTACAACCTTGTCCATTATTTGGAGGATCTGGATTGCACCGTAACCGTCAAAAGAAATGATCAAATAAGTTTGGAAGAAATAGAGGCTTATGACAAGATTGTTCTTTCTCCAGGTCCAGGAATCCCTGAAGAAGCAGGTCTTCTCAAAGAAATTATAGCCATGTACGCACCTTCAAAAAGTATTTTTGGAGTATGTCTGGGGCAACAGGCCATTGCGGAGGTATTTGGAGGATCATTGGTCAATATAGACCAGGTCTACCACGGAATAGCTACCAAAATAAATATTGTAAAAGATGATATTCTTTTTGAGGGCTTACCTCAAGAAATTGAGGTGGGTCGTTATCACTCTTGGGTAGTAGACCCAGTACTTCCAGAAGTATTGGAAGCTACCTCCTTTGATGAGAATGGACAGGTCATGTCACTGCGCCACAAAGTCTTTGATGTAAGTGCAGTACAGTTTCATCCCGAATCGGTCTTGACTCCTCATGGCAAGAAAATTTTGGAGAACTGGGTGACCTCCCCTAACCGCTAATAAGGTGGGGAACTAATAAAATGCTGATAGACAAAGAATAATTATAACCAAAAAAACCCTTGTATTGTAAGAGGGTTTGAGAGAGAGAGACTTATGAAAGATATTTTAAACAAACTGATCAATCACGATGTACTTCCAAAAGAGGATGCAAAACAGGTTTTGGTCAATATTGCCAAAGGAGATTACAACACAAGTCAGATTGCCGCCTTTTTAACAGTATATATGATGCGCAGCGTTACTATAGAAGAATTGGAAGGTTTTAGGGATGCCCTGTTGGAGCTTTGTTTGGCGGTAGACCTATCACAATACAACCCCATAGATCTATGTGGTACAGGTGGTGACGGCAAGGACACCTTCAACATCTCTACTTTGGCCAGTTTTGTTACAGCAGGGGCAGATGTTAAGGTAACAAAACACGGCAACTATGGCGTATCCTCAAAATGTGGCAGCAGTAATGTTATGGAATTCTTGGGCATTAAATTCAGTAATGAGGTTGGATTTCTTGAAAAATGTATAGACGAAGCAGGTATTTGTGTGCTACATGCCCCGTTATTTCACCCAGCCATGAAAAATGTGGCTCCTATTCGTAGGGAATTGGGCGTAAAAACTTTTTTTAATATGTTGGGCCCAATGGTGAACCCAGCCTTCCCCAAGAACCAAATGGTAGGAGTTTTTAATTTGGAACTGGCAAGAATGTACGGTTATCTGTACCAGAAGACCGATAAGAACTTTACCGTATTGCATGCCTTGGATGGTTACGATGAAATTTCCTTGACAGGAAATACCAAAACCATTACCAACAAATCCGAGGGGATGTTAAAGCCATCGGATTTTGGTGTTGAAGCCATCTCCGCATCGGAAATAGTGGGTGGAGATAGTATTGAAGAATCCGCACAGGTTTTTCTAAATGTTTTACAAGGGAAAGGTACTACGCCACAAAATAATGTGGTTTGTGCCAATGCGGGTATTGCCATTGCAACAGTTAAAGGGATTAGTCCAAGGGAAGGCTTTGAAGAAGCCAAGGAATCCCTTCTTAGCGGAAGAGGGCTTGCAGCATTAAAAAAATTACAGGCCTTAAGTCAATTATAATCGGCTATACCCAAGCCAACTTTATAGTATCATGAATATACTGGATAAAATAGTTTTGGATAAACGAAAGGAAGTGGATTTAAAAAAATCCATTATCCCGGTTTCCCAGTTGGAAGCTTCCGTATTGTTTCACAGACCCACCGTTTCCTTGGCCAATGCCCTTAGAAGTAGTAATAGTGGAATAATTGCGGAACACAAACGAAGGTCTCCTTCCAAGTCGGTCATAAATCAAAACAATAGTGTCGCCGATGTAGCTGTAGGTTATGAAAAAGCCGGTGCCTGTGGCATGTCGGTCCTAACGGATGGGAAATATTTTGGCGGATCTTTGGACGACCTTTTGTTGGCCAGGGCATCCGTGCAAATGCCTCTGCTTCGCAAGGAATTTATCATTGACGAATACCAATTATTGGAGGCTAAGGCCTATGGGGCAGATGTAATATTATTAATTGCAGCCATATTGACCCGGGCTGAAATTAAGGCTTTATCCGAATTTGCAAAACAATTGTACTTGGATGTACTATTGGAGGTCCATGACGAGGAAGAATTACAGAAATCCATTATGCCCAGTTTGGACATGTTGGGGGTAAACAATAGAAATTTAAAGACTTTTGAAGTAAGCCTAGATACCAGTAAGACTTTATCCAAATTAATTCCGGATGATTTTGTGAAGGTTTCCGAGAGTGGCATAAGTTCTATAGAGGCAATACAAGAGTTAAAACCTTACGGCTATCAAGGCTTCCTTATTGGGGAGAATTTTATGAAAACCGATAATCCCGGACTAAGCGCCCTTCAATTTATTAAATCGATTAAATAAAACAATAGCCATGAAACTGAAAGTGTGTGGAATGAAATTGAATACCTTGGAGGTGGCCACCCTTGATCCAGATTATCTTGGTTTTATATTCTGGGAACCCTCCAAAAGGTATTTTGATGGTAATATTCCCAAATTGCCCGCCTCCATTAAAAAAGTAGGTGTTTTTGTGGACGCTCCCCTTGAAGAAATTAGGAAAAAAGTAAAGGAATACAGTTTACAGGCAGTCCAATTACATGGAAAGGAAAGTCCGGAATTCTGTAGCGACCTAAAAAAATCAACTAGTGATCGTTCAAAAGCTTTAGAGGAAAATAGTCTAGAGATAATCAAAGTCTTCTCCATTAAAGATGATTTTGATTTTAGCAATTTGGCTCCCTATGAAAATGTTTGTGACTTTTTTCTTTTTGACACCAAGGGCAAATTACCTGGAGGCAACGGATTTACCTTCAGTTGGGAAGTGCTAAAAAATTATCCCTCCTCTAAACCCTATTTTCTGAGTGGTGGCATTGGATTGGACGAGATTGAAAAAATAATGGAATTTCAACAAAGACCGGAATCGAAATATTGCCACGCCATTGATGTCAATAGTAAATTTGAATTGGAACCAGGATTAAAGAATATTGATAAATTAAAAGAATTTAAAAAAGTAGTGAGAATTGAGTAGTGATAAACCAATACTCAATACTTTATACTCTGTACTAAATACTAGATTACATAACCATGAATTACAACGTAGACGAAAAGGGATATTACGGAGAATTTGGAGGAGCTTTTATTCCCGAAATGCTTTATCCCAATGTTGAAAACCTTAGACAGCAGTACCTAAAAATAATGGCAGAACCATCCTTTAAAAAGGAATTTGATCAATTATTGAAGGATTATGTTGGTAGACCTTCACCCCTATATTTTGCAAAACGTTTGTCGGAGAAGTACAACACCAAGGTATATTTAAAGCGTGAAGATCTGAATCATACCGGTGCGCATAAGGTAAACAATACCATTGGACAGATCCTTATGGCCAAACGTTTGGGCAAGACCAGGATCATTGCCGAAACGGGTGCCGGTCAACATGGGGTAGCCACTGCCACGGTATGTGCCCTTATGGGAATGGAGTGCATTGTGTACATGGGAGAAATAGATATTGCCAGACAGGCTCCAAATGTTGCCCGTATGAAAATGCTAGGAGCAGAAGTAAGGCCTGCACTGTCCGGAAGTAGAACCTTAAAGGATGCTACCAATGAAGCTATAAGGGATTGGATCAATAATCCTGTGGATACCCATTATATTATTGGCTCTGCCATTGGGCCCCACCCTTACCCTGATATGGTGACCCGATTTCAGTCTATTATTTCCGAAGAAATAAAATGGCAATTAAAAGAAAAAGAAGGTAGGGAAAATCCAGATTACGTTGTAGCCTGTATAGGTGGTGGCAGTAATGCTGCCGGTACCTTCTATCATTTTCTGCACGAAGAGGAAGTAGGCATCATAGCCGTGGAAGCAGCAGGCCTGGGCGTGGATAGCGGAGAAAGTGCCGCAACCTCCGTGCTGGGAAAAATGGGAATAATACATGGCTGCAAAACCTTATTGATGCAAACTACCGATGGACAGATCACGGAACCCTACTCCATTTCTGCGGGACTTGATTATCCAGGGGTTGGCCCAATGCACGCGCATTTATACCAAACGGGCAGGGCAGAATTCATTGCCGTTACGGACGATGAGGCTATGCAGGCGGGAATGGTATTATCCAAATTGGAAGGGATTATTCCGGCCATTGAGTCCTCCCATGCATTTGCAATTCTGGAAACCAGGAAATTCCGACCAGAGGATGTGGTGGTCTTTAATCTCTCAGGACGTGGCGATAAGGATTTGGACACCTACATAAAATATTTTAAGCTGTAAGCTATATATACATTAGCACCCTGGTGGGAATGCAAATAATAAAATTAGAATGAACAGAATACATCAAAAATTACAGGAAGACAAAAAAATATTGTCCATTTATTTTACCGCGGGCTACCCAACTTTAAACGACACGGTAAAAATTATTCAAGATCTTGAAAAAAATGGTGTGGATATGATCGAGATTGGGTTGCCTTTCAGTGATCCATTGGCAGACGGGCCTACCATACAGGCCAGTTCTACCCAAGCCTTGAAGAATGGAATGACCACATCGCTGTTATTTCAGCAGTTGAAAGATATCCGTAAATCGGTTTCCATACCCTTGATACTAATGGGATATTTCAATCCCGTTCTACAATTTGGGGTAGAGGAATTTTGTAAGAAATGTCAGGAAACAGGGATAGACGGACTTATTTTGCCCGATCTGCCATTGGACGTATACCAAGAAGACTATGAAGCCATATTTAAAAAATATGGACTTGTAAATGTTTTCTTGATAACCCCACAAACCAGTGATGCCCGTATCCTTCAAATTGATAAGGCCTCTGACGGATTTATCTATATGGTAAGTTCCGCAAGCGTTACCGGCTCCCAAGATGGTTTCGGAAATAATCAAGAAAGCTACTTTGAGAGAATCGCGGATATGAAATTAAAGAACCCACAGGTGGTTGGCTTTGGGATAAGCAATTCCGAAACCTTTCTGCAAGCTACCAAACAGGCGAAAGGAGCTATTATTGGATCGGCATTTATTAAATTTCTGACACAAAACGGTGTTGGCAAAATTGGGGACTTCGTAAAGGGAATTAGAAAATAAACAAGAGCAATGGAGATTATCAATAATTGGAAAATAGTACTACTATTATGTCTTACCCTTGGTCTGGCACCTTATTTTCCGGAACCCCATATTCTGGGTAAGGTAAAATGGATATTGGGCGGTGCTACGGGAATGAAACCCATGGACTGGTTCGATGTTCTTCTCCACGGATTTCCGTTTGTTCTTCTTATAAGGTTACTGCTCATAAAAGTTCTTAAAAAGTAAGTACTACAGCATTTACGCTGCGTTTTTGGATTCCTGCCTAGGCAGGAATGACATGTAAAAACTAAAAGTACCAACGTTGAAAGAAATTGCAGAGCTTTTGCGCCCATTACTTTAATACTCCTCACGCATTGCTAATTCAGCACCAAAAAACAATGGATTCCTGCCTACGCAGGAATGACAGACTATTTAAACTAAAAATGAATGGGAACAAATCATCCACTAAAGTCTCACAACCAATTAAACGGGAAATTTATTCGGCGAACTTAATTAGATTCCTGCCTGCGCAGGAATGACATTCTAATAAAACTAATTGCTCCTTTAAAACAATTCCACGGATTGAAAAGGGCAAACTTCCTTAATTTATTTTTTTTCAAAGGATAATAAAACCGCTATAAACCATCCAATCATTTTCACGTTGTCATTCCTGCGTAGACAGGAATCCACCGAACTGAAATAGTGTATATTGAAATATGCATTATCTTAATTGGATAATTTGAAAAGTTACCTCCTATTATGAATACAAGGAAAGTCGATCAGGCTTTACCATTACACCTCTTTTAATCTTAGACCTATTACTAAAACAAAGATTTGCTTAATTGGATGATTCTGGCACTTATTGTCATTCCTGCGTAGGCAGGATTCCAATAGACTTGTATACCCTTTTTCCAATTCTTTATTGTTTACTAAAAACGACCTATGAATCGAAATTGGAAACTTCCCTCGATTTCAGCTATACTCCAATAACTACATGATCAGATATTAGAATGCCTTTATTAACACGTTGTCATTCCTGCGCAGGCAGGAATCCATTTTAGCCGTTATTCGGCGTGAACTCAAAAAAGATTTTTTGTGTTTAACAATATTTTCCATGTATTTAGTACCCTGTTATGGTAATGATTGTTCAGTATGTCAATCCTGCGTAGGCATTATCACAATCTACTTTTTGTCTTATTCAAACAATAGTAAATCAACTTAAAATAAAATAATTGCGGTATTATTGTCATTCCTGCGTAGGCAGGAATCCACCGAACTGAAATCGTGTATATTGAAATATGCATTATCTTAATTGGATAACTTGAAAAGTAGGCATTAAAATTACCAGTCGAAATCCTATCATAGGGGGTACAATATGCACAAAACAATTCATCAATATTACGTCTATATTCTAACCAACAAAAAGAATGGCACCCTATATATCGGAATGACCTACGATTTACAGCGAAGAATTTATGAGCATAAGAACAAATTAATTGACGGTTTCACCAAAAAGTACAATTTGGTTAGACTGGTTTATTTTGAAAATCATCAATTTGTTGAAGACGCCATAAGAAGGGAGAAAAATCTTAAAAAGTGGAAACGCGACTGGAAAATCAACCTAATTTCAAAAGATAATCCCCAATGGCAAGACCTTGCATCCAATTGGTACGATCAATAATGGATTCCTGCCTACGCAGGAATGACAGACTATTTAAACTAAAAATGAATGGGAACAAATCATCCACTAAAGTCTCACAACCAATTAAACGGGAAATTTATTCGGCGAACTTAATTAGATTCCTGCCTGCGCAGGAATGACATGCCGACTGAACGCAACAGCAAAAGGGTATAAATTCTCAGAAAAAGGTAATTAAACACTGAAAATATAGGATTGACCCATATACCTAATGACCACTGCCTGCACAGAAATTACACATGGCAAAGACGGGTCTAAAGCTGTTATTTTTTACTTTTTTGCCCCGCGAAATAATTAACTGCCGATAGGATGAATATCCAAATTTAACATCTACCTTTAGTATAGCAAACCATTGATTATCCGCTCCTTGAATACCTTAAAAAAGTAGTTGCCCCCTGAATAAGATGAATATCTAAATTGTCATTAATATAAATGTCATGAAAACAATTCGCTTACTTCTTGCATTACTACTTGTCAGTTCCGTTTTGGTGGGACAGACTAAAGAATTTTCCAAGGATTATTTTTTACAGAAGAGTAAAAAACAAAAAACTGCCGCTTGGATTTTACTAGGTGGAGGAACGGCAATGGCTGCTGGAGGATTCGCTATATTTGATCCCAGCTGGGATAGTGGATCCGATAGTACCACGGACATAGCAGGCGTTATCGGCACGGTCGGATTTTTTACCAGTTTAGCCAGTATTCCCTATTTCATAAGTGCCGGCAAAAATAAGAAGACAGCCATGTCCATTACATTTGACTATAAGCCTATTTATTTATCCGGAGACAACTTGGTTTCAACAAAAGCGCATCCAACGCTTACCTTAAGAATTAAACTTTGAGCCTTAACATTCCCTAACAAAGGTTTAATAAGGCATTAACGGTATTTCAGGGATAGTTTTATTAAGTTGGGTATGAACCTTAAAACTTAATAAGAATGGGAATTATAAATGATAAGAGAAAGTTTAAAAGAAAAGTAGAACAATCAAATCCCACCAATCCTACCGGGAATACCAATGTCGACACAAATGAATTCGACATTGAAAAAGACACTATAAAGGATCAACAGAACAAGCATTAATATATAGCTGAGTAGTTCCATGAACTAAAACATGTTGGAATACTCTTAGAAAAATTCTTTATACTGTAAAACCCTGAAATCGATTGTGTTGAATTCAGGGTTTTCGTCTTTCATCCTTTTGTACTTCTCCAAGCTTCCAACGGCCCTGTTGGCCGCTCCGGAAGGTGCGGTCAGGGACACTGTTTTAATAATTCTCTCCTTTTTGATCCTTGACTTTACTATAGTTTTGGACGAAGTTTCCAAATTGGCACACGGAAGAACGAATTGATGTACACGGGGTACCTCATTGGAAACCGGTTCCAGGCTTATTCCATGTTCCTTGAGATATTTTCTGAAAAAATACTCTGGACCATTTTTACTATTTCCCCCTGTAAACAGCAAGGTATCCACTTTGGGGTATCGTTTAATATAACCCAACATATCCCTCAATAAAATGTTTTCCATCCCCAAGTCCGAAGCATCGATCTTGGAACGTTCTGCACTTTGTACTATATCGCAAATCCCTACTTTTCGCTCTTTAAGAAAATCCATGCGCTGCCTAATGGCTTTTTCTGTAGTTTCAAAATCTAAATTGAGCTCAAAAATTCGATCTAAAATGGGCCACAATTGGCCATCCCGACTGCCGTAACAAAAATTTACATCCCCCTCCTTTAAATCACCAAAGGTAAATCTGGGAGGTGGCAGGGTCCCAACGATGAGCTTGGTGGCATCCTGAAATAAAAAGGGTTCGTAGGGATGTGTATGCAAGAACATATTGTAAGTATTCATGAATATAAATGGCTTTGCGCCTACAAAGGTAAACAGACAAAACAAAAAGTTGCAGGGATAGGCCCAACAATCGGCAAATTCCCTGCAACTACAATATTAATTAAGCTTTGCTATTTATTTTAATACCACGACCAAATCCTCGGAATTCACTAGGGAACCTCCATTAAGTTGTACCCTATCAACAATACCCTCTTCCGTGGCAGTAACCGTTGTTTCCATTTTCATGGCTTCTATAACAAATAAGGGCTGGTTCTTTTTCACTTCCTGGTTTTTCTTCACCAAAACACTGGACAACAACCCCTGCAATGGGGCACCTATCTGCTTAGGATCGGAAGTATCCGCCTTAACATTTTCAACCTTGTCCACTTTAACGGATTTATCCTTTATGATTACATTTCGCAATTGTCCGTTTACCTTAAAGTATATGCTAACGTTACCAGCTTCATCCGGCTCGCCCTTGAGCATAAGGGAAACAAGTATGTTTTTACCCCTGTCCAACTCCACAATAATCTCTTCCCCAATTTCCATCCCATAAAAGAAATTCTTGGTCGGGATATTAACCACATTGCCGTATTTTACATGATGATTATAGGCGTCCGTGAAAACTTTTGGGTATAATTTATAGGAAAGGAAATCGGTTATAAGTAGCTCACGCCCCATTCCTGAACTGAATTTTCTTTTGAAGGCATTAAATTCCTTATCAAAATCTATAGGTTCCAAATGTGCATTGGGTCTATCCGTAAACGGTTTTTCATCCTTCAGAACAATTTTCTGAAGCTTAGCAGGGAAACCTCCAACGGGTTGTCCCAATTCCCCCTTAAAGAACCCGATTACAGATTGGGGAAATGAAATACTGTCCCCTCTTTCCAGAACATCCTCCGCCGTAAGTCCGTTACTGATCATATATTGTGCCATGTCCCCTACTACTTTGGAACTAGGGGTTACTTTTACAATATCGCCAAACAGTTTATTTACTTCACTATACATCTTGGTAACCTCGGGAAATTTATCCTCCAATCCCAAAGCTATGGCCTGCCCTTTAAGGTTGGAATACTGTCCGCCAGGTATTTCATGACTGTATACCTCTCCAGTACCCGACTTTAATCCAGACTCAAAGGTATAATAGTAGCTACGGACCGTTTCCCAATAATTGGAATATTCGGCCAATTTTTCAGTATTCAAATTATTCTGGCGTTCGTTAAAACGCAACATCTCTACCACCGAATTAAAGTTGGGCTGGGAAGTAAGCCCGGACAATCCGCCCAAGGCAACATCCACCACATCCACCCCGGCCTCTATAGCCTTTAGGTACATTGCCGATTGGGTAGAGGAGGTATCGTGGGTATGTAGATGTATAGGGATATTAATTTCCGATTTTAAGGCGGAAATCAACTCATAAGCGGCATAAGGCTTTAACAATCCTGCCATATCCTTAACTCCCAAAATATGTGCCCCCGCATTTTCAATATCCTTGGCCAATTGCACATAATATTTAAGGTCGTACTTTGTTTTGGAAGGATCCAAAATATCCCCTGTATAACAAATGGAGCCTTCGGCCAGACCCCCGGTTTTGGTACGTACATACTCAATACATGGGGCAAGGGATTTCATCCAGTTGAGCGAATCAAATATTCGAAAAACATCTACTCCGGACTTATATGATTCCTCTACAAACCGCTCTATCAAATTATCGGGGTAAGCAGTATAACCCACACCATTGGAGCCCCTTATCAACATCTGTAACAATACATTGGGCATGGCCTTACGCAATAGTTCCAAACGCTCCCAAGGATTTTCCTGTAAAAATCTAAGGCAGACATCAAATGTGGCACCTCCCCAGACTTCCATACTAAAAATTTCCGGGTGGTTCTTGGCATAACCCTCGGCCACTTTCAACATATCCACTGTTCGCATACGCGTGGCCAACAAACTTTGATGGGCATCGCGCATGGTAGTATCCGTAAAATGAACCTTTTTTTCATTCTTAAGCCACTGTGCAAATTGTTCCGGTCCCAATTCCGTTAGTAGGTCCTTTGTACCCTTTGGGTAACCTTCGAACTTAGCGAAAGAAGGTACTTTTGGTTTGGAAAAAACATGATCCTTATCCAACTTCTTCACATCAGGATTCCCGTTAACAATAATTTCTCCCAGAAACTCGACCAATTTATTGGCACGGTTCCTTGGTTCCACAAACTTGAAGAGTTCCGGTTCGTTCTTAATAAAATTTACGGTGACCTTGCCTTCCCTAAAGGTAGGATGCTTTAGAATGTTGTCCAGGAAGGCCATGTTGGTCTTGACACCACGGATACGAAATTCTGCCAGCGCCCTCCGCATTTTTCTACAGGATCCGTCCAAAGTTCTACTGATAGCAGATACCTTGACCAGCATGGAATCGAAAAATGGCGATATGGCCACCCCCTGATAAATACTACCGGCATCCAGCCTAATCCCCAAACCGGAGGCACTTCTGTAAGTGGTAACTACACCATAATCAGGTTTGAAATCGTTGCCCGGATCCTCGGTGGTTATCCTACATTGCAGCGCATAGCCCGTAACTATCACAGAAGCTTGATCTTGGATCTTAATTTGTTTATCAGATAGTTTATACCCTCCAGCTATAAAGAGTTGTGCCTTGACCAGGTCGATATTGGTGATCATTTCGGTCACCGTATGCTCTACCTGGATCCTTGGGTTTACTTCAATAAAATAAATACTACCATCATCATCTACCAAAAATTCTACCGTTCCTATATTATTATAGTCTACGGCCCTACAAATATCTATGGCGTACTTATATAGGTTATCCTTAGTTTCCTGAGGCAGGCCAATGGAAGGAGCAAACTCTATAACCTTCTGGTAACGGCGTTGTACAGAACAATCACGTTCATACAAGTGTACTATATTGCCATGGGTATCTGCTACGATCTGAATTTCTATATGCTTGGGGTTTTCCACAAATTTTTCCAGGAAAACCGTATCATCACCAAAAGCATTAAGGGATTCCCTTTTTGCTTCCGGAAAACCTTTTTTAAGTTCATCCTCGGTACGGATCACCCTCATTCCACGTCCGCCACCACCTGAAGCAGCTTTTAACATTAAGGGATAACCTATCTCTTTAGCTTCGGTTAGAGCGATATCTATATCGGTCAAATCCTTATCACTACTTCTTATGATTGGTATATTATTGGCAACAGCAACATCCTTGGCAGTTATCTTATCCCCCAAAGCCTTTAGGACCGATACCTTTGGGCCAACGAAAATAATACCGTTGTCATCACATTTTTGGGCGAATTTGGCATTCTCGGACAGGAAACCATATCCGGGGTGTATGGCATCCACATTATTGTCCTTAGCAACCTTGATAAGGGCGTCCATATCCAAATAGGGCTTTAAGGGCTCATTGTCCTCCCCTATCTGATAACTTTCATCGGCCTTATAACGATGTAGGGAATAACGGTCTTCGTAAGTATATACCCCTACCGTCTTAATTCCTATTTCTACACATGCCCTAAATATACGTATGGCAATCTCGCCCCTATTTGCTACTAATACCTTTTTTATTTTCAACCTATTACGTTTTTAGAATTACTCAATATTTAACATAATTTCACAATTCTACAAACTTAGCATATTAGGGTTAGGTCGCCAATATGTTAAAAGTAAATCTTTTAGGAAATTTGTTACAAATCCAAATTATGGGTCCATTGTGTTTCTATTTGAAACTTGCCAATAAGATATTAATATTTTAACTTTAAAAAAGATAAAAACTAGACAAAATGGGAAAAGGTGATAAAAAATCTAAAAGAGGAAAAATTATTAACGGTACCTACGGAACAAGGCGTAAACGAAAAATTAAAAAAAGACCTACTATAGAAGAAAAAATAAGTCCGGGCAAGAAAAAATAAGGGTGATTTTTATAGAAACTTAGTCCACAACAAAATTCAAGACAACAACCCCCTCTTCGGAGATACTTAGGCCATAGGTATAAAATCCATTTTCCAATGGTGTTTCACCTACAAAATCTATAGGCTGAAAAACGTAATTCTCTTCACCTACCGTTATATTAATATAGGCATAGGAATAAGCTGTTTCATATTCCAGATATCCGGAATATTCTTCAGGTCCAATATTTTCATGGATCATTTCGTCACTACCCACCTGCACGGTATCGAATGTAACACTGCTTTCATTTTTAATCCTGATGTTCACTCCATCCAGATTGTCATCCCTATCCGAACAACCAATAAACACAGTAGCAATCAAAAATAATAAAGCGAATTGTTTCATATCAATCTCAATTAAGTAGTAGGACTTATTTGAAAATAACGCTTTTTTTTTGGAAATATTCTATCGGATGAACACTGGTTGATTTTCCTTTAGGGTATGTTCCTTACTGTATAGATAGCCATCCCCGTTAAACCCCTTAACATCCTCTAAGGTTTTGGCGTCCGTATCCAAAATATAACGCACCATAGTTCCCCTAGCTTTTTTGGCGAAAAAACTTATAATCTTTAAATTATCATTCTTCCAGTCCTTGAATATTGGAGTAATTACAGGTACTTTAAGCTGCTTTTCGTCTACGGCATTAAAATATTCATTGCTTGCCAGATTAAGAAAAAGTTCCTTGTCCTGCAATTCCGAATTTAGATAATCGGTAATCTGCTTTTTCCAAAATTCGTATAAATTCTTTTTGCGTCCTATCTTTAATTGTGTCCCCATTTCCAAGCGATAGGGCTGCATTAGATCCAAAGGCTTTAAAACACCGTACAAGCCGGACAATATTCTTAGTTTCTCCTGAAGGCTTTCCAATTTATCCGCTGCAAGGGTATAGGCATCCAGACCCTGGTAAACATCACCGTTAAAAGCATAAATCGCCGGCCTGGCATTTTCCGCTGTAAAGGGAACCGAGAACTGCTGGTTCCTTTCCCAATTCAATTCTGCAAGATTGGCCGAAATGCCCATTAATTCGGATAAGGCCTTGGGCTTTTTCTTGGCCAGAACCTTGTTCAGCTGTTCGGCCTCCTTTAAAAAATAGGGTTGCGAGAATTCCTTGGTGGGCAATTTACTTTCAAAATCCAAAGATTTTGCAGGTGATATTACTATTTTCATACTTGTTGGGATCTTTTTAAAGAATTAGACCAAAAATAATGGCTGAACATTAAATTACCTAAGCCTTTAAAATCTTGTTATCAATATCGGTATAAACGAAACCTATTCTGCTTGACTATGCTTGGCGTATTGCTTCCATTTTTCAATGCAATTGGCCATGTCCTCTGGAACCTCGGAGTCGAACCTCATAAATTCACCTGAAACGGGATGTACAAACCCCAAGGTCTTTGCATGCAGAGCCTGTCTAGGTAAAATTTTAAAGGCGTTATCTACAAATTGCTTATATTTTGTAAAAGTGGTCCCCTTTAAAACTTTTTCCCCACCATACCGCTCATCGTTGAACAAGGTATGGCCAATATGCCTTAAATGAACCCTTATCTGATGCGTTCTACCCGTTTCCAGGGTACAGGAAAGTAGTGTTACATATCCAAAGCGTTCAAGAACCTTGTAGTGGGTAACCGCTTCCTTGCCTTGCTCCCCGTCCGGAAAAACATGCATCTGCAATCTGTTTTTAGGATTGCGGCCAATGTGCCCCTCAATGGTTCCCTCCTCTTCTTCCACATTGCCCCAGACCAATGCTATATATTCGCGTTCGCTGGACTTTTCAAAAAACTGCTTGGCCAGATGCGTCATTGCAGCTTCCGTTTTTGCCACTACCAAGAGGCCCGAGGTATCCTTATCAATTCTATGTACCAGTCCCGGACGTTCATCACTGTTCTTAGGCAAATTGTCAAAATGATAGATCAGGGCGTTGATCAAGGTACCTGAATAATTTCCATGCCCGGGATGGACCACCATCCCGGCTGGTTTGTTCACGACCAAAAGAACATCATCCTCATAGACAATATCCAAAGGTATATTCTCTGGTGTAAGTAAATTTTCATGGGGTGGATGCGCAAACATGACCCGGATATGGTCACCTGCCTTTACCTTGTAATTTTGTTTTACCGCTGCCCCGTTTACCCAGACATTTCCATCCCTGGCGGCCTGCTGGATTTTATTTCGTGTTGCGTTTTCAATGAAATTCATTAAAAACTTATCTATCCTTAAAGGATCCTGACCTTTGGAAGCCTTAAAACTATGATGCTCAAAAAGTTCCTCCTCATTTAATTCAAAATCATCCTGTACTTCCATAATTATTCGGACTCTGCCTTTACTTCTGCTCTTGAGGTAATATTACCGTTGCCGCATATCAACTCTATCTTTGAGGTTTTTGGCAGCTTGTCACCTGGGACAATATATTTTCCTTTATACTTAATATTGTAGACCATATCCTTTCCCAATTCGTCCACATAGGTAACCCTTTCTACCTCCAAGCCCACTGCCTTTAGCATAGAGCTCGCATTTCTTTGGGTAACTTGGATAATATTGGGTATGGTGACTTTTTTATATCCGGATGGATTAACGGTAATGTAAATTTTCCTGTTCTCCTTAACCTTGCTACCGGCCCGCGGAGTTTGGTCTATAATGGAAAACCGAGGATATGTTGGATTGTAGTTGGCGGAATCCAACACTTCATATCTAAGCTGTGATTGATCAATAATCGACCTCATTTCCGTCACCGACAATTTTGATAGATCGGGAACCTCCACAAACTTACCGTGATTGGTAGTGGCCTTTAAATACTGCATTGCACCAACTACCAACAAAACAGAAACCACTAATGCCAGCACCAACTGAATCAAAAAAGATTTACTCGTTAAAAAATTAAAAAAATTTCGCATAGTACATTTTCTTGTGCCACAAAGATAGAAAACCGGACGCTTTTTCTTTACTTTGAATGCATGTTATTTGATTATTGCTTTTAGCTGTCAGATAGCTTTAAAATAAGCCTGATTAATTATGGCTATTTTACAGCTCAATTGCAGGCAATAACTCTTATTACTTGGTATTGGCATTTTAAAAAAATTATTTCTATCGAATGAAAAAAAATATTGCGATTATAATGGGCGGCTACTCCAGCGAGTACAAGATTTCCTTAATTAGTGGAGGTGTAGTATGCGATTATTTGGACAAGGAAAAATTCAACGCCTACAGAATACATATTTTCAAGAACAAATGGGTCTATGTTGACGCTGATCAAAAGGAATACCCTGTGAACAGGCATGATTTTACCGTTAACCTAGCCGCCGAAACTATAAAATTCGATTGCGTATTCAATGCAATTCACGGTTCACCCGGGGAGGATGGACTAATGCAGGCCTATTTTGAACTGATCGGGATCCCGCAAACTGCCTGCGATTACTACCAAGCCTCTTTGACGTTCAACAAACGTGACCTGCTGAGTGTTCTGAAGCCATATGGCATAAAATCGGCACCTTCATATTATATTAATTTGGGGGACCCAATTGACGAAGATGGGATAATAGCAAAAGTAGGATTGCCCTGTTTTGTAAAGGCCAATAAGGCCGGAAGCAGTTTTGGCATTTCCAAAGTCTACAAAAAGGAAGAATTACCCAAGGCCATTGAAAATGCCTTTAAGGAGGACAATGAAATACTTATAGAATCTTTTTTAAACGGAACCGAGGTTTCGGTAGGGGTTATCAAATACAAAGGAGAGACCAAGGTGTTGCCGATTACTGAAATTGTATCGGAAAACGATTTTTTTGATTATGAGGCCAAATACGAAGGTAAATCCCAAGAAATAACACCGGCAAGAATAACTAAGGAACAGGAACGAAAAGTGAACCAAATAGCACAAAAAGCCTATGAAGTGTTAAAAATGAAGGGTTTTTCAAGAAGTGAATTCATTTTTGTAAATGATGAACCTTTTATGCTGGAAATGAATACTACACCTGGCCTTACTACAGAAAGTATTTTGCCCCAGCAAGCAAAAATAGCTGGTATTTCCCTTTCTGAACTATTTGAAAGTGCCATTTGGGAAGCTTTGGAAGAAAAGAATTAATTTTAATACCATACCCGCTTACCATATAATGGGTATTTTAGTTAACTATTAGTTTCCGGCTACTTGTTAAGCCTATGGAGATTGACAACTTTAATTTTGAAAAATGAAGAAAAGACGTGCTATTTTTCCAGGTTCTTTTGACCCTTTAACCTTAGGCCATTATGATATTATTAAAAGGGGAATAACCCTTTTTGATGAACTAATCATTGCCATAGGGGTAAATACCGATAAAAAATACATGTTCACTCTCGAGGAGCGCAAAAGATTTATTTCCGATGCATTTAAGGATGAACCACAAATAACCGTTTTAACCTATCAGGGACTAACGGTTGACTTTTGCAAAAAAGTTAATGCAGGCTTTATACTAAGAGGCCTTAGAAATCCAGGGGATTTTGAATTTGAAAAGGCAATAGCCCATACCAACCGTAAGCTTTCCGAAATAGAAACCGTTTTCCTGCTGACCTCTTCCGGCAAATCCTACATTAGTTCCTCCATTGTTAGGGATGTCATTAGAAACGGAGGTGACTACTCCGGCTTGGTACCTGATTCGGTTAGGACTAAATAAAATAAACCCTTGCCATTATCCTCCAAGAAACCAAGGGCAAATATGGCAAAATCATATAATTTCCTCTGTCAGAGGACTAGATATTTATGGTTTCTACAGTCTTAAATACAATCAAAAATGACTTGAAATTTCTTCATATTACCGTTACACAACTAATTTTGTCCAATTCACAACAATCTATTCGCTGTATTAAATAATCGGACTACTATTGTAGGAAAATGCGACAGATGATTATGAATACCCCCATCGTAACAAACCAATTCCTGATAAAACAGTTGCCAAAATCAACTGCCTTTATCAATAAGGAATTTAAGGTTGTACTCGCGTCGGATAAGTGGGCCGAAGATTTTGGTTTCCAAGGCAAGGACTATATAGGAAAAACTATTTATGAACTGTTCGGTAATGCTAGCACGAAATGGTCCAACAATTTGTTGGCATGTTTTGATGGGAAATTTCCAGAGTCGGAAATCGAGACCTATCAGGATAATGGCAATAAAGAAAAGTGGTTCGAATGGACAAATACACCTTGGTATGATGAACAGGAAAACATTATTGGGGCAATTGTACAGACTGAAGATGTTACGGATAGAATAAAAAACGAATTAAGAATAGAGAAACTGGAATTCCTACAAAAGGAAACCGGGGAGCATGGTAAAATAGGTAATTGGGAATACCAAAAATCAAAAGATAGGTTTACATGCTGTGAAATGATAAGACGCATTTTCGAGGTCGATAATGATTTTGAAATCAATATAGACAACTCTGTAAATTTCTATAAGACCGGTTACAGCAGAAACACCATATCTATGGCAATTTATTCTGCGAACCAGAAAAAAACTCCTTGGAACGAAAAATTGCAGATCATTACCGCCAAGGGCAATGAAAAGTGGGTGAATGTTTCCGGAAAGCCATTATATAAAAACGGCGAATACGAGGGACTCATTGGGATTGTCCAGGACATTACGGATTTTGTTCAGAAAGAACAAAAGACCAAAGACAATGAACATTTATTAAAAACACTTATAAACAACCTACCCTTACAGATTTATATAAAGGACACCCAATCCAAAAAATTGCTGGCAAATAAATCCGAACTGCAATTTCTTGGAATTGAAAATGAGTGCGATATTATTGGTAAGGATGATTTTGACCTGTACGACAGGGCAACGGCCCAAAAATTCAGGGAAGAGGACATTGAAGTGATGATTTCACAAATTCCCATGTTGAACAAGGAATTGACCCGAACCAACCCCGATGGCACCGTTATTACCTTTCTAACTTCCAAAATTCCATTAATTGGAGAAAATGGAGAAGTAACCGGACTTGTAGGAATCAGCATGGACATTTCTGAACAAAAGCAAAAACAGAAAGAACTTAAAAGCCTAATATCCGTAACCTCCTCACAAAATAAGAAACTAATTAATTTTGCACATATTGTATCGCACAATTTAAGGTCCCATTCTGCCAATTTTGCCATGCTATTGGATTTCTTGGGCCACGAGGAAGATGAAATGGAAAGACATAAAATTATGGAGATGCTAACGGACTCTTCCAAACACCTTATGGAAACACTTCATAATTTAAATGATATTGTCGCCATTAATACCGAGTCTAACATAATAAAGAAAGAAGTAAACTTCAATAAAAAATTAAACGCTGTACTTAAACAGGTTAACACACAACTTAACAAGGCCAAAGCCACTGTAATAAGCGAGGTATCGGATGATGTTAATATAAACGTAGTACCCGCTTACCTGAAGAATATTTTGATAAATATCATAACCAATGCCCTGAAATATAAAAAACCAGATGTTGACCCCATAATAAAGTTAAGCGTTAATTATGTTCAAAATTACACAGTTATAAGTATTGAAGACAACGGTATTGGGTTGGATCTAAAAAAATACGGGTCCAAGTTATTTGGAATGTACAAAACCTTCCATGGCAATTCGGACGCAAAAGGTCTTGGACTGTACATTACCAAAAATCAAATTGAAGCTATGCACGGTAAAATAAGCGCTACGAGCCAAGTAGGTATTGGAAGCACTTTTAATTTATATTTTAATGACAAAAATTAATTCAATATTCATTGTCGATGATGACACCATAACGATCTACGGAATTAAAAAAATATTAACTTCTGTTGCCACCTGCGAGGAGATTTTTGAATTCAAAAATGGACAAATGGCAATTGATCGTATAAAGAAAATGATTATCGAAAAATCGGAACTACCCGATTTAATTTTTTTGGACATCAACATGCCAATAATGGATGGCTGGGAATTTTTGGAAGAGTTCATAAAATTACCCGTAAACAAAAAGGTCAACATTAATATTGTTACCTCTTCCATTGACCAATTTGACATGGACAAGGCCGAAAATTTCATGTCATTGACACACCACACCATTATTTATAATAGCAAACCTATTAGAAGGGCGGACATAGAAAAAATTACCGCAGCCATTGCCGTTTAATACCCAAGTTTTAGCTAACTTTGAATTCTTGAAGATTATTTTGGACCTCTTTTGATAAAGAGCATTATCCATTAATTACCTAGTTTTTCAATTGACCTTCAAAGTCTTTTTTTTTGAGTTTTAAACAAATTATAACGTAGCATGAAACTTCTGGTAAGACTATTTTTACTGCTTTGTCTTATTTCTTGCGAGACCAAAAAAGAAAGAAAAATTGAAAACATTAAAACTGTTTTTGAGCGCAGTAACGGAGAGGAAACCGCCACGTACCTGCAAATCATAGACTTCTATATTCAACTCGCCAAGGAGTTTCCCGAAATAAACATACAGATCATTGGCAATACTGATAGTGGCAACCCCTTACATGTTGTAACTTACAACCCAGACGCCGATTTTAATTTTCAAAAAATAGGCCGTGATAAGAGTATCCTATTTATAAATAATGGCATACATCCGGGAGAAAGCGATGGTATAGATGCAACAATGCTATTATTTAGGGATTTGGCACTAAAAAATATGGAAGCCCCCGAAAATACAGTGGTGGTCACCATTCCGGTCTACAATGTTGGTGGTGCCTTAAATAGAAATTCTACTTCTAGGGTAAATCAAAATGGCCCAAAATCCTATGGTTTTAGGGGCAATGCAAAAAATTACGACCTTAATCGCGATTTTATAAAAGTAGATTCAAAAAACGCACACACTTTTGCCAAAATTTTTCACTTAATAAAACCGGATATCTTTATTGACAACCATGTGAGTAATGGGGCCGACTATCAATATACCCTTACCCACCTATTTACGCAGCACAATAAACTGGGAGGGGAATTGGGCAGCTACCTTCAGGAAGAGATGGTTCCTGCACTTGAAAATTCGCTTAAGGAATCGGATTGGGACATTACGCCCTATGTAAATGTTTTTAACCAAGTACCCGAAAAAGGTTTTTCCCAATTTATGGATTATCCCAGATATTCTACAGGCTATACCACTCTTTGGAACACCTTGGGCCTTATGGTAGAAACCCATATGCTTAAACCATATAAACAAAGGGTAGAGGGCGTCTATGCGTTAATGACTAAAATCTTGGAAATTTCTGAGAAGGATTACAAGAAAATTAAAAATTTAAGGGAGAATGCTTTTGAGGTATACCTAGAGAAACAAAACTACCCCTTGCAATGGGCCATCGATACCACCAAAAGTACCACCCTGGAATTCAAGGGTTATGAAGCCGATGAATTTAACAGCGAAATAACTGGTTTCCCAAGGTTAAAATATGACAGAAATAGACCTTTTGTAAAAGAAGTTGAGTATCAAAACTTCTATAAACCTGTTCACGAGGTGGAAATTCCAAAGGCATATATTATAAAGAAAGGATGGGACAAAATAATAGATTTACTATCGGTAAACCAAATAAGCTTTAAGACCTTAAAGGAAGATACCTCCATAGCGGTTGAGTCATATAAAATAGATAGCTACAGTACTGCTGAAAATTCATTTGAAGGGCACTACCCACATTACAACACCAAAGTGCTTCGCAGCAATCAAAAAGTTAATTTTACGGCTGGGGACATCTTGGTCCCAACCAATCAGAAAGGTTTGCGCTATTTGTTGGAGACCTTGGAACCAGAGGCCACGGACTCTTTCTTTAATTGGAATTTCTTTGATGCAATTTTACAACAAAAGGAAGGTTTTTCCCCTTATGTTTTCGAAGACCTTGCCTTGGAGATCCTTAAAGAGAACCAAGAAATGAAAAACCAATTCAATTTAAAAAAGGAAACAGACAGTACTTTTGCCGGCGACTGGTACGCCCAACTGGATTGGATCTACAAAAAGTCCAAATACTATGAAGAGGAACATATGCAATATCCAGTTTATAGAATTTTAAAAGAATAATCCTTTAATCTTCAAACAGAATTCTAATATTGGCATAAGAATTATCCAAGGCTTTTTTTATTTTATCGGGGCCTTTCCATTTTACCTTTACAATTCCCTCAGAGGCTTCGCCCACTAAATTTCCTTTGTAATTGGTCTTCATGGCAAACCAATGTACCTCCTTTAATTTATAATTCCCATTCCTCTTAAAAAGGTGATAGGTTGTCCTTAGAAAATTCTCAATTTTCAACCCCTTTACCCCTGTCTCCTCTTCCACTTCGCGCAATGCACATTCCTCAATGGTCTCTCCTTTGTCCAATTTCCCTTTTGGAAGGTCCCATTTATCGTTACGGTAAATAAAAAGTACTTTCCCCTCCTTGTTGGTTACCACTCCGCCGGCAGCCACGACCAAAGGTATTTTTTTAGAAAATTTCTTTAATATTTCCTCATTGTTGGGGTGATAAATAAAAGCTTCATTAAGTTTTTTGCTGGCCAAGGAGTCTATTGCCTCATTAATAGCGGACCCGTTCAACAAAAAATATTTATTATTTGCCGTATCTGATAATTTATTTGTTAAAATCAGAGGTGACTCATTAACAAAAACTTTATACATTTGCGTCATGGTTTTAGACAAAGACACCGCCAAAAAAACTGCAGAGCTTCTGCTGCAAATTAATGCAATTAAGTTGAAACCTGAAAATCCTTTTACATGGGCTTCAGGGTGGAAATCTCCAATTTATTGCGATAATAGGATAATCCTCTCGTATCCAAGCATTAGGAATTATGTACGGGAACAAATGGCAAAACAGGTAGAAAGCCTGTACGGGAAGCCGGATGTGATAGCAGGAGTGGCCACAGGGGCCATTGGGATCGGGATGCTGGTAGCCGAGTATTTGGGACTACCATTTATATATGTACGGCCCGAAGCCAAATCCCACGGTCGTCAAAACCAAATAGAAGGTCGTTTGGAGGCCAATCAGAGTGTAGTTGTTATTGAAGACCTTATCAGCACCGGAAAAAGTAGTCTAAATGCCGTGGACGCTTTAAAAAGCAATGGTGCACATGTAAAGGGAATGCTGGCCATTTTTACCTATGGATTTGATGTGGCCAATGAAAACTTTAAGAAATACGGCTTGGATTTACATACCTTGAGCAACTACGATTATTTAATTCAACAAGCCTCGGACACCAATTATATTAAAGAGAATCAATTAAAAACTTTACTAGAGTGGAAAAGCAGCCCCTCTACCTGGCAATCTTAAATTATGTATTTAGAAACTCCCAAGAAAAAAGTCAATAAAAGCAGTAAAGAAGTTTTTGATTTTCTGAACGATGTGAAGAATTTTGAAACTTTAATGCCCGAAAACATTAGTAAGTTTGAGCTTATTAATGAAAATAGATTTTTGTTTGCGCTTAAAGGAATGCCTGAAATTGTATTGCAAAAAAAACAGCAGACACCTCATTCGCAATTGATTTTGGGTGCAGCAAGTGATAAATTACCCTTTACCCTGACTGCCGATATTGCTTCAATAAATGAGCAAGAATGTGAGGTTACCCTAAGTTTTGAAGGGGAATTCAATGCTATGATGGCCATGATGATAAAATCGCCGATCAATAATTTTATAGGTACACTTTCCGAGAATCTTTCCAAAATATAACATTAATCACCTTTTTTGGATCCAATGCTCAATACAGCAACTGCACCTCTTTTAGGCTGAATTCCTTCATTATATCGTCCTCCATTAAAATCTTAAGTTTTCCTGCACTGGAAACACCCTTTATAAATCCCATAAACATCTCATCGTTCTGATTTTTAAAGGTAGACGGCTTATCCTTTCTAAAAAGTGCCGTCTCGTAACGTTTAAAAAGCTCTTCCTTGTCCAATTTTCCCTTCTCGGCCAACAAGCTTTTTAAATTTACAACAATGTTCAATAGCAGTTCGTCAAGATCCATTGTTCTTCCCAAAAGCAGCTTTAGGGAGGACACATTGGGAAGGTTATTGAAGGTTAATTGATTTACATTTAATCCAATTCCGACTATGGACGCCTGAATATGTTGTCCGGACAAAATATTTTCGATGAGAATTCCACAAATTTTGGAATGTCCTGACATAATGTCGTTAGGCCATTTAATCTTTAAATCAGGAACATGAAGTTGGGTTAGAGTGTTATAAATTGCCAGTGAAACATAAATATTCAAAAGAAACTGTTCGGAGACCGGACTCTCTAAAGATTTCACTAAAACACTAAAGGTCAAGTTCTTACCTGGCTCCGAAATCCAATTTGTCCCCATTTGCCCACGCCCCTTTAGTTGAGTATGGGCCATCACAGCCGTAAAATCCTCGATCTCATTATGGAACAACAAATCTTTTAAATAGGCGTTTGTTGAGTCCGTGGCACTAAGTTTGATTAATTGCATTTACAATCTTATGATTATTATATAATGTATTGTTAAAAACAATAGTTAAAAAAACAAAAAAATAATAACTTTGTAAAAATTTAAAATTTTTGAATGCAGAAAAGGAAAAGCAGCGCAGATGAGTTAATTGCCTTAATTTTAAGTGGAATAGAAGAGGTTAAAGGAAATGATATAAATTTACTTGATCTTAGAGATATAGAGAATACTGTTTGTGACTACTTTATTATTTGTAATGGTACTTCCAACACACATGTAAATGCCATAGTAGGCTCCATCCAAAAAACTGTCAGTAAAGCAATTCAAGACAAGCCTTGGCATGTAGAAGGTTCTGATAATGCGGAATGGGTATTAATGGACTACGTAAACGTAGTAGTACATGTATTTCAAAAACAAGTCAGAGAATATTATGATATAGAAGGACTTTGGGGAGACGCCAAAGTAACCTCAGTTGAAAGTAGCTTCAATCAGTAAAAAAAAATAATGGCAAAAGAAAATAATACAGGTCCCAAAAAACCCAAATTCAATACTTGGTGGATATATGGCGTAATAGCAATATTATTAATTGGTTTTCAATTTTTCGGCAGCGGAAACTTCGCGAATACCAAAAAAGCCAGTACCTCTGAGCTTCAGGAGTATTTGAGAAATGGGGATATCAGAAAAATATTGGTCATAACCAATACAAGACAGGCAAAAATATTCCTCACCGAAGAGGCCTTAAAAAAGGAGGTTCACAAGGATGTATCCGATCAGCCCTTTTCCCTGACAGCCACTGCTACGCCACAGTATGTAGTGAACTACGGGGATCAGCAGAACTTTGAAAATGAGATCAATGACATTAAAAAGGAGAATAATTTAGACACGGAACTTACGTACGATCAAGAATCGAATGTACTTACCGAACTCCTTTTAACCCTATTGCCATTTGTGCTTATCATAGGTATTTGGATCTATCTAATGCGCCGCATGTCCGGTGGAGCCGGTGGTGGAGCTGGTGGTCAGATTTTCAATATTGGAAAGTCCAAAGCCAAATTATTTGACGAAAAAACAGATACAAGAACCTCGTTCAAGGATGTTGCCGGATTGGAAGGCGCCAAGGAAGAAGTAGAGGAGATTGTGGAATTCTTGAGAAATCCTGACAAATACACCTCTTTAGGGGGTAAAATTCCTAAAGGAGCTCTATTGGTAGGACCTCCAGGAACCGGTAAAACCTTATTGGCCAAAGCTGTTGCAGGGGAAGCAAAGGTTCCTTTCTTTTCGCTTTCCGGTTCAGATTTCGTGGAAATGTTCGTAGGGGTAGGAGCCTCTAGGGTAAGAGACTTATTTAAACAAGCCAAAGACAAATCGCCAGCAATTATTTTTATTGATGAGATAGATGCCATTGGTAGGGCCAGGGGCAAGAACAATTTTACAGGTTCCAATGACGAAAGGGAAAATACCTTGAACCAGTTATTGACCGAAATGGATGGTTTTGGTACCAATACCAACGTTATTGTTTTAGCGGCGACCAACCGTGCCGATGTTTTGGACAAGGCATTAATGAGAGCAGGCCGATTTGACAGACAGATCTATGTGGACCTTCCGGACATTAGGGAGAGGAAAGAAATTTTTGAAGTGCACCTAAGACCTATAAAAACAGCGGAGACTTTGGATTTGGATTTCCTTGCCAAACAAACTCCCGGTTTTTCAGGGGCCGATATCGCCAATGTCTGTAATGAGGCGGCATTGATTGCAGCACGTAAAGAGAAAAAAGCGGTCTCCAAACAAGACTTCTTGGATGCCGTAGACAGAATTGTTGGAGGGCTTGAGAAAAAGAACAAAATAATTACCCCGGGGGAAAAAGAAACCATTGCATATCACGAAGCCGGGCATGCAACGGTAAGTTGGATGTTGGAACACGCAGCGCCCCTGGTAAAAGTAACTATAGTACCCAGAGGGCAATCCTTAGGCGCCGCATGGTATCTGCCCGAAGAACGCTTAATTGTTCGCCCGGAACAAATGAAAGATGAAATGTGTGCCACCTTGGGCGGTAGGGCTGCCGAAAAAGTTATCTTTAATAAGATATCAACAGGCGCTCTTAGCGATTTGGAAAAGGTTACCAAGCAAGCCAGGGCTATGGTCACTATATATGGATTAAATGATGAGATTGGGAATTTAACCTATTACGATTCCTCAGGTCAAAATGAATATGGCTTTTCCAAACCCTATAGTGAACAGACTGCGCAGACCATAGACAAGGAAATTTCCAAGCTTATTGAAGAGCAGTATAAAAGAGCAGTTGAATTATTGTCCAACAACAAAGATAAACTTACTGAATTAGCAGAGCGTTTATTGGAAAAAGAAGTTATATTTAAGGACGATTTGGAAAAGATTTTCGGCAAGCGTCCTTTTGAAAGGGATAAGAGAATGGAAGCCGAAGAAGCTGCAGAAAAGGTGGAAAAAGCCAATGAAGCGGCAGAAAAGGTGGAAAAAGCGAACAAGGATCTTCCAAAATCGGAAACGGAAAAATAAAACACTAAATAATTCGTTGCACTTAAACACTAGGTATCAAAGAAGCGTTTTAGATATTAATGGGATTATTCGATAAACTTTTCGGGGGAGGAAAAAGAAAGGTTTCCAAGGAAACTGTGGAAACGAGGGGCCAACATATGCCCGACTTAAATATTCCTGTGGACGAAAAGTTTACCATTAATTTTAAACATAATGGAGGCAAGTTCCTGTATTGTGATTCCATTAATGAGGTGTTCAGCAATTTGGACAATATTATCATTGAAAATAAATGGCAGGACCAAACCTTTTTTTCAATGGACAAAAGATTGGAGGAAAAGTTTTCCAAACAGGAAATTAATTTCACCAACCTCCCCAATAAAAGCGAAATATTTTTCACCACTTGCGAGCATTTAATTGCTCAAAATGGTTCCATTTTGGTGTGCTCCAACCAATTGAAAGAAAGAAAACTTCACGAATTACCTTCAAATGTTATTGTTTTTGCCACAACTAGCCAGATGGTCGAATCTATTGGTGAGGGATTAAAGACAATTAAGAAGAAGTATAAAAATGTAATTCCGGCCAATATTACCACCATTAAACATTTCCAGCCCACGGCTGAAAATTCAGACGATTTCTTAACTTACGGAAGTAGTTCTAAAAATCTTTATCTTTTACTTCTGGAAGACTTATAACATGAGAGAAATTTTAAGGCGCTTACTTACAGGTGCGGTCTATGTAATTCTGCTACTATCCGCCGTATTCCTAAGCTCCGATGCCTTTGATTTTTTATTTATGACCTTTGGACTCGCTTGTCTTTACGAGTACAAACGAATGATAAAACTTCCGGGTTACCATATTTTTATAGCTTATTTGGCACTTTGGTGGGCATTTATTTATCTTATCAATGATAAGATTCTTGTCAATATTTTGATGTTCATTACAATATCGATTAATTTTATACTGTTGTACTACCTCTTTTCAGGAAAGGAAAAACTGTTCAACAATTTGCAAAAGTTTATTATTGGCTTATTTTATATAGGGGGAGGCTGTATTTTCCTTACTATGATACCTTATAAGGACAATGAATTTGCAAAATTTCTGATTATGGGGGTATTTATCCTTATTTGGGTAAACGACACTTTTGCCTATTTGGTAGGAAAAAGTATTGGCCGCAATAAATTGTTCCCATCAATCTCCCCAAAAAAAACGATAGAGGGAGCAATTGGAGGTTTTGTTTTTGCCTTGGCGGCGTCATATTTTTTATCAAAATATGAGACCAATATTTCTTTGGGACAATGGTTGATCCTAGCAACTGTGATAGTATTCACAGGAAGCTTGGGCGATCTTATAGAATCTAAATTTAAAAGGGCTGCTGGGGTCAAGGACAGTGGAGCTATTTTACCGGGACATGGCGGCATGTTGGACCGATTGGACAGTTTGGTTTTTGCCGCACCTTTTGCATATTTAACTTTAATTATATTCTCACATGTTTCATAAAGAAGGACAAAAAATTATTATAACAACCTTTATTATAGTTTGTTCCATTATAATATTGGCCAATTATTTTATAGATATAGCTTGGTTGAAATTTGGACTTCAAATAATTTCCTTGATCATCCTTGTTTTAATTCTACAGTTTTTTAGAAACCCCAAAAGGAACGTTTCCAAGAATTTTGATGAAATATTGGCGCCTGTAGATGGCAAGGTGGTTGCTATTGAAGAAGTGGAGGAAACCGAATATTTCAAGGCAAAACGGATCCAAGTATCCATTTTTATGTCCCCTATAAATGTGCACGTAACAAGATACCCGGCAAGTGGACTTGTTAAATTTTCAAAATACCATGCGGGAAAATATCTGGTGGCCTGGCATCCCAAATCCAGCGAAGAGAATGAAAGGACTACCATTGTTATAAACACTCCCAAGTTTGGGGATATCCTCTACCGCCAAATTGCCGGTGCCCTGGCACGTCGTATAGTCAATTACGCGGAAGTGGGAGAAAGCGTTCAACAAGGGGAGGATGCAGGATTTATTAAATTTGGCTCTAGAGTAGATTTGTTCTTACCTTTGGATAGTGCAATTACCGTAAAATTGCACCAAAAGGTGACCGGGGCAAAAACATGCATTGCAACTACAAGGGTTAAAAAAGAAAATGAAGACTGATAAACTAAATAAGGATTTTATAGCGGCGGTCGATTTCGTTAATGACTACACAGACCCGTTGCCTGCCGATCTTTTATTAAAACTATATGCCTATTTTAAAATTGCCAACCGCAATTTTAGTCATCCGGGAAGCAGGACTCCCTTAATAAATGCGTTTAAGGCCAATGCCCTGATCCAAGCAAAAAATGTAAGTATTGAAGAAGCTATGGAGCGTTATATAGAATTGGTGGACAAAGAAGTAAGGAATACCAAAAAATAAAGTACAAATCGTCTAGCCGTTACTTTTTAAAATTTACTTATATAATTTGGATTGGGAGACCCAACCAAAAACGGATAAAATTCCAACTTTCTTTTTTCAACAAATGCATTTCCCCATAAATTAGATTCCACAAAGTCTTTAAGCAGCCATTCCCAATTGGGTTTCCTTATTTTCAAAATAGCTAAAATATATACCTGCAAAAATCGTGATTAAAAAATAGCCCCCTATCCAAATATTGGCCATGGGAAGATAAGCGTTTAGGCCAAACCAATCGCCGAAATAAACTAACCATAAAATTCCCGCCACCCCTCTGATAACTTCAATCCCCACAGCATATTTTTTCCGATCCATCAGCGTAGTATATCCATAGATTCCGATAAAAATAAAGGCACTAAATATAAGTAGTCCCTCAAAACCAATTTCAGTGTAGTTATAGAACATAAACATCATTAGCCCCAAACTTGTTAGCATTTGAAAAATGGCATACAGTTTCAGCCGATTGGTGGCGCTGGTTGCATATCTTTTAAAATTGTAAACATCCCCTATAACGGCAATGGGATACTTTTCCTTAACATCATTGGGCCTCCAGCCTGTAGGCATAAACCATATACGCAATTTGTCCCGTAAGCTCTTGGTGCGCCATGCATCTTGCACTATCCTCCACAAATGCTGAAAATTGATAATTATAGGATTCCAGGTCCCCGCGGGCTTCAATACTCCAAATTGAGGCGGAACCTCATCCATCTCCTCCTGAAACGTACCAAACATACGGTCCCAGACACACAAAATCTGTCCTAGGTTCTTATCAATGTATTCCGGGTTAATGGCGTGGTGCACCCTATGTTGGGAAGGGGTGACCAATACATATTCCAACCAACCCATTTTACCGATATGCCTGGTATGGTACCAGAACTGTGCAAACAAATGTATGGGAGCCAAAATAGCTATAACCATTTGTGGTACGCCCAAAACCGCTGCTGGGATAAGGAACAGGGAAAAATAACCCACCAGGTTGCTAATGGGTTGCCTAAGGGCACAGGCAAGATTAAACTCTTCACTGCTATGGTGAATTACATGTTGATTCCAAAAAATATTTATTTTATGGCTTAATCTATGGTTCCAGTAACCGGCAAAGTCCAGTACAACAAAAGCAATAGTCCATACCAACCAAGTGGCCTTAATTTCGGTTATGGCCAAATGCTCCAACAAAAAAGGATAGGAAACTACGATCACTGCCAGGCCCAAGGTATCCTTGATTATATTGGTCAACCCTGAACTTATACTGGAAACGGTATCCATAACCTTATGCATTTGTTTTTTTACAAAATAGCCATAGGTTATTTCTATTGTCAAAAGGATTACAAAAAACGGGATGGCATATAAAAGCGCCGTTGCGTAGGTCTCCATAAGGCAAGGTAAATTCTGAAGTCTCTAACAAATATAGTGAAAATCGTTATTTTTTTATTGCCTCTTTTTTTGATATAAGATCCAAGCCCTTATTGTCAAGTTCGTGAACAAAAAAAGCCACTCATTACACAACAACTATTTTCTACTTATAAAAACCTAGGTGGCATTTGGCCAAAGGCTTTGTTTACAATTTAAATAAAGTATAAATTAGTTGCATATACCTTATATTGGCCATTACATGAATTTAAGACATTCCATAGTTACCAGATTTGCACTTTTCTTCACAGGCCTAATCATTTTCTCCATTCTTTTATCCGGGTATTTGGTCTTTAGAAAAGCCTCGCAAGTAATTATGGCACATTCGAAGGAACGTATTATGCACGGTTCAGAATTGGCCGAACAATCTTTTTATGCCCTATTGAACGAAGTAACCAATGACATAGCCGTTATTGCATTAAGTCCCACCATACAGCAGCATATATTCTATCCTTCTGAAAAAACCACCGAAGAAATAGACCAACTGTTCCGTATAATTCTCGAAAACAAGGAGACCTATTTTCAAATCCGACTGCTCGATGCTGATGAGGACGGTAAAGAAATTATTCGTTTCGACAAATTGGATGGCCAAGTACTTAAGTCGACCGATCTACAGCAAAAAGGAGACCGCGAATATTTTAAAGAGGCCATTCAAGTAAATAAGGGGGAACATTATTTTTCCAATATCAATTTAAATGAGGAATACGGGGTCATCAGTACTCCCTTGACCCCTACCCTACGTGTCGCCAGCCCCATTTTTGACAATGAGAACAAAAAAGTTGGTATCTTGATCATCAATATAAACCTAAATCCCCTATATCTCAATCTTGATCAAATTGCTGGCAACGACAGTAAGTTTTATTTAATAGATTCAGAGGGCCAGTATCTATATTCCCATAACAGGGCCCAACAGTTTGGCCAACAGACCCAAAAATTTCAGAACTTTTATTCACAATTCAATATTGACAGTAGTTCCGAAGAACTTCTAAAAGATGGTTTCCATCAGCTTACGGGGCACAATGAGGCTAGTTATTTAAGTTATTTTAAAGAGTTGCCCTATTTCGACGGAAAACGAAAAATCTATCTGATTTCGAATATGGAGCAAAATATTTTGCTTAAAAATGCCCTTACCGTACGTGCAGAGAGTATTCAGACATTGCTATGGGTATGCCTATGTTCAATACTATTGTCATGGTTCTTTACCAATTTATTTTCAAAAAAAATCACGAAAATCACCAAGGCCATTAGCAACTATGACCAAGGAATCCCCGATGAACATACACTCCCCACCAACAGAAAGGACGAAATCGGGATCCTGGCCAATACCTTTTCCAAAATGAAGGTCAAAATAGATCAAAATGTGCTTCAATTGAATACCGCCCTGGAAAAGGAACAAATGGCCAGAAAACAAAGGGATGAATTTTTACAAAATATGAGCCATGAAATGCGGACCCCCCTCAACGCTATTTTAGGCCTCACAAAACTTTTGTACAAAAATGCTCCGGAGCCACAATTACCTATTATTGCCGCACTGGAAAGAAGCTCCAATAGTTTGGCCGGCCTAGTATACGACGTTCTGGATCACCAAAAATTAGTCGAGGGCAAGCTGCATATCCAATTGGAACCGACCAATATTGCAGAACTTCTAAAGGATATCCACTCTACCTATTTATACGAAGCAGTTCAAAAAGGTCTTACCTTCAACTTAAGTATAGACGAGAAGCTTAAATCTGGCCTATTTCAGACAGATGCCTTACGACTGACACAGATAGTAACAAATCTAGTCGTAAATGCCTTAAAATACACTAAAAAGGGCACTATAAGCCTATCTGCCACTATCGACGGCCCTGGGAATCAAATGTTACATATAAAGGTCAGTGATACCGGTGTAGGCGTACTCCCCAAAAACCTGAATAGGATAAACGACCGTTTTTTTATGGAAAAAAATGATCTGTCCGGAAGGTATGGCAGTTATGGTCTAGGCCTATCCATTGTTAAACAGTTGACAACACTATTTGGGGGTACTTTGAAGGCTTCTTCACAAAAAGGCAAAGGTTCGGAATTTTTGATCAGCATCCCCACCATTTCCATATCGTCCCAAAAATCGGCAAAACCTGTTCCAACTTCAAAGTTACCTCATCCTCAACTGTCCGGAAATTACAATATCCTGCACATTGAAGACGATGCATCAACCACCGAATTGATAAAGCATATTTTAAAATCCGACAATATCACCTTACAGCAGACCAAGTCTATGGACGAGGCTTTGAAAAGTATCACTGAAGATGCACCAGATTTGATCATAAGTGATTTAATGCTGGATAATGAAAAAATAAACTCTAGACTGGAGCAATGGATCAAAGCCAAAAAAATAAATTGTCCACTTGTTATTATTTCAGCCTTGGATGCTACGGAAGCCAACACCCCGTACAATGAATATTTTCAAAAACCCTTCCAAATAGACCAATTGAAAGATACGGTCTATAAAATTTTAGGCAGCAATGAATTTAAGGCTCCGGATTTTTCTAATGTCTATAACAATTATGACCATGACATCCCTAAAATAAACAAGGTCCTTAAATTACTGGAGAAAGAATTTGAAAACTACCTTAAGGAAATAAACAAAATTGGCGAAAGTAAGGATCAAGTCAAATGGGAAGCCATAATCCACAAATTAATAGCCCATATCAACAATCTTAAATTAACCGATCTTAAAGAGGTAATCCCGGATAAAATATCTGCCATAAATGTGGATGTTCTAAATAATATAAATAATGTTTTTGCCTATTATTTGTGCTGTATTAGAGCAGAAAGACATCTTAATTTAAAAGTTGGATCTTTCTAAGTAATTCCGGGGCATAGCGCTGACTTACTGGCACATGGTCTTTGTTAATTTCCACAGCACCGGTATGTATCACGTCTATCATATTAAGATTAATGATGTAAGAGCGATGCACTCGTTCAAAAAAATCGGGAAGTTTAGGTTCTAGATCTTTGAGGGCCATTAGCGTCAATATTTTCTTGTTCCTAAAAACGATGGCTATGTAATTCGCCTCCGATTTAAAATAGGCCACTTCCTTTAATTTTATTTTTACCAGTTTCCCCCCTTCCTTAATAAACAATCTGCCATCCTTTTCCGGAGCTTTTTTACTGGCGGAAATAAATTCCTTCGCCTTTAAAAAACCCTTATAAAATCGTGGAAAGTCGATAGGTTTTGCCAAAAAATCAACAACTTTGGGATAATTATAGGAATCCAAGGCAAAATCCTTGTTGGAGGTAACCATGATAACGGCAGAGTTGGGATTGAGGTCCAAAATATCCCTGCCCGTAATGTCCGGTAAATTATAGTCCAAAAAAATTAGATCAAAGGATGAATTATTGATAAGGTTAATAGATTCAAAACCAGATACCGTAGTGGTTACACTGTCTATTTCATTGATCTTACTACAAAAGTGCTCAAGTAAGTCACAAATCAACGGATCATCATCAACAATTAAACACTTCATGATCTTATCCAATAAATTACCATTTTCATAAAGCAATATAGTCATTTCGTATAAAAAATAATTTTCCCGCCATCTAAAATTCTACTATTGTTGGTAACAAAACCAACAAACATGAACTCTAAAAGACTTTTATTGCCCATACTTTCCATTTTCTTTTTTGGATTGATGGGCTGTAAGGAGCAATCCAAACCTTCCAAAAATATGGCGGATAATCTGATGGCCATGGCCGATGAACCGCGGGGAAAGGACAACGTGGCCTACCAATGGGCCTATATGGCCTTGGAAGGAACTGCTTTGGACACAGATCGCTTTAAACCGAGACCTACGATAACATCCAGATATCTTGGTCTAATATTTACTGCCATGTTTGATGCTTGGACACGCTTTGATGAAAAGGCACAACCCTTATACCTAAAAAATGTAGAGCGTTTTCCCGAAAACAAACGAACCTTAAAAAACAAGGAAATAGCGGTGAGCTATGCGGCATATAGGGCATTAAAGGAGTATTATTATTCCGACAGCACCATGTTTAAGGAAAAAATGATTGCCTTGGGCCTTGATCCGGATAACCAATCAACGGATGCCAATACTCCAGAAGGAGTTGGAAACCTTTCAGCTGCCATGGTGATAAATGCCCGTAAAAACGATGGTTCCAACCAGTACGGGGAAGTTGAAGGTTCCAATGGCCAACCCTATTTTGATTACACCAATTATTCACCTGTAAATGACATTGATAAAAATATTGACCTCAACAGATGGCAACCAAAGTATTTCATCGATGAAGACGGAAATAAATATAATCCAGGTTGCCTAACTCCATATTGGCAAGAGGTAAAACCTTTATTATTGGAGACTGCGGATCAATTTAGACCGGGTCCACCCCCTATGGTGGGTTCTGAACAATTGGCATTGGAAGTTAAGGAAGTAATTGACCTACAGGCCAATTTAACTCCAGAAAATAAGGCCTTGGTAGAGTTTATGCGAGATGGACCCAAATCTGTACAACAGGCAGGACATTGGTTAAAATTTGCACAAGACGTATCTGTACGGGACAACAACAACTTGGACGAAGATATTAAGATGTATTTCTTGGTAGAATCCGTGGCCATGGATGCCTTTATCTCCTGTTGGGATTCCAAAATGTATTATGATTATACCCGCCCATATGCCTTGGTGCACGACTACTATCAAGACCAGGTAATTAAGGCTTGGGGAGGTCCCGATAAAGGTATGGTTGAAATGAAAGGAAAAGATTGGAGGCCTTACTCCCCTGACGCTTTTCTTTGTCCACCTTTCCCAAGCTACGTTTCGGGCCATAGCACCATCAGCGGTGGATGCGCAGAGGCATTGCGATTATTTACCGGGGACGACCATTTTGGTGTAGAAGTTGAACTGGTACCAGGAGCGCTTACAGAGCCCAATAATCTTGACGATCCGGTTATCATAAAATTTCCAACCTTTACAGAAACAGCCGAAATGGCAGGAATATCCAGAGTAATGGGCGGATATCATATACAGGCAGATAATGTTGCCGGATTGGAATTGGGCAGGCAGGTAGCAAGGTACCATTACAAGAAATACTTAGAACTTATAGGTGAAAATGGCAAAGAGGCTACTAAGTAAATTAGTAATATCTCCCTTTAAAATTTCCACTTCCCCTTGGTAAGGAAATACAATATCTATCTTAAAAAATAAACACAATACAAAAAAACTGCAATAAATGGTTCGTTTATCCCAAAATGGTAGAATACTTGGTATAAGCATAGGCATAATATACATTTGGTTTGGATTGCTAAAATTTTTCCCTGGACTTAGTCCGGCGGATATGCTGGCCAAACAAACCATTGCATTATTGACCTTTGATTTTATTCCGGAAAATGTTGGCATACTATTACTGGCAATCATTGAGGTCGCCATTGGATTGTGCCTAATTTTCAAAATTCAACTCAAAAAAGTTATTGTTACAGCAGTGACACATCTTGTCCTAACTTTTATTCCGGTTGTATTTTTTCCTGAAATCTCCTTTTCCGAAGCACCATTTTCCCTGACCTTGGTAGGGCAGTACATAATCAAAAATATTGTAATCATCAGCGCCTTACTTATGATTTATCAACGGCCATATAGCACAGTTTCTTAAACCGGGATTCCAAGAATATTTGAGCTATTCGAAACTCCTGCAATTCCCGGACTTGTGTTATCATATTCCGGGACTAGGGATCTAAATAAATATCCCCTTATTTACTAAAGCCAATCCTAAACTAGACTTTAGGTTTAATTAAACATACCTGAAATAGAATATCAAACTATGAAAACAAAACGTATACACTTTATATTGGGCATATCCATGCTGGTACTTACTTGTAATCCAATAACCTTAAACGCCCAGGGATGTGTGGCCATTAGGCACTTTTCCTCTTGTGTAGGTAACAGCCTGGAAAACAACCTTCTGGGCAAGGGAGATCTTCAAGTTGGCATGAATTATAGATATTTTAAATCATTTCGACATTTTAGGGGGACGGAGGAAGAGCCCGATCGAGTAGCCAATAATTCAGAAGTAATCAATCATTCCCATGCGTGGGACTTTTTCCTTACCTATGGCATTTCGGACCGTTTCTACACCAGTATAACCATCCCTACGGTAATCAATGCCAGGTCTTCCCTTTATGAACATGGTAGGGAAGAAAGAAACAGTACTTATTCCAGAGGCCTGGCAGATATAAGGGCCGGGATTGGCTATTGGTTGTTGGACCCAGTTGAAAATCCAGAAGGAAACATCGCCGTTGGTTTGGGCATAAAACTACCAACTGGAAATTACAACGCCACCGATATATTTTATAACGTAGGTCCGGAGGGGAGTCCTGAAGTACGACCTGTGGACCAATCCATTCAACCCGGGGACGGTGGGTTTGGACTTACCCTTGATTTTCAATTCTACCAAAAAGTGGCGACCGGTCTATTTGCATACGGCGGTGGCTTTTACCTTTTGAACCCTAGGGAAACCAATGGTATTAGAACTTTTAGGGAAACCCTTAGCCCAATTTTGGAGAATGAAGCTATTATGGCGGTACCAGACCAATATTCAGTTCGCACAGGGCTTAGCTATAGCCTATCCGATGTTATTTCGGCTTCTATGGGCGCCAGATTTGATGCCGTACCTGTAAAAGATATAATAGGAGGTAATGAAGGCTTTCGTAGGCCAGGTAATGTACTCTCTTTAGAACCCGGTATAGCATATATACATCAGAATTTCACATTAAATCTAAATGTCCCTCTGGCCTTAAGACGGGATAGACCTCAAAGTGTTACGGATAGGCAAACAGAAATAAGCACTGGAACTCCTAGAAATGGTGATGCAGCTTTCGCAGATTATTTAATAAATTTCGGCATCTCCTACCGTTTTCCAAAACACAAGGCTATGGATATAGACCCTTCGATTAAGGACACCTTTAATTAAATAGTGGCTACCAATCTATTGGTCTGTAATCTTTAAGAAACTTACCGCACCAATGTTTGCCCGAGTTAATACCATCGATCAACGGGTCCAATACCCTTGCTGCACCATCAACAATGTCCAAAGGAGGTTGAAAATCATGAATTTCTTCCTTCTTTTTGGACAATTCTACGGGATCCTCGTCCGTTACCCAACCGGTATCCACAGCGTTCATATAAACGCCATCTTTAGCAAAGTCCAGGGCAGAGGTATGTGTCATCATATTTAGGGCTGCCTTGGCCATATTGGTATGGGGATGACGATCTTCCTTGTAAAACCTATGAAATTTTCCTTCCATGGCCGAGACGTTGATAATATGTTTTTTTCCGGTATTCTCCTGCCTCATAAGTTTTGACAATCGGTTACAGAGCACAAAGGGGGCAATGGCGTTCACCAATTGAACTTCTATCATTTCCGGGGTCTCTATCTCCCCCAATTTAAGTCGCCAGCTATTGGTTTTCCTTAAATCTACTTGCTGTAGGTCAGCATCCAATTCGCCCTCCGGAAAAACTTCCTTGGCAGAAAGGGAGCTATCAAAGCTGTAGGGAATCTGGGATAGTTTTGCAGACGCCCTAATGCCAATACCAGGTTCCGTTGCATGCCAATTAACGGGCAGTGCATTATTTTGGGTACTCGCAGTGCCCTTGGTAAGGCTATTTAGTTCTTGCAAACAAAAATCATGATCAGACAATACCTCCTGGGCCCTTGGCGGCAACTCACCGAAGGCTACCTCTTCATTTTTCATAAGGTGCTGGTAAAAGCCCGCTGGCCTTCTTACCGTTTGAGCAGCATTATTGATAAGAATATCCAATCGCTCGTATTGTTGTTCTATAAAATTGCAGAAGATTTCAACGCTCGGGATATGTCTTAAATCCAGGCCATGTATTTTTAGTCTATGTCCCCATTCATGAAAATCCTCTTCTTTGGAGAAACGCAGTGCAGAATCTACCGGAAACCTAGTGGTGGCCACCACGGTGGCTCCTGCCCTTAACAATATTAGGGTAATATGATATCCTATTTTTAGCCTAGACCCTGTAACTATGGCTACCTGCCCACTAAGATCGGCCGTCTGAAATCGCTTTGCGTAATTAAAGTCGCCACAATCAGGGCACATGGCATCATAAAAATGATGTAGCTTGGTATATACGGTTTTACATACATAGCAATTCCTTGGGGATTCCAATTCCAGCTCTTCCAAAGTTTCCCTGACTGGAGCAGCCAATAATTTGGGAGCTACAAATACGACAGCTTCCCTGGCGCTTCTGATCCCGGTTTCCCTACGCGCGTGCTTATCACGCTCAATCATCTTGCGTTTGGCAGCCTTGGCTGCGTCCTTTTTACGCTGTTTAAATTCATTTTTGGCCGGTCTGGACAACTGGCCCGCAGCCTTCAGCAAGGCCACCCGTTTATCTTCCGGAAGTTCAAAAACCTTATGTCCGCTACCTACCAACTTATTAAGTAGAAAAATACACTGATCGATCTCTTCCGGACTTATTGCCTCCACTACATTCTCTTGCTTGTCCACCAGATTATTACTGCCCATTTTCCAAATATTTTCTGAAAATTAAAAACGTGCAAATGTAAGGTTTAAATTAGATTGCACAAACAGAAGTATTTAGCACAATCTCAAGGGTAGAACTTAACCCCTAGGAGTATATAAATTTTTATACACAGCTTTCTTATCTCCATTAATTTATGTGATTCCCTTCCCAATAATCATAAATACGGAGTAAAGAAAATTCTGTGCGGAATTAATTAAATGGCCCCACCATGATATGGGCCCTATGCGTACCTGGATCCATTAGCCATGGCATTCCAGGGGCGTGTGGCTTATCCGGTAAGCCTGTAGATTCTGTGGTTGCAAAAGGCGTATAGATAACGTATCTAAATTTTCCGTTTTGCAACTCCCCTGTTGTTACATCATAATCCTCTGATTTTCCATAATACACATACATCATGCTGGGTTCCTTGGGCATTTTTATTTTACCAGATGCCACTTCCTTGGCACGGATTTTCTCACGCTCCTCCCCTGAAAGGTCTTTCGCAGAGAGTTCCCTACCACGGGCCATGAAGGGTTCAAGCCTTTTGGAATAACATGCCACATTGATCCCGTCCTTGCTGGGATTATCGCCTATACAGACCAAATTATTGGTTCCCTTTCTTAAAACTACCAATTCTCCCGAGCTATTATAACCATAAACCATAGCGCCATCCTTTTTTTCTTCAGGAGCGGGCAAAACAGCTGTTTTGATTTGGATTTCGTTGGGAGGAATCTCCGTTTTAATTTCTTGCGCCATTAAAGGACAAACTGCAAATAGCAACATAACTAGAATTAGTTGTTTCATGTGTAAATATTTTATATTCCGATTAATTATTGAAAATGAGCACCTAATACGATTTATGAATAACCAAATTGGATTTTATTCAATTTCCTTAAAGATAAAAAATATAGCCATAACCTATTTGACAAATGATGGAATAATTAACTTCAAATATCCTTCTTAATTCTTGAATGGATAATCTAAATTTACGTGCTTAACTAAAATCCTATCGAACAATGACGGTATACGAATTTCTAGACAAACTCAGAAAGACTCCTGAAGAGATAAGCTTTGGGGATACCATAGGAATTATTGACACCTATTATAATTTTTCACCTTCAAAATTCACTAATGGCGAAGTGATTAATGAGGCCGGACAAAATTCAGGTTCCTGTAAGGTCTTTTCTTTTGCACAACATCACAAGTTGGGCAAGGAGGAAACCTTGGCCTGCTTTGGTTCATACTACCGAAAAGATGTCCTTGAAAATCCAAAGGGTACGGACCACCTAAACATTCGCAATTTTATGATCAGTGGTTGGGAGGGTATTTCCTTCGAGAATGAGGCCCTTAGCATAAAGTGAGGCCAAGCAATACCTTGTTCGGCTCCTTCATGCCCAATTATAGGGCAACGAAGAACGACCAATTACTTTATCAAGGATGCCGATGCTTTATCCAAAAATAGGACGGTTTCCGGGTGGGTCCTGAGAATGGAAGCCGGACAGCTGGTACTTATATCCCCGTACAGGCTATTATAAACGGCCTGGGACTTTCGTTCGTCGGGCACCACACAACTAATGGCCTCACAGTTCATTATGGCGGTAATGGTCAGGGTAACGGCTTCCTTGGGTACGTCGTCAAAGCTTGGAAACCAGCCCTCACCAAGCTGTTGATTTCTGCAGGCCTCATCCAACTCCACCACCTTCACCAATTTGGGATCTTGAAAATCGGCAACTGCGGGGTCATTAAAGGCTATATGTCCATTTTCTCCTATCCCGATGCAAGCAATATCTATAGGGTGCGCTTGCAATGCCTCTTCATAGTTTTTGATTTCCAATTGCAAATTTGCTGCATCGCCATTTAGGAAATATATCTTTTTAGGTGCTACTTTATTCAAAATACGTTCTTTGAGATACTTTCTAAAACTCGCAGGATGGGATTCGGAAATACCTTTGTATTCATCCAGGTGAAATACGGTTATTTTTCCCCAATCAATTTCTTTGGTCTGCAAGGCCTCCAAAAATGAAAACTGTGATGCACCCGTAGCCAAGATTAGATTTGCCCCGCCCTTTTTAACAATTGCATCATTCAATTTCCTTGTAACATAATCAGCTGCCGCTGCTCCCATTTCCTTTGACTGTCCATAAATCTCTATTGACAAATTTTCAATTTGAAACGACTTTTCCATTATTTAATTTTATATAAATTCTGTTATAGCGAACCATGTGGTCAGCAGTGAAAATAGGATTACCGCAACTAGACCAAGATTAAGCTTGGCGCTGGCCTTGTTATTCCCCATTAATTTCTGTTTGTTGATCAAAATAAACATAGGTACTGCCACTGCAGGAAGAATACAGGCCTGAAAAGCCTGGGAGAAAACCATAAGTGCAGGAGGTCTTTCCTCCAAAAAGACTGTTCCAAAGGCAAATACCATAGCGCCAATTATTAGCACTCTGGAAGACTTGGAGTGAATATTTCTTGGAGTTCCCCTATAATCGGCCAGTAACCAAGGAGCTATAAGCACGATAGGAAAAATAGTGGAGAGCCCGGCCCCCGTAATCCCAATAATCAGTACAAAAGCCGCCAATTTACCTCCCAATGGTTCAAATAGGGATATCATTTCTACCGTATCGTCCAACTTCATTCCGGAAATATGTAGGGTTCCTGCGGCAACGGCCATGATTATACCGCTGAGGAAGAGCATCATAAAAGCCGATACAAAGGCATCTGTCTTCTCCTTTTTTAAATCATTGATGCCCCATCCTTTTTCGGCCACCACAGTACTTCTCATTACAAAAACAGCTGCAGAACAGGTGGTGCCTGTAATGGCCGCAATTAAGCCCAACGCACCGGGAGTATCGGGAATACTGGGAACCATACCAGATAGAATATCCATCATATCCGGGCGGACCATAATGAAGACTACCATAAAGGAAAGTCCCATCAAAATAACCAGAACGGTCAAAACTTTTTCAAACGCCTTATAACGTCCGAACCATAAAAAAAATGTGAGTATGGCTACGAAAAACAGAATGATCCATCCTCTTTGGATAATAGCCCCGTTTAACGCCAAGCGTACCCCTTCCTGCACCAAGTCGGCCACGATACCCATTACGCCCATAAGAGCCAATAATTCCCCTATGATCAATACCAAAATGATATATAGCGAAAGTATCCAGCCCCATTTAAACTCCTGTTTAAAATTAAACAGCGCAGTCCTGCCCGTCACCAAGGTTACTTTGCCATAGGCCACCATTAAAACATAAGTAAAAATACAGGAAAGCACTACGGCCCAAAAAAGACTCATGCCAAATTCCGCACCCGTCTTGGCCATTGTGGTTACACTGCCCGTCCCTATGTTATAGCCAATAAGAAATAGCCCTGGACCTACGGCGCTAAGTCCCAATAGTATTTTTTTGATTAATGATTTATTGCCCATATACTGCTTTTATAGATTTAATTTTTAACCAAGTACCATAACATTCAACACCATAGGAGTTAACAGGGTACTAATCTTTGGAATATACCAACTGCCCTGACACAAATGTCTTGTGAATTACCACCTCATTATCCTCCAACTTAAAGAGAATCAGGTCGGCCCGTTTCCCCTGTCCTATTTCACCAATTTCACTGAGGGAAAACATTTTTGCGGGATTGGTGCTTGCCATTTGTATGGCATCATTAAGAGTACATTGGGTAAAATCCATAATCACGCCCACACATGCACTTATTGGTGAAGCTGCCCCGGCAAGAACATTTTCCTTTGGTAATTTTACCACATTGGGGGTCAGCAATAAGGTACGCTCTCCACGGGTATACTCTCCAGGGGGAAGTCCTGCTAGATCTAGGGCATCGGAGACTAAAATAGTCTTATTTGGGCCTTTTACCTTATAGAAACTTCGTACCTCTTCCTTGGTCAAATGGAATCCGTCCGCAATTAGACTGGGAGTAATACGATCGTCGGCCAATTGTGGCCAGATAGGGTTATGGTGCCTATTGATCTCGTTGGCACAACCATTGCCCAAGTGGGTAGCCATTTTTGCACCGGCATCTATAGCTCGTTCTATATCCTCTGCACTACCATTGTGATGTCCCAGTGCCACTATAATTCCATTAGCAACGCAATTACGTATAAAAGGAATGGCCCCGTCCAATTCGGGGGCTACGGTAATCAGTTTTATGCCATTATTGGCTGCCTTCTGCAGCTCCTGAAATTCCTCCCAATCCGGATTTTTAATGTATTTCTCCAAATGCGCGCCTCGAAAACCGGGAAGCGGTGAAATATACGGACCTTCCAAATGGAATCCTGGAATGGATTTTCCTATTTCCGGATCTTTTTGTGCCTCGGCCAGAATTGCAAAATTCGTTTTCATCCTATTGAAATCGCTGGTAATAATGGTCGGGAAATAAGTGGTTACCCCGGCCTTCCACAAAGCTTTTGTAGCTTTCCTTATGCCTTCCACCGTAAGATCGGGACCGGAAAAATCAACTCCCATATAGCCATTGATCTGGACATCTATTAAACCGGGGGCTACATATATTTTTGATTCCTTGTCGCCTTTCGACAATCTGTTTATTCCCGAAATTTTACCTTTTGTAGTGGATATGGAGACCCATCCCTCATCGGAGTACAAAATGCCCTCCATTCCGCTTGTATCAATAGACTGTGATATTCCCATGTTGTAAAAAAAGAATAGTGCTAAAACTGATGTATATTTAAATATCATAACAATTTGTTGAATTTATAGTTATCAGACCCTTGTCAATGTTATTGGAAACTAACTTCCCGATTCAATTTTACGAATCTTAATATTCCTAAACCAGGCATCGTCCTTATGGTTTTGAAGAACAATATGCCCCTTCCTTTTTTCCAAAAATCCCGGATAGTCCACAAATTTGCTTTTTTGAAAAAGGGAATCCAAATGCGGGGAAGCAAATTCATAGGCGACTACCTTTTTCCCGTTAAGCCAATGCTCTACACTCTCATCATTGACAACAATTGGACTCGAGTTGAACATCCCGGCCGGCCTGACATCCGTATTGTTGGCCGCAATCATATCATATAGACTCCCAGTGTATTGGGATGGTTTTAGTTTTCCCGCATAAAGGGTATCCGAATCATCAAGCAATTGGTATTCAAATCCCAGCGCCGAATATTGCGAACCGAACTTTTGGGACAATTCTTCGGACACGTTGTACTTGAGGCCTGTGTTGCCCGCTTTTAATATTTTCCATTCAAAATACAATTCGTAATTGTCAAAGGTGTCCACCGTCATTAGATCGCCCCCTTCCATGGGCTGACCGTCCGGCATGGAAGGCACCTCTCCGCTATTCAGTTTTCGTATGGTACCGTCCTCAATTTTCCATAGTTCGGTCTGAACATCCTTTCTACCCAAACCGCGCCAACCCTTAAACGATTCGCCATCAAAAAGCAATTCCCAGCCCTGCTCTTTCTCCAAATCGGTTAGGCTGTTGTACAATTGTTCAGAAACCTTTATTGGTTCCTGATTCTTTTGCGTTTTGTTTCTGCAACCCATAAATACTAATCCCATGGCTAAGGCCATTATCCAGAAACTGTGTAGGGTTTGCTTTTTACTCCCCCTCATTATGATATAACGGATTCCCAATTACCTGAAACTATAGATTTTTGAACTGCTTCCAACACTGCAATACCGTGAATAATACTCTCGTGGCTGCGTGGTTCCTTTCCTGTGCTGAACATGTTTACCATATCCACATAATTTTTATCCGGATCAACGGTCACTGCCCTGGACTTTAATTCAACCACTCCTTCATCTGTCTCCACAAAGGTCTGCCAGCCGTACTTTTTGGTCGTAATGATCAAGGTGGCCATCTTTCCATTTTCAAAAATTAAACTGGCAGTACTGTTCAAGTTCTCCTTGTCGTTCTTATTGAATCTAGCCGAAACAATTTTTTCATCAAAAAGATAGATCAGAGGTTCTACCATATGCACTCCATAAAAGAAAAAGCCTCCATATATGGAATTGATATCGGCCTTACCGTAACAAGTAACTTGATTTATGTCCTTTAGTTCAGCCAATTGCTTCCTCATATCCTCCGTGGCATAACTGTGGGCAATTGAACTGTAGGAAGTTACCGGAGTACCGACCGCCCTAGCCATTTCAAGGAATATTTTTGAAGCCTGACTGCTATAGCAAAATGGTTTGTCTATAAAGGTGGGTATTCCGGCCTTTACAAACGGGAGCGCCGCATCCAAGTGAAGATCGCCATGCCGATGATCAACAATCAATGCATCTATCTTGCCCATCATTTCCAAGGGATCTTTTACAATATTGGGAATGCCTCCTTCGGTCTTGGCCTGTTGGGCAAATTCCTCTTTTTCACCCCACACATATTTGACCTCCCATCCCGGAAATTTTTTATCCAAATTGAACATTTTACCAAAACCTCTGGTATGTGAATTCTCGGCACCAATGATACCAATAATCTTATTTTTCACCACCGGCGGTTTTCCTAATTTTAGCTGGGAAAACAAAGGTGACGGTAAGGACAGGGCCAAGGTTGAAAATGCTGCCCCTTTTCCTATTTTTTCTAAAAATGATCTTCTATTTGCCATATATTATTATTACAATTTCATTTCCCAACCGTTTTCATAAGTTCGACCCCATAATTTTTGGGCATCGCTATCCTTCAAAATGTGACCATTAGTGGGATCTATATCCAAAGACCTCCCCGTGCGCTGAGCAATATTCCCCAATTGCACCAATAAGGTGCTTTTATGACCCGAGTCTATATCAGCATTAAGGCTTGCACCATCGTGGATAGCACTGAACATATTCTGTATGTGCAAGGCATCCAAGAGTTCTGCCGGGTTGGAATTGTTTCTGGGATCTATTTCTTGGGTATTCTTAACTTCTTTGATCAATTCACCCTCCAAATCGAAAATGCTATAGCTATTACCTCCAGGGATTAGCATACTGCCATTTTCCCCATAGAACATAACGCCAACCGAACTTCCTTCTATAGACTTACCATTACAGCTCCTACCTTCCCAGGACATGGACAATCCTTCTGCAAAATCCAAATTGATTACCTGTGTATCCGGTGTCTCCCAATCGTCCTGATACCTATATCTGCCTCCGTTTGAGCTTACCTTAACTGGATAGTCCACCTGCATGCCCCAACGCAATAAGTCGATCATATGGGTGCCATTATTTAGGGCCTCGCCTGTACCCCAATGCCATAACCAATGCCAATTGTAATGCACAATATTGTCCTTATACTTCATTCTGGGCGCCGGACCTTGCCAAAGGTCCCAGTCCAGCCAATTGGGCACCTCTACTTCCTTCCCTATCCCTATGGATTTGCGGTTGTTGGTATACCATCCTTTACCAAAATACACCTTGCCAATGGCACCTGATTGCAAAGCCTTAATCCCTTCAACCACATTGGGCCAAGAGCGACGCTGGTTCCCCATCTGTATTACCTTTCCATATTTTTGTGCGGCCTGCACCAAAATTTCCCCTTCATTGGGGTTGTGGCTACATGGTTTTTCTACATATACATGTTTTCCCGCTTCCATGGCCAAGAGTGATGCAGGTGCATGCCAATGATCTGGCGCTGCAATCACCATGGCGTCCACATCCTTGCTTTCCAAGGATTTTCTGAAATCCGTAAAGGTTTTTGGCTTCCTGTCCTGTCTACCCTTTACAGAATCCAAACATTTTAGGATGGCCCTACTGTCCACATCACAAACATGGATTACCTCAGCGTTCTTTTGACTAGCAAAATTTTGTGCCAAGGCATTCCCTCTACTATTGACCCCCATCATAGATACATTGATCCGATCGTTGGCACCTAGAATACGGCCATAACTTTTGGCACTAAATTGTGGCAGGATTCCAGCGGTAGCTATAAAGGCCGAACTGGCCGCTGTTTTTTTAATAAAACTTCTTCTTGAACTTGAATTTGAATTTGATTTCATGCTATCCAGGTTTGATCGTTAATAATTTTGTTTGTCTTCTATGTCTTTAAAATTGAGCTAGTAAAGGCCGGAAAACTCCTTCCCTAGGACATTGATCTCTTCGTTGGAAATTTCTCCAGAGCACACCAGTGTCCTGAAGGCAAAACGAACCGACTCCCCTTTTTTCAAACGCAAGTCCATAGTTTCCTTTCCTTCCGAAAACACATTCTGACCCAATGGGTTTACGGCAAAAAGTCCATAGCCCCTTGCGTGCCAATAGGCCGGATATCCCGGATTCTTTTCATGGTCCAGAATCACGACGGCAACATTCTCCTCCTTATACTTTCCAAAGAGCTTCATCCATTTGGCCCGGGTTCCCCAAACATCTTCACCTTTCATACCTTCACTGCTCAAGTAATCCCCAGAAACCATGTCATTATTTATTACCTTAATAGTCTCAGGATTTCCATGTGCATCGGTTAATGTTAAAGGGTCATCGGATGGCAGCTCCAGTTCGCGACTAACCCTAATGGCAAACATTCCCTCTTTGGTATCCTTGAACAAAATATCCTCTTGGGCCGTTAAGGTGCTTATCCAATCTATAATCCTCACCCTCCCCTTGTCCATAAAATGAAACTCAATGTCTTCCTTTATCTGTGTACGTCCCTGAGCTTCCCAATTGGTTTGGACCCGTATTGTTCCTTGGGAATCATTGGCATCGGCCTCAACAACCTCTTGATGCCTGATAACGCCACTAAATGGCTTGCGATCTTCAGGGGTAGCCTCGGAATGCCCCCAATAATCAATACCGTTAACATCGCCATAATTCATCCACATTCCTATGTGATGTGGATGATCCGCGCGCTCTCCGGCTACTTTCTTCAATGGATATTTACGTGTAATCTCCGTACCTTCCGAAGTCACTATGGGCCATAAGCAGGGCTTCATTATATTATCGGGGTAGATGTAGGAAGTAAATAATTCATCCCCGAAGTAGACATCCACTTTTTGTTCCGATACTTTATTTTCTATCCTAATGCCAGGCTTTACCATATCCTGCGAAGGACTTACATCGTTCTTTTTGGACTTGCCATTGCCACAGGAACCAAAAAAAGCCAACAACACTAAATATCCAAGTACTCTTACTCCCATAATAATTGTTTCTAGTTTAAAGAAAGCCCTTAGACAATTGCCAATTTATAGCAATTGCGTAAGACCTTTATTGAAAATTAATATAATAATCTACATTCTCCTTGATAATGATATCCAAAGGCACAAACTGAATAGCAGAGGGCAACTTTTTGTAAACAAAATAATCGAAAAGCGCCTTTACAGCGGTTACCCCTTGAAATACCGGTCTTTGGGAAATGATATAATCGATATTTCCATTTTTCAACTCGGACACATTTCCAGGAACAATATCAAAGCCCACCACCTTTATGTCCAGCTCGTGCAAGGCGTGATGCCTAGAAATTAAATGCGCCCTGGAATTGGTAACGAATACTCCCCTCGTTCCCGGGTTTTTAATATAATAGGTTGTAAGTTCCCTGTTTACTTCAGTCTCCACCGTTGTGGGTATTGTAATAGAATTTATACTTCTTTTCTTCCGGGATCCATGCTCCTTAAAATAATCCCGAAAGCCATTTTCCACAAGAGCTGTGTGGGCACTATTCTCGAATCCCTTAACCATGTTTACTATAAGAATGTCATCTGAAGGATCCAGAAGAGAATTCAATAATTTCCCGGCAATATAACCGCTTCCCCTTAAGTCAGGTCCAATATAACTGAGACTTTTCTTGTTTTTGATGTTGGCATCTATAAACACATAAGGAATATCCCTTTCTTCCAACTTCGATATGAATTCTAGACTTTCCTTTTCAAATAAGGGCGCCAAGATTACGCCACTAGGATTCTTCCCAAGGATGGCATCTGCACTTTTAACAAAACTGGATTCGTTGAACAAACTGTACTCATAGGTATGAAGTTCCATGCCAAAATCCTTATAAACCTCCACTCCCTGGTCCACCCCTATTTTCGGTAGTGTCCAATAACTTTGGGAACTGGTTGCTTCAGGAAACAGGCTGCAAACCGTGAACTGACTTCCCAAAGCCAATGTTCTTGCCAGAAGATTGGGGTTAAAATCCAATTTCTCTATAGCCTCTTCCACTTTTTTCCTTTTGGCAGGTGACACCTTCCCCCTATTGTGCAAAACCCTGTCAATGGTCCCTATGGAAACATTGGCATAGTTTGCCAAATCCTGAATGGTGGTCTTTTTATTTTTTGCCATCGAAAATCAACTTTTATAATTATATGACTTTTAATGATTTGAAAAAGTGTGTAGGCACACAAATATAAAAATTATTGGGACATAGACGTCATTTTATGGAAATATTACAGCACATTTTATGTGTAAATAAATAAAAATGTGTAAGCACACACTTTTTCAGTTGAACCATTAATCTCTGGTCAGGAATTTCAACTCTATGACTTAAACACCATAGGCATGAGTTCAATTATTTTTAATTGTTAATGATTTGTCTAGATGATGTTGTCCGGTAGAGAGCAATCGAGACCGATTTAAAGATGTAATTTTTTGCAACCTCTCGACTGCGCTCGAGGAAACAGAAAAACAAGCTATAATTATTTAATAATCAAGTATTTGAATTTAAACTATAGTCAAAATTAATGTGCAAAAAAAGGTGCCCTATATCCTACCCTACAATGACTTTCTAATGGCGATAAACAAAAAAATGAACAATGAGTAGATCATAAAAAAAGGAATTATGTAATCTGCCCATCCCAAAACCAGCATCACACTGATTATCAATAGCTGAAACCCAAGCCCAAAGGTAGATACGGCCGTCATAAGCCAATTGGGCAGATGCCTGCCGTTGGCAGCCTCACCATCCAACTTATAAATAATTTGATCAAAACTGCCATAAAGAATCCGGTACCACCAAAAAAGGACATTCACATTACGCTGATGCTCCCCAACCATTGCCACTGGCGTGCCGGATTCAAAAATTCGACTTGTAACATCGCCATGAAACTTATTTCTCAAGATTACGTAATAATAATTGTATAGGGTACCCTGAAGCTGCAGGCCCAGAAATGCCAACACGGCAAATCCAAAGTCCACATTGGTAATATGCCAGAGTACTACAAATATTAGGATATTCAGAACAAAATCCGACAGGGAATCAAAATACCTCCCAGTATAGGAGGGCGTATCTTTGATCCTTGCCAACTCCCCATCGGCAGCATCCAAGATAGATTTTAGAATAAAAAAGAAGGCTGCATACCAATAGTAGCCATAATACATGCAAACCACCGCTATAACACCTGAACAAAGAAATCCAAACGTAACTTGCACAGGCGTAACAGTCGTTTCTTTTAGTCCGTTCGCAATAACCCTGGCTATTGATCTACCATAGTCGGATAGGTCCAAAAATTTATGGTCTTCCGGTAATTTAGACATTCCCAGCTTTTTTTATGGAGCATTTTTAATGACTTAGCTACCTAAATTTTAAAACAGCACACTTATTTATCCTTACTAAATATACGACTAAATAAGGCGGGAATTATTTAGGCTTCCAAAAAACAACGGGATAGCATTAAATATTTTGACAGAACATTGGAAGTTTCATATAAAAAAATGGCAGCAACAAAAAGGATGCTAGCGCTATCTACCCTTCCAAAATCTCAATTTGCCTAATAATGTCCTTTTCTGTTATTGGATATGGGATTCCTTCAACAATGGACTTATAAACATCATCGAACAAATTGATATAAGAGGATTTTACCGATTCTATTTCCTCGGTATGCTTTTCACCGTTCTCAGCAATGGTAGTGAGCACACCATATTTATTGGCATCCTCTATTCCAAACAAAGCATTTCCGGGACTCATTCCCGCCAACAGTTGCTGCTCTTGAATATCCGTTCGCTGTTTCACAAAGGTCCCCTTGGTTCCATTAAGAACAAAAGCGGCTTGCGGCTGCACCACCAACATGCTCATAGTCAAAAACACCTGTACCCCCTTGGGATACAGCAAATGAATATGTACATAATCATCCACTTGGGTTTTAGGCCTAAACTGCCCAGTGTACTTTTTCCATTCCAATGGGAATCCAAAAAGGGCTATGGCCATATCCAATAAATGTGGGGCCAGATCATACATAAGGCCACTACCCGGTACTGGGGTTTCCTTGGCTATTTTGGGACCTATGTGATAACGATATCTATCATAACGCATATGGGCCTCTACCATGGCCCCCAATTTACCGGAATCCAACACCTTCTTTACCGCCAGAAAGTCACTATCATACCTTCTATTTTGATAAGGCAGGATACAACGATCCTGCCTTTTTGCCTCGGCAAAAAGTTCCTTGGCCTCTGCACTGTTAACACAAAAAGGCTTCTCCACCAAAACATGCTTTTTGGCTAGGAGCGCCTTTAGCGCAAATTCGAAATGCGTAAAATTGGGCGTATTTACCACTACCAGATCAATGTCCTCATCAGCTATAAGCTGATCAACGGTGTCGTAACTTTTTATCTTGGGATAAGTCTTACTGGCTATTTTTTTGGTCCTCTCAACCACTGCTGTCAAATGGTATCCGGGATGCTCATTCAAAAACGGGGCATGAAACAAGCTGCCCGACATTCCGAATGAAAGAATACCCGTCTTTAATATCTTTTTGGACATAATTTAAGTTACTTTCATTAAAAATTGGGTCATTTCCCTTTACCAAGAAACACAATGATCACAGTGGTTGCCGTTATTTTAAACTGGCCAGACTCTTCTCCAGGGTATCAATTTTAGCAATGGCATCCGCTTCCTTCTGCCGTTCCAAGTCAATTACCTGCGCAGGCGCATTGGCCACAAAACGCTCATTGGAAAGTTTCTTACGCACCGATACCAAAAAGCCTTTTATATATTCCAATTCCTCTTCCAACTTTTTAATTTCTGCTCCAATATCAATGGCCCCAACCATGGGTACAAAATATTCGTTGGACTTTACCCTAAAGGTCAAAGCCCCATCCACTGCACTGTCAACATAATCAATATCCGACACATTGGTGAGCTTGGCTATAACCACATCCCAATCCTTGGAAATATCCCCGTCGTTTAAGACCGCCAATTGAAGGGCATCTTTCATAGGGATATTCTTTTCCTTTCTAATGGTACGTATTCCCGCAATTACGTCTGCAGCAAAATTAAAACCTTCGATTAGATTCTCATTTACAGGCTGTACGTTTGGCCATTTTGCAATGACCAATGCCTCTTCCGGGGTACGTTCGGCGATGTGCTGCCAAACTTCCTCCGTAAGAAATGGCATAAACGGGTGGAGTAGTTTTAAGTTCTCTTCAAAGATATGGATCACTGCATCAAAGGTAATTTTATCTATGGGCTGCTGGTATGCTGGTTTAATTATTTCCAATAACCAAGAACTATAATCGTCCCAAACCAATTTATAGATGGCCATTAAGGCATCCGAGATCCGATACTTGCTAAAATGATCCTCTATCTCTTCAAGTGTTTTATTGAATTTTGAAGTATACCATTCAATACCCAACTTGGAAGCCTCTGGTTGTGGCAGATCTGCCACTTCCCAGCCTTTTACCAAGCGGAAACCGTTCCAAATCTTATTGGCAAAGTTTTTCCCCTGTTGGCACAAGGCCTCGTCGAACATTAGGTCGTTACCGGCAGCGGAACTCAACAAAAGTCCAACACGAACACCGTCCGCCCCGTAATCTTCAATCAGTTGCAGCGCATCCGGGGAATTTCCGAGCGACTTTGACATTTTACGTCTTTGCTTATCGCGCACCAATCCCGTAAGATATACGTTCTCGAAAGGCCTTTCATTGCGGTATTCATAGCCTGAAATAATCATTCTGGCTACCCAAAAGAATAAAATATCCGGCCCGGTTACCAAATCATTGGTAGGATAGTAGTACTCTATTTCCTTATTATTGGGTTCCAAAATCCCGTTAAAGACACTTATCGGCCAGATCCAAGAAGAAAACCATGTGTCCAGGGCATCTGCGTCCTGTTTTAAGTCATCCAATGTTAAACCGGAATTCCCAGATTTTTTCCTGGCCATATCCAACGCCTCTTCTTTGGTTTCTGCCACCACAAAATCGTCCTGTCCATCTCCAAAATAATAGGCCGGGATTTGTTGTCCCCACCACAATTGTCGAGAAATATTCCAATCGCGAATGTTTTCCATCCAATGGCGATAGGTATTTTCGAATTTTTTGGGGAACAACTTAATATCTTCGTCTTCCAAAACCGACTTTATAGCAGGTTTGGCCAGATCTTCCATACTAAGAAACCACTGATCGGACAATCTTGGCTCAATAACTGCCTTGGTTCTCTCCGAAGTGCCAATTTTATTAATGTGCTGTTCGGTCTTTACCAAATACCCTTTTTCCTCCAATTCTTTTGAAATAGCCTTCCTGACCTCAAAACGGTCCCTACCTTCATAATGCAATCCAAAACTATTTAAACTGGCATCTTCATTAAAGATATCTATAGTCTCCAGATTGTGTTTCTCCCCCAGGGCCTTGTCATTGACATCGTGTGCGGGGGTCACTTTAAGGCAACCTGTTCCAAACTCAACATCAACATATTCATCCTCAATTATGGGGATTACCCTGTTGCATATGGGTACTATAGCCTTTTTACCTCTTAGATGGGCATAACGCTCATCGGCGGGGTTAATACAGATGGCCGTATCCCCTAAAATGGTTTCCGGTCTGGTGGTGGCAATGGTAACGGTTTCATCCGAACCCTCTATTTTATAGGCCAAATAGTATAACAGGCCCTGTCTTTCCTCGTAGATCACTTCTTCGTCGGACAAGGTGGTTTTTGCCTCAGGATCCCAGTTTACCATACGGTAACCCCTATATATCAAACCTTTATTGTAGAGGTCTACAAAGACTTTTATAACGGAGGCGGACATATTGTCATCCATAGTGAACTTGGTACGCTCCCAATCGCAGGAACAGCCCAATTTCTTTAACTGTTCCAGGATTACCCCACCGTATTCATGGGTCCAATCCCAGGCATGCTTCAAAAATTCTTCCCGGGTTATATCCTTTTTATCTATCCCTTGTTCCTTTAGTTTGGCAACCACTTTGGCCTCCGTAGCTATGGAGGCGTGATCGGTGCCAGGCACCCAACAGGCATTTTTCCCCATTAAACGGGCCCTACGGATCAAAACATCCTGTATGGTATTGTTCAACATATGCCCCATATGCAAAACTCCGGTAACATTTGGCGGAGGTATGACTATGGTATATGGCTCCCTATCATCTGGTGTGGAATGAAAATAATTATGTTTGGTCCAATAGTCGTACCATTGGCCCTCTACCCTGTGAGGCTCATATTTTGAAGGAATTTCCATTATTTGGAACAGTTTTTGCTTACCCTAAACGGGCGATTACTAAATGAGTGCAATATTAAGGTTAAACTTGAAGTAATTCTAAGGTTTTTGTCCATTTAGAAATACGAAACAAAAATAAGTAACGTTATTACATAACAAAAGAATTTTGGAGGTTCATTAAAAACATTTACTTTTGAAATTCACCAAAAACTAAAAATAATGAAAAAAATAGTACTAGTTCTATTTATTGGTCTCTTAGGATTTGGCCTAACCGCTCAAGAAAATGTAGCGAAAATTAGCTTCAAAACGGAAACCGTTGATTATGGTGAAATTGCTAAAGGCAGCGATGGCTTAAGAGTGTTTGAATTTACCAATACTGGGAATGCACCACTTGTTATAAGCAAAGTAAGCTCTAGCTGCGGATGTACAATCCCTAAAAAACCGGATGCACCTATATTACCAGGTAAAACTGGCGAAATTCAAGTAAAATATGATACTAACAGAGTTGGACCTATCGCAAAGGCGATAACTGTAATCTCCAACGCTGACACCCCAACGAAGGTGTTAAAAATAAAGGGAAAGGTATTACCGGCGGAAGGCAAATAAATACCACTCCCAAACACAAAAGCTTGTTAATTACCTAATTGGGGATTTAACAAGCTTTTTTTATTGGTGGGGTTTTCGGCTTACCTACCTGGACCCTGGGATAGATTCCTTAAAAATGCCTGGGCCTACCTTGGCCTATAACATCATCTATTTGAATACATCCTTAAGGACATAGGTAATCAACATATCCTTTTGGTAGCGTTCTATTAAAACCTTCACTCTTTTACCCTCCTTGTCATTCAGCATATGTAGGATTTGTTGAAGTTTATAGTGATGTACCTTTTTCCCGTTTACTGCCAGAATAACATCCCCTTCCTGCAAACCCGCTTCATGGCCAGGGCTTCCCGCACGTATGCCAGACACTATAATTTCCGGGACCATACTTAGCCTGGTCATATTCTCGAAGAGTATTTGCACATCCCCGAACGATTTGCCACTATCTGCCAACACCGCCCCATTTACATCTGCAATACTTTCGGAAATATAACGCATTCCATTATGCTGAATATCTATTCCGCTCAAATTAAAATCGAACGGTTTATTAAAAAGGGAATTTTTGCGCAAACTCAGGGTACTATTACCATAATTGAAAACCAGGGTAAATCTTTTTAGGACCTCTCCGCCCAAACTTCCATTTCTATCTCCGAAAGTTGTCATGGAATTAAAATACTGTAGATCAGGAAATGCGGTTTTGGCATCCTTTAATAAAAAGCCTGCTAATTTGATCCCATCTATTTTGGTCCTTTTTCCATAAATGCTTCCACTTAGTCCCTGTCCCAAAAAATCTACATAATTGTCCCGAGGAACCCCCAATCCCCTATCCAAATCCTCAAAAAGCCATAAAGCATCAGAACTACCCGAATCTATTAATAATTTAACAGGGATACTTTGCTTATTTTTCATTAATACATCACCCTGAACATAGGCTTTGTTTTGAATAATCTGCAAAGGCAGTTTTCGGGTCTTGGAGCTTTTTTTGGACCTGTAAAGATCAGGGTCATGAAGCTTCAAATATTTCGATGAATAATTTAACTCAACTATAAAATCCCTAAAGAGGTCATAACCAATGATTCCATGTACCGGTATACCCAGCCTAGGGGAAAGATTCAGTTCCTTGTCCATAACCACATAAAGCTGTTGATCCGTATTGACCACTTCTCCAATTCTAAATAAATTGGAGCTAGATATCAAAGCATTAATTGGCTCACCCTCACCAAGGCCTTTTATTACAATTTCCGAAACATTGTTAATTTGAATGGAATCTTTATCCGATAAATTAAAAAGAATAGGTTTATTTACCCCTGAATCCAAAATAAATGAAAGTTGTGCCCCGTTTACCTCTATTGGAATTATAATGAGATTGTTCACCAATTCAAACTTCACCTTTTGAAACTTTTCTCCAGACGGCAATTTGAAATTTTGAGATAACAGTAAAACGGGGCAGCACCAAATAAGGAAAACCATATGTCTTAAGAAAGCCATCCTATTTCCATTTTTAAGCAACCTACCCCTCTAATTTACGCACAAAACCCTTGACATCAGAATCATTTAACATATTAATATGGAATCAAATAAGGTCGTTTTATTGTTTTGTCCGTATTGATTTCTCATTTTTGCCTAAAATTAAATCCATATGCCATCAATTTCACGGAGAGGCAGGACAATGCCGGAATCTCCAATAAGAAAACTAGTACCTTTTGCTGAAGCTGCCATAAAAAGAGGAATCAAGATTATCCATTTAAATATAGGCCAGCCCGACATAAAAACACCAAAAGTTGCATTGGATGCCGTTAAAAACAATGCTCTGGAAGTCCTGGCTTATAGCAGAACAGAAGGTTCCGAATCTTACAGGGAAAAAATTGCCGGATATTACGCAAAGAATGACATTCATGTTCATGCAGACAATATTATAGTTACTACAGGTGGTTCGGAAGCATTGTCCTTTGCTTTGGGAAGTATAGCGGATAATGACGATGAAATTATTATCCCAGAGCCCTTTTATGCCAATTACAACGGATTTGCAAACGCCAGCGGAATAAAGGTAGTACCGGTTGTTTCCAGTATTGAAAATAATTTTGCACTACCTCCAATTGACGAATTTGAAAAACTAATTACACCCAGGACAAAGGCCATCCTTATTTGCAATCCAGGGAACCCAACAGGCTATTTATATACAAGGGAAGAAATTAAAAAACTTGCCTCTATAGTAAAAAAACACAACCTATTCCTAGTGGCCGATGAGGTATACCGTGAATTTATCTATGACGGCAGGGAGCATTATTCCATTCTTCAGGAAAAAGGCCTTGAAGAACACGCTATTATAGTTGACTCTGTTTCCAAAAGATACAGCATGTGCGGGGCGCGAATTGGGTATTTGGTCTCCAAAAATAAAGAAGTTATGCAAACCGCCCTAAAATTTGCCCAGGCCCGACTTTCCCCGCCCACCTATGCGCAAATTGCCAGTGAAGCTGCCTTGGAAACCCCACAGTCTTACTTTGATGATGTAAAAAAGGAATACGAGGAACGCAGAAACATACTTATCTCAGAATTAAACAAACTCGAGGGTGTTGTAGTGGCCCAGCCACAGGGTGCCTTTTATTGTATTGCACAACTGCCCATTGACAACGCGGACACCTTTGCCCAGTGGCTATTGGAGGATTTCAATTTAAACGGGGAGACCGTAATGGTAGCACCTGCAGCGGGATTCTACGCAACTGAGGGCTTGGGTACAAACCAGATCAGAATTGCCTATGTATTGGAAAAGGAAGATCTAAAAAGAGCGGTTCACATTTTAAAGGAGGCCTTAAAGGTATATGCAAATTAATGGATATACGAAAAGACATATCCCTTAAAAAGTACAATACTTTTGGAATTGATGCCAAGGCCAAATTCTTTTGCGAAATAAATTCGATCGCAGACCTAAAAAAAGCACTTTCACTTCAGGGATATCCCACTTTATTTGTTCTCGGAGGGGGTAGCAATATGCTTATCACAAAAGATTTGGAAAATCTGGTACTGCATATAAACCTAAAGGGAATTGAGGTGCTTTCAGAAAATAAGGATGAGGCCATAATAAAAGTCAGTGCCGGTGAGAATTGGCACAATATGGTATTGTGGACTTTGGACCACGATTATGGCGGATTGGAGAACCTATCCCTCATACCAGGTAATACTGGTACCGCCCCAATTCAGAACATAGGCGCCTATGGTGTAGAACTTAAGGACACCTTTGTAAGTTGCGATGCCATGGAAATTGCCACCCAGGAACTAAAAACCTTTACCAAGGAAGAGTGCCAGTTTGGCTATCGCGATTCCTATTTCAAAAATGAAGGGCTAGGAAAATACATCATCACTTCGGTAAGTTTTAAATTGACCAAAAGAAATCATAAACTAAATGTAGATTATGGTGCCATTGTTTCCGAATTACATAATAGCGGCATTACCAATCCCAGCATTAAGGATGTGTCCAATGCCGTAATTTCCATTAGAAAAAGTAAGTTGCCAGACCCTAAGGAATTGGGCAATAGTGGAAGTTTCTTTAAAAACCCGGTAGTAGATAAGCAGCAATTTGATAACTTCACCAAGATGAACCCAAATGCGCCCTTTTATAAGGTTGCTGAAAATGAATTCAAGATTCCGGCCGGTTGGTTAATAGAGCAATGTGGCTATAAGGGAAAGCGGTTTGGCGATGCCGGAGTACACAAAAACCAGGCCTTGGTGTTGGTCAATTACGGTGATGCCTCAGGGGCTGAAATCATTGACCTGGCAGAAAACATTATAGACAGTGTGTTGAAAAGGTTCGGAATTGTGATCAGCCCGGAAGTCAATATCATAAAATAACCCCCGACATAAGATGCCAGGGGCTATACCAAACCAAACTAACCAAAAATTAAATGCACAGTTACCAGCTGTCCATTTATCCAATTAAAACGCTAAGCATAACAATCAATTTTATAATTTAGCGTTTGTGTATATACGAGGAGAATTAAGGAATTGGATGATTGCCAAGCAACTTTTTTTTGAGAACACACTATTTATATGAGCATATTACTGGAAAATCATATTGTTGAGCTTCTTCAAGAGCGAAATGACAAGGCCATTTCCCTCCTTTATGAACACTATGGGGACACCTTATACGGGGTAGCCTACAAGGTAGTGCGTGATGAGGAATTGGCTCAGGATGTTGTACAGGAAAGCTTTATCAAAATTTGGAAGAAATCGGATTCCTACGACCCCACAAAAGCTAAATTGTTCACTTGGTTATTCAGGATTACACGCAATACAGCCATAGACAAATTAAGAAGTGCGAACAACAAATCCGACAAGGAAATCCAAATGGACGTTTCGGACGTATATAAACTAGGAACTGAAGGTATAATCCCTGACTTGATGGACGTTCAGGATAATTTGGATAAAATAGATTCAAAATATCAAATTGTATTGGACGCCTTATTTTTTCAAGGAATGACCCAGCAGGAGGCAAGCGAAGAATTGGACATACCACTAGGTACCATCAAGTCTAGATTAAAGATTGGACTTAGGGAATTAAAGAAGATTTATGGTTCAACTATAGTTCTTGCCTGTTTACTAAGTTTATTTATGAATTAAAGCACAACCTTGTTAAGACTAAGACCCAACTATTAAGCTGACGTTACAGCATAGCCGACCAAATTGTGCTACAAATAATAAAGCCATGAAAGAAAAGATTAGAATATTTTTAGAAACAGACCTACTAGAAAAATATCTATTGGGCACCACCTCCCAAGAGGAAGCATTCCAGGTAGAAAGATATATTGCCATGTATCCCGAAGTTAGGAACACCTATATTGAGCTTCAGGAAAACCTTGAGATATTTGCCAAGTTACATGCCATTAAAACTCCGGAAGGCCTTAAGGAAAGAATCCAAACTAGGATAAAAAAGGAAAATTCCGGACGATCAAAATTCTTTAGGTATGCCATTGCAGCCAGTTTTGCCGCCCTGCTGTTTGCAGGAGCATCCTATTTCTTTTGGAACCAAAACCAAAGCTTGCAAGAGGAAAATGTTATTGTCAACAACAAGATCCAGAACTTGGAAGAGAATATGCGTTTACAGTTGGAGGATGTTAGAAATCAATTCATTGTCCTTAACAATCCGAAAACCAAGCGACTTACAGTTAAAGGCAATAATAAGGCCAAGGAACTTAAGGCCGTGGCCTATGTTAATCCTGTGAAAAAGCTTTCCTATATCAATGTGAGCAAATTGCCTAACCTACCGGAAAACCAATGCTACCAAATGTGGGCAGAGGTCAACGGACAAATGCTCAACTTAGGAGTAATACAGGAGGCCAGCAATAGTGAAAAATTAATGGCCCTGCCTTATGGCGAAAATGCCGTTGGATATATCACCATTGAACCAACAGGAGGCAATTCCAAGCCTACCATAGAGAATATAGTGGCCAATATCTCTTATTAATTTAAGGACTTAAAGTAATCCCAATCCTTATTGGGAAGCTTATAAATTTCATATCTTTGCATTAAATAATGCAGGGATATGAAATTATTATTTTTAACAATAGGTCTACTAGCACTTGCTTTTGCAGGTATTGCAATAAAAATATGGTCCAAAAAGGATGGTAAATTTGCTGGAACATGTGCCAGTCAGAGTCCGTTTTTAAATAAGGACGGAGAAGCATGTGGCTACTGTGGAAAACTCCCAACAGAGCAGGACTGCAGAAAGGATTCCGTTACACAATAGAAATCTGCCTATTATCACCTTTTACATTATCTCATCTTGGACAAAACCGAAGAACCTCTTCCCGATCTTATTGAAAAAGCCAAATTAGGCAATCAAATAGCCTTCAGTGCATTATTAAATAGCTTTTGGAACGACGTCTACGGTTTCCAGTTGATCAGGACCAGAAATGAGAACGATGCCGAAGACATTACCATTCAGACATTTTCTAAAGCTTTTGACAAGATACACACCTTTAATGAGGACTACGAATTTAAGACATGGCTGATAGCCATTTCCAAAAATTTGCACATAGACCTCATCCGTAAAAGCAAAAGAAACGTCCTAAAAGGCAATCCGGAAAGTAGCAGCGAAGCCATTAAGAAGGTTTTGGATGATGCCCCTTCCCCAGAGGACAGTTTAATTACCGAACAAAATCTTGCCGCTTTGTTAGAGTATATAAAAAGGCTAAAACCACATTACCAAGAAGTAATAAACCTAAGATATTTTCAGGAACTGCCCTACGCTGAAATTGCCGAAAAACTTGGGGAACCTGTCAATAATGTGAAGGTTAAATTACTAAGGGCGAAAAGGCTACTTGCCGAAATAATTAAAAATAATAATTAGAACCGATAGTTCTACTCCCTATTTAACGGAAACAAAGTTCCATTGAACGAAAGAACCAGGACGTTGGATACCGGGCAATAGATGTTCAACATTGGATGTTGTAAAAGAACCTTCACATGCACGCAGTTACAGCTGCCCTTCTTCAAATTAACTTTCACTCCCAATCTATTGTCCCCTGCTCCAGGTCCAATAATATTTATTGTCCTCCACATACTTTATAAATAACCCGTTAAATTCTCGCTGGCACCAGACAGATATTGGCATACCCATACTTTGCAGTCATTTGGTATTTTAACTATCGCCCATTTCGTATATTTGCACAAAATCGTTGTATGAGTATTGAAACTATAGACAGTGTCATCCCTCCAAAAGGCAAACCCAAATGGTTACGCGTAAAACTTCCGACGGGCAAAAAATACACCCAATTAAGGGGATTGGTGGATAAATACAACCTCCACACCATATGCACTTCGGGCAGTTGTCCAAATATGGGCGAATGTTGGGGAGAAGGTACTGCCACTTTTATGATTTTAGGAAATGTTTGCACCCGTTCCTGTGGATTTTGTGGTGTAAAAACGGGGCGACCTGAAGATGTAGATTGGGCAGAGCCGGAAAAAGTAGCAAGATCCATTAAAATAATGGACATTAAACATGCTGTTATTACTTCGGTGGATCGTGACGACCTAAAGGATATGGGTTCTATAATATGGGCAGAAACAGTGAAGGCCATACGAAGAATGAACCCCACTACCACCCTGGAGACATTGATTCCAGATTTTCAAGGTATACATACCCATTTGGATCGAATCCTTGCGGTTGGGCCTGAAGTAATATCCCACAATATGGAAACCGTAAAACGTTTAACAAGGGAGGTTCGCATACAGGCAAAATACGAGAGAAGTCTTGGAGTCCTTTCCTATTTAAAAGAAAACGGCGCCAACCGTACCAAGTCGGGAATAATGTTGGGGCTGGGTGAAATGGAGGAAGAAGTTATCCAAACCATGGAAGACCTTAGGGCGGCCAATGTAGATGTTGTCACTATTGGCCAATATCTGCAGCCTTCCAAAAAACATTTACCGGTAAAGGAGTTTATTTTACCGGACCAGTTCAAGAAATATGAAGAAATAGGTCTAAAATTAGGCTTTAGGCATGTAGAAAGCGGGGCTTTGGTCCGCTCATCGTACAAGGCACACAAACATATAAAGTAAGTACCCCTTACACCCCCTTATCTAGTATATCAATCCGTAATTATGCGGATAAATTGGCTTGACCCTTTTTATGAAACAAATTAATATTGGTATAAACGGCTTTGGCAGAATTGGCCGTACCTTATTTAGACTTTTAAGCGAACAAGCTCATCTAAGAGTGGTAGCCATTAACGATTTGGCAGATGCGCCTACATTATCCCATTTATTAAAATACGATAGTATCCACGGGGTATTCCAAAAAGAAGTATCCCACAGCGGCAATCACATCATCGTAGAAAATAATAAGGTTGCCCTATTAAATCACAATTCGCCCAAAGACATCCCTTGGTCCGATCATAAGGTTGATATTGTTGTTGAGGCCAGCGGGAAGTTCAAGGACAGGGCCATCTTGGAGTACCACTTAAAAAATGGGGCAAAAAAGGTTATACTTAGTGTACCTCCAACCGAAGATGACATAAAGATGGTGGTATTTGGAATAAACCATGAAACCCTTGTCCAAACAGATGACATTATTTCCAACGCCTCCTGTACCACGAACAATGCCGCACCTATGATCAAGGTAATTCAGGATCTTTGCGGTATAGAGCAGGCCTATATAACCACCATCCATTCTTACACTACAGATCAAAGTCTGCACGACCAACCGCATAAAGACCTTAGGAGGGCCAGGGCGGCCTCACAATCTATTGTCCCTACCACAACCGGAGCGGCCAAGGCATTGACCAGAATATTCCCAGAACTCTCCAATGTTATTGGAGGTTGCGGCATAAGAGTTCCTGTACCCAATGGATCTTTGACCGACATCACTTTTAACGTAAAAAGGCAAACTTCCATAGAGGAAATTAATGATGCTTTCCTAGAAATATCCCAAAAAGAACTTAAAAACATTCTATATTACACAAAAGACCCCATAGTTTCTATTGATATAAACAATACTTACTATTCTTGTACGTTTGATTCTCTGATGACTTCTGTAATCGGCAAAATGGTCAAAATTATAGGCTGGTATGATAACGAAACCGGATACAGCAGCAGAATTGTAGATTTAATTAATTATATTACAAGTAAACGATACGTTTGAGACCTAGATTCTTACATATAACTTTGAACAGAAAACTGTGGCTCCTAACGGTCCTCTTGTTTTTTTGCTATAGCCATACCTATACCCAGGAAAACACTGCTGCCGGGAATGATATAGAATATCATTTTGACAAAGCCAGGGAATTTGGCAATAAGAACAAAATGGAACCCGCCCTTGAAGAGCTGAATACCGCAATGGAGATCGCCTTTAAGAACAATGACCAAAAGGCCCTGATAGATACCTATCACAAATTCGCCATTTTATATTTGCGCCTGCAAAAGGATGATAGCGCGGAATATTATGCTGACAGATCAAAATCCCTTTTAAAGGATATTTCCTACCCTTATGGCGAAGCTACGCATAAATATATAGATGCCATTATTTCCTATAGGGACGGTAAAAATTTCTTGGCCATCTCTATGCTGAACGAGGCTAAACAGATCAACAACGACAGAAATTTACTGAACAATATTCTATTTGTAGAGGGAATTATTTTCTTAAACCTGGAAAAATACGAAAGTGCTACTAAAAATTTCAATGCCCTTGCGGTAAATACGGACATTTACGAAAAGGACTACCTGGCCGCCAAGGCAAATATAAAATTGGCGGAGATCAACAACAAGACCGAAAATTACGAGGAGAGTATTAAGAATGCGCAGAGTGCCTTAAAATTGGCCAAGGCGAACAATTTCTATTTAGAAGTATTGGAGGCCAATAGGCTACTTACACGGACCAATGAAAAACTTGGGCTTTTTGAATCTGCCCTGGCCTATAATAGAAATATAGTGAACATCAAGGACTCTATATTTACCCTAGAGAAAAGCTTGGCGGAAACCAAAACGGCAGATAACATCCAAACCAAATTTATGAAGGATGAAATTGGCCGACAGGAAGCCAAGATAGAAGAACTTAACCAATCCAAAAATAGAACGGAAATAACGGCAATTTTAACCGCTGCCTTTTTAATAGTAATTTCCATATTGGCCATTTCACTTTACCGTAACAACCAAATAAAGCTAAAGACAAACGACCTATTACATACCAAAAACAATGAACTACAGGCTGCACGGGATGCTGCAGTAATGGCCATGGAGGCCAAAACCAATTTCCTATCCACGGTAAGCCACGAATTGCGGACACCACTTTATGCGGTGACCGGCCTAACACATTTACTGCTGGAGGAGAACCCCAGTGAAAACCAGAAGGAACACCTAAAATCGTTGAAATTTTCTGGTGACTACCTATTGAACTTCATTAATGACATTCTTCAGATCAACAAAATTGACGCCGATAAGCTGGAGGCCCTGCAAATAGATTTCAATCTTAAAAAGATACTTTCCGAAGTAATCAATTCCCTGCATCAAAGCGCTAAGGCCAACAAAACAAAAATTGAACTGGAATTTGATGAGAATATACCGTCACACCTATTGGGAGATCCACTTAAACTTTCCCAAATTTTTATAAACCTTATCGGCAACGGTATAAAATTCACCAAGGGAGGACAAGTAACGGTTATAGCCAAGCTTGCCAAAAAAGTAGAGGAGAATCTGACCATTTATTTTGAAGTAAAGGATAATGGTATTGGTATTGATAAAGAGAGACAGCTTACAATTTTTGACAGCTTTGAACAAGGCTCTATCCAAATTAATAGGGAATATGGAGGTACCGGCCTGGGACTGACCATTGTAAAAAGCCTGCTGGGCCTATTTGGCAGTAAAATTGGACTAAAGAGTGAAATAGGCAAAGGAAGTTCCTTTTTCTTTGAGTTGGATCTAAAAAGCAAGGACGATCTTATTGATGATATTCCGTTCGAGATTACCGAGGTGGAATACGATTTTAAAGGACTACATATATTGATTGTGGAGGACAACAAAATCAATCAAGTGATTACCAAGAAAATGCTGAACAAGAAGGAAATAACCTGTGATATTGCCAACAATGGTTTGGAAGCGGTGGCCATGGTGAGAAAAACGGATTACGATTGTATCCTTATGGACATCCATATGCCAGGAATTAGTGGTGAAGAGGCTACCATAGAAATCAGAAAGTTCAATAGATTGGTGCCAATCATAGCGCTTACGGCAATTTCCTTGGATGACAGTTTGGAAAGTTTTTATGCCGCTGGTTGTAACGACGTGGTTACGAAACCTTTTAAACCGGAGGTATTTTATCAAAAAATAGGAGAGAACATCTTTGATGTGAAAAAAAAAATTGAGGCCTAAGTAGCAGTAAGGCTTTCACCCAACAAATTCAATAGTACCTCTTCTCCCCCGTTCATGAATTTATGCCCTACCCCTATATAATAAAAATTTTCGCCCTTGCCCGCCAACCTTACATAGTCTTTTTCGGTCGTAAGGACCACCTCCCTGTTATTGAATAAGGCAATTTCCTTATCTGTAAAAAAATGGTGGTCAGGGTATGCCAAATGTTCAAACACAATTCCTTGAGCACTAAGGAAACTTACCAGCTGCTTTGGATCTGCTATCCCGGTCACTAAGGTCACCTTTTTATTTTTAAGTTCGGCCAAGTCCATCTCCTTGGAGTTGCCTTTTAAGGTTGTTTGATACTCCAAATAGCTAAAGATAACTTGCTGACCAGGATCAGGGTTCAATTTTTTCAGGATTCTATGCTGTTCGGCCACGCTCAATTTTGATGGGCACTTGGTAACAACAATAATATTGGCCCTCCTTGCTTCCCGTTTGCTATCCCTTAAATTCCCGCTAGGCAAATACCAATCATCTACGTATAAATTGGAATGGGAAGTTAAAAGCACATATTGGTCACATCTTACTTTTCTGTGTTGAAAGGCATCATCCAACAAAATTATATCGGGACCTATGGTTTCCTCCAATATGGAAATACCGTGCTGCCTGTCCGCATCCACTGCGACATGGGCATTGGGGAATTTTTTATAGATCTGATAGGGTTCATCCCCCAGATCCTCAACCCCTATAGCAGGTTTGGCCAACAAAAAGCCTTTAGATTTTCTACCATATCCCCTACTTAAAACAGCTATTCTGCCCCGATCTTTTACATTGGCAACCAAAAACTCTATCATAGGGGTTTTACCGGTACCCCCTACACTAAGATTCCCTACACAAATGGTCCTGGTCTTATAGGCTTTGGAGGACAATAGCCCTACGTCATAAAGATAATTGCGCAGATATACCACCAGGGCATATATCAGTGAAACGGGAAAGCCTAATTTTCTTAGTAGCTGCATTAGAACGAAAATATAATATTTTATCTTTGGAAGACCATAAATTTTAAAAATGATCATAAAACAAGTTATAGATACCCTAGAGGAGTTGGCACCACTATATTATGCCGAAGATTTTGACAATGTAGGACTTTTGGTGGGGAATGCAAATAATGAGCTAAGCGGTATCCTAGTAACACTGGACACTTTGGAAAATGTAGTAGAGGAAGCCATAGCAAAAAATTGCAATCTAATAGTTAGTTTCCACCCTATTATTTTTGGAGGGTTAAAGAAAATAACCGGCTCCAACTACGTACAAAGGGTAGTAATAAAGGCCATTAAACACGATATAGCCATATACAGTATGCACACTGCCCTGGACAACAGCAATAAAGGGGTCAATGCCAAAATCTGTGAGGTCTTGGGACTGCAAAACCCAAGAATTCTAATCCCGAAGGCGGGCACCATTAGAAAATTAACCACCTATGTTCCCAAAGAGAACGCCCATGCCCTTAAAACAGCTCTATTCCATGCCGGAGCCGGGAATATTGGCAATTATAGCAACTGTAGTTTTACGGTGGATGGTACAGGGAGCTACCAGGCCAATGCGGGGGCCAATCCCTATATAGGAAAAATTGGGGAAACACATTACGAGGACGAATCCCAGATAAGCATAACCTATGGCAGGGCAAATGAACAAAAAATTTTAAAAGCCCTTTTTAAGAACCACCCCTATGAAGAGGTAGCCTACGAACTACAAACCTTGGAAAATAAAAACCAAAATATTGGCATGGGCATGGTAGGAAATCTGGAAAAATCGATGGGGGAAGACGAATTTTTTGAATTTTTGAAGGAAAAAATGAATGTATCCTGCATAAGGCACTCAGATTTTCTCGGAAAAAAAATAAAGAAAGTTGCTCTTTTAGGAGGCAGCGGTTCCTTTGCCATATCGGCTGCAATAGCCGCCAATGCTGATGTTTTCGTAACATCGGATCTAAAATACCATCAATTCTATGAGGCAGAAGGCAAAATACTTTTGGCAGATATTGGGCACTATGAAACAGAGCAGTTTACAAAAAATCTCTTAGTTGATTATCTTACGAAAAAAATTCCTAATTTTGCAGTCTCTTTATCGGAGAGCAAAACAAATCCCATCAAGTATTTTTAAATATGGCAACAAAGACAGAAACAACAGTAGAAGAAAAGTTAAGAGCACTATATGATTTGCAATTAATTGATTCTAGAGTTGATGAGATAAGAAATGTTAGAGGAGAACTTCCTCTAGAAGTAGAAGATTTGGAAGACGAGGTACTTGGCCTTAAAACAAGAATGGATAAGCTTAAAACCGATGTTGAAACTATTAACTACGAGATAGGCGCCAAGAAAAATCTTATTGATGAAGCCAAAGTCTTGATCAAAAAATATGCGGAACAGCAAAAGAACGTCCGCAATAGCAGGGAATTTAATTCATTGACCAAAGAAGTAGAATTTCAGGAACTTGAAATTCAATTGGCCGATAAGAATATAAAAGAGTTCAAAGCCCAAATAGAGCAGAAAAAAGAAGTTATAGCCACTACCAAAGAACGATTGACCGAAAGGGAATTGCACCTTAAGCACAAGAAAAGCGAATTGAACGCTATTTTGGCCGAAACGGAGAAGGAGGAAAAAGCCCTTTTGAAAAAATCGGAAGAGTACCAATCCCAAATTGAGGAGCGCTTGGTAAAGGCTTACAATAGAATCCGAAATAATGTAAAAAACGGTTTGGCTGTAGTTCCTATTGAAAGAGGTGCTTCAGGAGGATCTTTCTTTACCATTCCACCGCAAGTTCAGGTTGAAATTGCTTCACGCAAAAAAATCATTAGCGATGAACACAGTGGTAGAATTTTGGTAGACCCAGTTTTGGCCGAAGAGGAACAAGAAAAAATGCAAAAGCTATTTTCTAAATTATAGAAAAGTAACCAAGAAAAAATAAAAGCCATCTTTTTAAGATGGCTTTTATTTTTTCTATACTTCGTGTTTTTCTTTTCCGCTCAATAGACTTAGGATCTTTTGATCCACCGCCTCACTGTCCCAAATCTCATCAATATTGGGAATTTGCATTATCTGTTTCATTATTTCTTCCTGTGCATCCCCATTGGCCAAAGCTTCAACATAGGGCTTATTGGAAAATGTAACCCGCGAATAGGCAGGGATCCATTTGTCAGGGTATTTTTGGGCAAAACGCTTTTCAATCTTTTTCTGTAATATAAAATTGGGGTCGGCAGTCATACTGCTCATTTCTACAAAATTCCGGTAACTAAGCTCTGCTATAGCATCGGCATTGGGTTTACGCTCTGTTTGATAGGTACTAAAAATTTGCTCCCAATCGTCCCCATATTTTGAAATTATCTTATTTAGGGCATAAATATCCTCAAAGCCAGCATTCATTCCCTGTCCATAAAATGGCACAATAGCATGGGCGGAATCGCCTACCAAAGCCACTTTATCCCAATAGGTCCAAGGGTAGCACTTTATGGTCACCAAAGCGCTGGTGGGATTATTGAAAAAATCCGTAGTCAGGTCCTCTATAACCGGAGTAACATCCGGGAAGTAGGTGTTAAAGAAGCGTTTGGCCTCCTCCTTGGTATTTATCTTCTCAAAGGAAACCTCCCCTTCAAAGGGCAGGAACAGGGTACAGGTAAAACTACCATCCATGTTGGGCATGGCTATAAACATAAACTTCCCCCTTGGCCAGATATGAAAGGAATGCTTATCCAATTTATGGGTGCCATCCTCATTGGCCGGTATGGTGAGCTCCTTGTAACCAACATCTATAAATTCCTGAACGTAATTAAATCTACTTCTACGTTGCATTTTGTGCCTAACTCGGGAAAAAGCACCATCGCAGCCAAAAACAATATCGTACAGATATTCCTTCCACTTTCCTTTCTCCGTTGCGCCAGTATATATTTTTCCCTCTGGAAGGTTTACATCCCACACCTTTTCCTCAAAACGAAAAACTACCCCTGCCTCTTCGGCAAGATCGATCATTCTCCGATTCAATATACCTCGAGAAATAGACCAGATAGCTTCTCCTTCCTTTCCATATTTTTGGTAATACTCTGGCTGCCCCTCAACATGAATGGCACGTTGGTCCAAAGGAATGGCAATTTTCTTTACTTCTTTTTCAATACCTACCTCCCTTAAAGCCGTCCAACCCCTATTGCTCATCGCCAAATTGATGGATCTTCCGGAAAACTCAACATTGCGGATATCGGGTCTCCGATCATAAACCGTTATCTGGTGGCCTAACTTCCGAAGGTAAATTGCCAATAGGGAACCCACCAGTCCAGAACCGATAATAGCAATGTTTTTAGGAGTTTGTTTCATATTGATTTAAATAGGGAAAAGTATATGTTAAAGTAATAAATGTAATAAAATAAAGTAACTTGTATAATAACGGGCAATAACATCACATAATGCCTAGATGTAGTGACGCCATTTATAATTTGACAAAAAAATACCTCTTTTTTTTATAATTTTCTATCCAGAACATCCAAACGCTAGGTTTATCTCGTATATATAACACATACCGCTTAGGCGTCCATATATAAAAAGTCCTTCACATTAAGATTGTGAAGGACTTTTCCTTTTATTTAAGATGTGAATTATTAATTAAAACAAACAACCTGCAAGCGGGTTATTCCATAATTCCGTCCACAATACCATAGGTTACGGACTCCTCTGCGTTCATCCAATAATCCCTATCAAAATCCTTCATCACCTTCTCAAAATCCTGACCACAGTTTTCCGCCAATATTTTGGCACTAAGTTCACGGGTCTTGATAATTTCCTTGGCCTGAATCTCAATATTCGAGGCCTGTCCCCTGGCACCACCACTGGGCTGATGTATCATCACTTGGGCATGGGGCTGAATAAAACGTCTACCTTTTGCTCCTACCGACAATAAAATGGATCCCATAGATGCTGCCAAACCGGAGCATATGGTAGATACTGGACTCTTTAAGGATTTAATGGTATCGTAGATGGCAAAACCAGAAGTAACATAACCTCCAGGGCTATTTATGTACAATTGAATTTCTTTGTTGTTTTGCATATCCAAATACAACAAACGATCGATCACATGCTTAGCGGTATCATCATCTACCATTCCCCATAGAAATACTTTTCTTTCGCCCAGCAATTTTTCGTCTATTGCCTCTTGTATCTTTCCTTTTTTTGAACTCATTTTTTGATTTCTTATTAAGTTTCAAAAATAATGAATTTATTGGGAATTATAGCAGCTAAATTATTTGATAGCTTATTCCGTTTAATTGGAACAAAACCTAAGTCAATATATTCCCAAACAATTATTCCAAAGCATCTAATGGCCAATAATTGAAGAACGGGGGCATAGTTGGTAAAACAAAACCACAACCTTCCATTTTTTTAAGCTGTACCTATAATGTATTTAAGCAACATTAAGAATTTTAACAAAAACCTATTATCTTTGGTAAAAACCAAACATGAAAAAATCAGTACTAGTAGTTTTTTGCTTCACGCTTATCCTAACCGCTTGTAAAACGGATAAAAAAACAGAAGTGGCCGCGCCAAAAATGGAACTTTCCATATTGGACAAGGTAGCCAATGCACATGGCTTCAATCAATTCCGAAATGTAAAGGAAATTGCCTTCACCTTCAATGTAGACCGCGCAGACAGCCATTCTGAGCGAAGCTGGGTATGGAACACAATAACCAACGACATTACATCCATCAACAAAGGAGATACCATTTCCTACAACCGTAACTCAATGGACAGTACGGCCACTAAATTAAACGGTGGATTTATTAACGATAAATATTGGTTAATGGCCCCTTTTAATCTGGCCTGGGACAAAAACAATATCACTTACGACCATAAAAGTGACGTGCCCGCCCCTATCAGCAAGAATCCAATGCAGAAACTGACCATTGTCTATGGAAATGAAGGTGGCTACACTCCCGGTGATGCCTATGATTTTTATTTTGGCAACGATTATATGATAAAGGAATGGGTATTTAGAAGGTCCAATCAGCCAGAGCCATCCCTGATCACTACTTGGGAAAATTATGCGGATATCAACGGCTTAAAAATTGCCGAGATGCATCAGAATGAAGACGGTAGTTTTAAGTTGTACTTTACCAATATTAAAGTCACTTCAAAAAACCCATAAAACTTGGTCAGCCAACTATTTCCTTCTCCTATGTAGCCCTAAAGTAGCGGCAAGTACCAAAATAGTGCAGAACAATAGAATTACAAAGGTATACTTGAGGGAAAAACTCTCGGCTACAAACCCCAGAACTACCGGACCAATTAAGAAACCGGAATAGCCAGTACCAGCTATAAAGGATACCCCTTGGGAAGAATCCACTCCCTTGACCGTTCCCCCTATCCTAAACAGCTCAGGAACAATTACCGAAAAGCCAAGTCCTATCAATGCGAAACCTAGAATGGCCATATAGGTATAGGTGGTAAGGACAAAAACAAAACCTACAATGGCGATAGATGCCCCCAAGGCCACTATTTTAATAGGGCCGATAGCGGCACTAATGCTATCTCCCAGGAACCTTCCCAAGGTCATCATTACGGAAAATGCCAAAAAACCGGTGCCTATCAATGTTTCCGGGGCCATACTTATTTCTTGTAGAAACAGTCCGCTCCAATCCACGATAGCTCCTTCGCCCCCCATTACCACAAAGGAAATAATCCCAAGAACCAAGAGTGGTTTAAATAGTTTTAGACTAAAAGGCTCCTTTTCAACCGGGGCGGCTACAATATGACTATAGTGTTTATGGAATATAAAGTTTACTATCAACACCAAAATAACGGCATAGAGCATATGCAATGCCGGATTATTGATGGTAAATATCAGAAAACTGCCTAGACCGGCAATTACACCACCCAAGCTAAAAAAGCCATGGGAGGCCGACATAAAATTTTGCCGGTCTTCCTTTTCAATTTCTGTGACCAAGGTATTCATGGCAATATCGGTAAAACCATTGCCGGCCCCCAATAAAAAAAGCCCCCCCATTAAAGAATAATAATTGGGTGCCAGTAAAGGAAACAAAGCTGCCACGCTACTGAAAATTATTCCATACCATGTAGCCTTACCTACCCCTAGTCTATTAATGATTTTGGCAGCCACCGGAAAGACTAAAAAAACGCCCAGAGACAGGAAAAATAGTGCAATTCCCAAATCGGCCTTATTGATGTCCAATTTTTCCTTGACCGAAGGGATATAAATGGCCCAAGTACCGAACAAAATATTAATACTGGCAAATACCCACGAAGGTGCAAAATATCTAGGGTTGGAAAGAATAAGACGAAGTGACTTCATAAAGGGTTTTGGCAGTTATAGCGAATTTAGGTTTGAGGCCGGAAATTTAGCAATTAAAAAGAAAAACATTAGGGATTGCGAATGGCAAACCTAGCCCTTTGCCAGGATGCCGGATTTAAGAATTTGACCAAAGTTGTACATATCGGCAAAGGAACAATAAAAAGGTGCAGGTGCCAGCCGAATTACGTTGGGTTCGCGCCAATCTGTAATAACGCCATTATCCATTAGATAATTGAACAAATCCTTCCCCTGCCCGTGCAAAAACACGGAAAGTTGACAGCCCCTGTCCTTTGGGGTAATAATTTCGAAAGACCCTTCGGTCTCCTTGTCTATTTCCTGGAGAATAAACTCCAAATAAGCCACAATGAGATTTCTTTTGGAAATCAGGGCCTCCATACCCACTTCATTGAACATTTCCAAAGAGGCCAGATAAGGAGCAAGGGAAAGTACTGGAGGATTGCTTACCTGCCATGCATCCGCATTTTCCATAGGTTCAAACTCTGGTTTCATTAAAAACCTGGTCTCTTTTTTTGTTCCCCACCAGCCTTCAAATCTTGGAATCTCGTTGTTATTCAGATATTTCTCGTGAACAAAAATCCCGGAAGCATTCCCAGGACCACTGTTCATATATTTATAACTGCACCAAGCTGCAAAGTCGACCCCCCAATCGTGCAGTTTTAATTCCACATTACCTACCCCATGCGCCAAATCCCATCCTACGAATGCTCCTTGTGCCTTGGCCGCCTTGGTTATGGCTTCCATATTAAAGACCTGACCATTGTAGTAATTAACGCCACCTATGAGCACCAAGGCCAGTTCTTTTCCAACTTCATTAATTTTATCGATAACATCTTGGGTATGCCAAAAATTTTCGCCCGGCCTTTTCTTCACTTCCACAATAGCGGTATTGGTATCGAAACCATGAAATTCAACCTGGCTGTTCAACATATATTGATCGGAAGGAAATGCTTTTTCCTCGCAAATAATCTTAAATCTCTTTTCGGTAGGCCTATAAAAAGACACCATCAGCATGTGAAGGTTTACGGTCAAGGTATTCATAACGGAAACTTCCGGCGTCTTGGCTCCTACTACTTTTGCCAAGGGTGCTGCCAACCGCTCATGATAATCCCACCAAGGTTTTTCAGCATGGAAATGACCTTCCACCGCCAGGTCCTTCCAATCCTTCATTATGTCATCCACAAACTTTTGGGTGCGTTTAGGCTGTAATCCCAGGGAATTTCCGGTGAAATAAATAACATCCTTGCCCTTTACTTTAGGAAAATGGAATTCGTCACGGTATTCCCTAAGGGGATCCACCGCATCCAATTGTTGGGCAAAAACTAACGAATTTTTAAATTCCATATCCTAAATTTTATGTAAAAATACAATTTACGGCCAGAAGTGGTAAATGGCCCATCTATAATTTCATCAGTCAACCTTTACCCTCATTTCCAAAATATGCTTTTTAAAGCCCACTTTCTCGTAAGCCCTAATGGCAGGTGCATTGTCATTGTAAACCGTAAGCCTAACTTCATGGATATCTTTGGACTTTGACCAGTGCATCAAAGCATCCACTATTGCCTTATTAACGCCCTTGCCGCGTTGATCACTATCAGTATACATAAACCCTAGGTAGGTGTATTTTTTATGATCCAAATAGGGTTTTGCATCCCGTATTAATCCATAACCGGAACCTACTATCTTCGAATTGAGCTCGGCTACCATTACCGCGGCCTCTTCTGACAATATAAGTTGCCTTAAGTCATAATAGCTGATCGGATCTTTATCCAAGGTTTCGTCAAAAGGTCTTTCTGCACGAATAATTTCCTGTTCAAAGGACTGCAGAATATTTAAATCCTCCAAAGTGGCCATTCTTACGGTAAATTGTTGCATGATCATTATATTTGAAGGCTTAAATATACAAAGTAAAACCCATGCATTTTTTATCTTCCATATTGGAACAATATATTGCAGACCATTCGCAATCGGAACCCGAATTACTCCAAAGACTAACGCGGGAAACCCATTTAAAGGTTATTCAACCAAGAATGATTACCGGGCATTTTCAAGGTAGGGTATTGAGCCTTTTATCAAAAATAATCGCCCCCAAGAATATTTTGGAAATAGGCACCTATACCGGTTATTCTGCCATTTGCCTTGCCGAAGGGCTTCAAAAGGAGGGCGCATTGCACACTATTGACATCAATGAAGAACTCCATGCCATGCAAAGACGGTATTTTGACGAAAGTGGTTATGGACCTCGCATTATGCAGCATACAGGTGATGCCCTGGAGATAATACCACAGCTGGACGTAGTTTTTGATATGGTTTTTATTGATGCCGAAAAGGTAAGTTACGACCAATACTTTGAGGCCGCCTTAAAAAAATGTCGCCCCGGCAGCGTTATTCTATCAGATAATGTGCTTTGGTCCGGGAAGGTTGTGGAGCCTTTGGACCCCAAGGACAAGGCTACCAAAATTCTGAAGGATTACAATAAGAAGTTGAGGGACGATCCCAGGGTAGAAACGGTATTATTGCCAATTAGGGACGGACTCACCTTAAGTAGGGTGTTGTAATGGTTGCCACCTCCCCCTAACCCTCCCGCTCAAAAAGCGGGACAGGCGCTCCCAAGGAGGGGGAATAATTTTTTAACCAACAAATCTTAAGGTACAACTAATAACATCCCCTCCCCTTGGGGGAGGGCTAGGGAGGGGACGCTACACTTTACTTTACCACACCAATAATTACAAAAACAGGGGGTATAATTAAACTTAGAAAGTAGATAAGTATGGGCCAACTTTGAAAGTCCTCCCCCTAACCCCCTCCCAAGGAGGGGGAAATAGTTTAGAATCTACAAAAATGCAGCATAAGCAAGTAGGGTGAATAACTTTTAAACCAACAAATCTTGAGGTACAACCAATAACATCCCCTCCCCTTGGGGGAGGGCTAGGGAGGGGTCCATACACAATACTACACCCTACCTATCATTACAAAAACAGGGGGTATAATTAAACTTAGAAAGTAGATAAGTATGGGCCAACATTGAAAGTCCTCCCCCTAACCCTCCCGCTCAAAAAGCGGGACAGGCTCTCCCAAGGAGGGGGAAATAGGTTTGAAACCACAAAAAAGCAGCACAAGCAAGGAGGTGGAATGCTACCTAGACCAGCACATTCATGTAGATCTACAAATTACATCCCCTCCCCTTGGGGGAGGGCTAGGGAGGGGACCAAACACAATACTACACCCTACCTATCATTACAAAAACAGGGGGTATAATTAAACTTAGAAAGTATACAAGTATGGGCCAACATTGAAAGTCCTCCCCCTAACCCTCCCGCTCAAAAAGCGGGACAGGCTCTCTCATGGAGGGGGAATAAATCTATAACCAACAAATCTTAAGGTACAACTATTAACATCCCCTCCCCTTGGGGGAGGGCCAGGGAGGGGTCCAAACACAATACTACACCCTACCTATCATTACAAAAACAGGGGGTATAATTAAACTTAGAAAGTATACAAGTATGGGCCAACTTTGAAAGTCCTCCCCCTAACCCCCTCCCAAGGAGGGGGAAATAGTTTAGAATCTACAAAAATGCAGCATAAGCAAGTAGGGTGAATAACTTTTAAACCAACAAATCTTAAGGTACAACCAATAACATCCCCTCCCCTTGGGGGAGGGCTAGGGAGGGGACGCTACACTTTACTTTACCACACCAATCATTACAAAAACATGGGGCATAATTAAACTTAGAAAGTATACAAGTATGGGCCAACTTTGAAAGTCCTCCCCCTAACCCCCTCCCAAGGAGGGGGAAATAGTTTAGAATCTACAAAAATGCAGCATAAGCAAGTAGGGTGAATAACTTTTAAACCAACAAATCTTAAGGTACAACCAATAACATCCCCTCCCCTTGGGGGAGGGCTAGGGAGGGGACCTTTTCCCCTATTTTGCCGGCTCCAATTTATGGTACAGTCTGTAGAACATAATGGCCAATATAATTCCCACTAGGGCACCTACGATAAGGTCCAACGGATAATGTACCCCAACATAAATGCGACTTAAAGCAAATAATAACGGCCAAATATAGAACAGCCAGGACCATTTCCATTTATCCCTAAGAAATAGGAAAACACCTGTAGTAATACTAAAGGAACTGGAAGCATGGCCCGAAAAAAAACTATAGCCGGTGGGACTTTTAAGAATTCGGATCAAGGTGTTGATTTCCTCTGTATTACTTGGGCGAAGACGTGCCACCAATTCCTTGGTGATTCCTGTAAGTGCCGCTACGACGGTCAAGGTAATAAGTATGGTACCTAGAACCCAAAAGGCCTCTTTTTTAGGGTATGCCCTAAAAACAAGAACTACAAAAAAAATAAATAAGGGAATCCAAGTAGAGAAATTAGTTATGGCAGACCAAAAAGCATCATGGTTTTCAATGCCCAAACTGTTCAGATAGATAAAAGCATCCCGGTCCCACTGTAACAGTTGGTCCAGCATATTACTTTCTTTTTACAACGCCGGTTACCTCATCGACGTTCTGCTTCACTTTATTGATTTCGTTCTTTATGTCGTCTGTAAAGCTGGTATCTATTCCCTGCTTCTCGGCACTTTTTTGTATCTCTTTCTTGATATCCTCCGTGGCATCCTTAAGTTGTCGCATGCCCTTCCCCAATCCCTTGGCTATGCCAGGAATTTTGTCGGCGCCAAAAACCATTACCACGATAAACATGATAAAAAAGATTTCCGCCCCGCTAATAAATAGAATTATCGTACTTAACATAACACAAATATAATGAGAAGTTTGACAGCTGCATAAAAAATATGGTTAACTTTTTTTTGTTCACCAAAACCCTATAAAATAAGGCTGAAACCAGTATTTAACACATTCACCACAAGCCATACACCCTCTAATTCCGAAATAAAAAAGCACTAGTTTTGGATAGTACTGCCGAGGAATAGCGATCAAAAAGAAAGCCCCGATACCTGTTTTGCCGTAATGCAATCCGGTTTCGGGGCCTTAATTATATTCAGGAAACAGTTCTAACTATGCTCCTGCTTTTAAATAAGATCAAAAAAATTATTTCCCTCTTATATTCTCTTTAAAAAGTTCAAAGTCGGATTTAACCTCCTTGGCAGGCCATGAATTATTGGTAGTATCAATATCGGCAGTTTCTGCCTTTGGATCTACCACAATTCCTACCAACTCCTTGCCGGAAGCAATGACCCTTTTTACTTCCTGATCATTTTTTCTCCATATTTCCGGTGGGTAGGTAATATTTTCCTTGGAACCATCTTCGTAGGTATATTCTACGATCAAAGGCATAGGAATGCCTCCTGGTTTATTAAAAGTAATCTCATAGAAATATTTGGGTTCCTCAATGGCATTTCTCTCAGCCGCCGACAGATTGTCCATCATGAACTCTTTTAATGTCTTGGAATTTTCCGATGGCGCCTTTCCTTTTAACTTGGCATCTGCATCTGCCGAGTCTTCCTCCTCCAAATAAACCAATGGGGGCAGATCCTCTTCCTTAATATTCCTTGCCGCCATTATTTCCATCATTTGTTTAGAAGGCTTATCGGAAACATAATATTTCTTGACACCCTTTACCCCAATATCCACATAATCCGTAGTATAGAACCAACTTCTCCAAAACCAATCCAAATCAACCGCCGAAGCATCTTCCATGGTCCTAAAGAAATCCTCTGGGGAAGGATGTTTAAACATCCATCTTTGTGCATAGGTCTTAAAGGCATGATCAAAAAGTTCCCTTCCCATTACGGTTTCCCTAAGAATATTTAAAGCCGTAGCCGGTTTGCCATAGGCATTGTTCCCCAATTGATAAACATTCTCTGGATTGGACATAATGGGTGCTATGGTACTTTGATCCCCGGACATATAGGGTATTATCTTGGTAGGCTCCCCTCTCCCTGATGGGTATTTGCTATTTGGAGCAATTGCTTCGGGATAGGCTACCCCAAATTCCTGCTCTGCCATATATTGCATAAAGGTATCCAAACCTTCATCCATCCAACCCCACTGACGTTCATCGGAATTAACTATCATGGGGAAAAAGTTGTGTCCAACTTCATGGATAATTACGGAAATCATCCCGTATTTCACTCTATCGGAGTAGGTACCGTCCTCATTGGGTCTCCCGTAGTTCCAACAGATCATAGGGTATTCCATACCCTGATTCTTGGCGTGAACCGATATTGCCTTGGGATAGGGATAATCAAAAGTATGATCGGAATAAGAGCGCAAGGTATGGGCCACTGCCTTGGTAGAATATTCTTCCCATAACGGATTGCCTTCTTTTGGATACATGGAAATGGCCATTACATCCCTATTGCCTATCTTCACTGCCTGCATATCGTAAATAAATTTACGGGAGGTAGCAAAACCAAAATCCCTTACGTTTTCCGCCTTAAGCTTCCAAGTTTTTTTCTTGTCCGAAAATCCTTTTTCTGCCTCTTCGGCTTCGGCTTGACTCACAATGATTACAGGCTTGTCATAAGATTTTTTAGCCTTTTCATACCTACTTATCATTTCCTTGGAAAATACTTCCTTCATATTCTGAAGCTCTCCGGTACCATCCAAGATATGATCGGCCGGAACGGTAATGTTTACCTCGTAATTGCCAAAGGGAAGGGCAAATTCCCCGCTGCCCCAGAACTGATGGTTCTGCCAGCCTTCTATATCGCTATAGACTGCCATTCTCGGGAAGAATTGGGCAATAACATAAGCCCTGTTTCCGTCCTTAGGAAAGTATTCATATCCAGAACGCGCCCTATTTACGGTATGGTCTGGAATATTGTACCACCATTTTATAGAGAAGGAAACCTGGCCCTTACTTTTTAAAACCTCGGGAAGATCTATGCGCATCATAGTCTGATTAATAGTATAGGGCAAAGCCTTTCCGTTGGTACCCCTTACATATTCTATATTGAATCCACCATCAAAAGGCTCCGTCATATATTTATTGGCGAAACTGGCCACCGGCTCCGCTACTGGCATGCCCTCACCATCTCGCAAGGGCGATTTAGAAGTTTTGGAACGTACGTTCTGATCCAATTGCACCCATAAAAATGAAAGGTCATCAGGGGAATTATTGGTATATGTTATGGTTTCTGAACCGTATATCTTGGCATTTTTATCGTCGAGTTCAATATCCATCTTATAATCTGCCTGCTGCTGATAGTAATCCGGACCTGGAGCCCCAGAGGCCGACCTATAGGTGTTTGGGGTAGCAAACTCCTCATAAAGCTGCTTAAATTTATTCTGATTAAGATGCCCGGGCTCCCGTTCATTCTTTACCTCTTCCTGGGCAACGGTAACAGCCGCGCAAAGGAACAATAGCGAGGCAAAAACATGTTTTATTCTACTCATATTTCAAATTGATTTTTTTAGCGGAGAAATTTAACAATTATATAAACAATTGTTTTAAATTACTTTAAGTTTAACATTCCTTTATTATTCTCGCGGATAAGTACAAAACTCTTTTTTTGGTTCCCGAGTTTAAAGTGGACCACATTCTTCTGTTCCTCAAAAATGTCCATCAGCACTTCGTTTTCAACGGAAATGCTGGTCGCAGTACCCAAATCTATTTTTGGAACTTCCAGATAACATATCATAATATCGTTGTCATATTCCTTACCCAAGAAATCAAAGTCCACAGGCCTATCATTGATTTCAACCATAAATTTTGTCCTCAAATATTTTTCAATATATGCATCTGCCATGTCGGACTCCTCCTTGGTAGCCAAACTGCCCTTAATGCCATACCGCTCCTGTAGTACCTTTTCAAAATCGTCTATAAATATCCTGGTCGTAATCTGCAGTGCCCTGTCCTTATCGGAGTATTCTACACTGGTTACACTGATGTAAAATTTATGTGCCACCGTGAATGCCAATAGGGGCAACAACAGTATTAAAAAGGTCTTCTTTATTAATTGCATGATGTTCTTTCTCCGTCAAAAATAAGCAATGACTGTGCCATTTGTTAGACTATTAATGGGAAAATTTAGAATTGAGATGTTAGATGTTAGATTTTAGATGCTAGATGCTAGACATTAGGTTCTAGACTTTAGATTTAGACATTTAACCTTGGACTTTGAATTTTAAACATTGAACCTACCAAGCTGCCAACTGCAACTGCTCACTCCTAACCCGGTGGCTGAGCGTAGCCGAAGCCACTGCCAACCAGCCTCAAAAAGGTCTCGACTTTATTTGCCGTTAGCTTAAAAAGAAAAGCTCCTCCCTTGTGACGAAGGGAGATGGCTTCGCCGTAAGCGAAGACGGAGGGTTTTGAAGGCCCAGGTCTATTCAATAGGACATTAGATAGCGTATGGAAATTGGGTTTGGGTATTCCAACTCCCCCTTCTTTTGCGCCAAAGCGCAAAATTCATTCCCCTCTTCGTTCCAAGAGGGGAGCTAATGACCAGTGCTTTTACTTGAAAACCTCTACCAATTCAGATTTTGAACACTTTTAACCTTGAACATTCAACTTTAAAAACTGCCAACTGATTACTGTTTACTGACCACTGCCAACCAACTTCGATTTCGACTCCGCCCGTCTACCGCCGGGCAGGCCTGTCTAGCCGTCAGGCAGGCTCGACCAGACACAAAAGTCTTGAACTTTGAACTTTAAACTTTGAACATTCAACTTTAAACTTTGAACCCTGAACTGCCAACTGACCACTGCCAACCAGCCTCAAAAAGGTCTCGACTCCGCCCGTCTACCGCCGGGCAGGCCTGTCTAGCCGTCAGGCAGGCTCGACCAGACAAAAAAGTCTGAACATTCAACTTTAACCTTTGAACTTTAAACTTTGAACCATGAACTGCCAACTGCAACTGATTACTGATTACTGTTTACTTACCACTGTTTATTGTTTATTGCTAATTGTTCATTGCAATTCACTCCATCTCATTATTCTTTCTGTAAATGACACTTTTTTGTTTTAAAAACTCCCAAATGGCAAATAGGTCCTGACTATCCACAACCGCATTAAAATTGGCATCGACCTCACAGTAATACAGGAAATCGTCTATTTTTTCCAAGGGAATTTTAAGTTGAAGTACAAAAAGGCTATCGGCAAATTGTGTACGTAATTGTTGGGATTTATTGTATTTAATATCCCTTGCCACCCGTTTCTTCAACATTTTGGTGCGGCCTGTAATGGCATTGATCAACGGATTGAACGGAATACTGGTCAACATGCCAATAGACATGGGACCCATGGAGGCTTCCCTAAGCAATCTTTCACTCTGCATCAAGGGCTTTACATGGGCATTGGGCAGCCCCAGACTGGTGGCGGAAATAACAGGTCCCACATCCATATTGTTCATATCCCTGCCCAACTCCCCCGTTAGGTTATAGGGCATAACGATAACCTCATCCAAAGCAATATTGGATTCCACTAGAGGAACGGATAAAAATTTACTCTCCAAGATACTGGAGTTTACTACAATCTCTTTGCGTTTATATTGTACGGCAGAAAAAACCAGGGTATCATTTAGGTTTACAACAATGGAAAAAAATCCGTTGATATCGGTAATGGCCGCTTTTTTTGTAGTGGTATTGAGCACATGGGTGGCAGCCACATCCCCGTCCTCACTATACACTTTTCCCTCCAAAGTCTTGGAAAAATCCTGTGCCATTAGCGCTTGTGCAAATACACTATAAAAAATAAAAACCAAATATATTGGAACAATACGCACTACCTTCTGTTTATTGTGGATTACTTTTTCAAGTCCTGTCAGACCTGAGATACTGGATGTTAGATGTTAGATGTTAGTATTGAGATATTAGATTTTAGATACTGGATTTTAGATGCTAGACACCGGACTTTAGACCTTGAACTTTAAACATTAAACTATCAACCTGCCAATACCTTGCGTCCGCTTCACACCCCTTCCGTCTTCTCCTGACTAGGGGAAGGAGCCATTTTTTTATCACTATTAAAGGAATAATCTCCCTTTCTACTTTGAACTTTGAACTTTCAACTTTCAACCATGAACTGCCAACTGCTACTGCCCTCTGTTTACTGAACACTGTTCACTGCCAACTGTCACGACCCACCAACTTCGATTTCGACTCCGCTCAATCTCCGTTCTCTTCATTCGGTGGCTGAGCCTGCCCGTTCCGTTCAGGCGGGCGTAGCCGAAGCCACTGTTCATTACCCTCAAAAAGGTCTCGACTCCGCCTGTCTGCCTCCGGGCAGGCTCAATCTCCGGCAGGACTTTGAACTTTGAACCATGAACCATGTACTGCCAACTGCTACTGCCCACTGAGCACTGATTACTGTTCACTGCCAACTGCCCACCAGCCTCAAAAAGGTCTCGACCCCGCTCGACCGGACAAAAAAACTTTGAACCCTGAACTGCCAACTGTCACTGCCCACTGAGCACTGATTACTGTTCACTGAAAACTGTTCACTGCCAACTGTTCACTGTTCACTGGCAACCAACTTCGATTTCGACTCCACTCAATCTCCGGCAGGACTTTGAACTTTGAACCTGCCACGCTGCCAACTGCCACTGCCCACTGAGCACTGATTACTGTTCACTGTCACGGCCCAACAGCCTCAAAAAGGTCTCGACTCCGCCTGCCTAGCCGTCAGGCAGGCTCGACCGGACAAAAAAGTCTGAACATTCAACTTTCAACTTTGAACCATGAACCATGAACTGCCAACTGCTACTGCCACTGTTTACTGTTTACTGTTCACTGATTACTGTCCACTGCCAACTGTTCACTGTTCACTGATTACTGCCCACTGGCAACCACCAACTACTTCTCCGCTTCCAATCCCTCCAAATAGGTCTTGCTATGGGTAACCAGGAAATCTATAAGCTGAAATTCATTGCGTTTTTGCAACAATGACCTTTCTGGCAATTGGGTATCGCAATACAGTAAAAAATCGTCTATTTTTTCTTGCGGTAGTTTAAGGTCTAGCACAAAAAATTCATCGTCATATACCTGCCTCAATACCTCACTAACCTTTAAAGGTTCCCGCTCAACATCGGTATCGCTCCCTTTGGTCGCCAACATAAGTGCTTTAAAGATATTAACGAAATTAAGGCCGTCCTTCATCCCCTTATCCGCATCGGACAGGGCAATATTCTCCACTTCCGTTAAACGGTCCGTTTCGTATTCGTAATCCCTGTTTAGGAATTCCTTGTTTTGGGCCTGAAGAAATTTTTCCTGATTTTCGGGTGTTACCACTACCTCGTCCAATTCGGTCACTTTTTCGGTAACCTCTACTACCAATCTGTTATTTTGTAAAATTTCATCGGTAATATCCACCACCTTCAACTGGTAATTAATGGCCGTAAACACCAATTGGTCCCCAGCTTTTACCATAATCCCGAACTCCCCTTTGTCATTGGTAATCGTGGCCATTTCGGTAGTAACATTTATGACATTCTCATTGGGAACGTTCACATTTCTATAAAGTACCTGTCCCCTTAAATATTGGCGATCATCATCCTGTGAATAGGAAATTGCGACACATAAGAAGAAAAGTAAGAAGAGTATTCTATTTTGCATTTTTTTATTTAAAATTAGATAAATTAAGCGTCAAATATCCTATTTTTCTCAAAGAAATAAACTCAAATGCTGCTTTTCTACCAATATGGGATAAAGAAAAAGCATGTTGGGTTCATAAAAAAGCAACCCACCTTTAAACTTTTGTTAATTTGTATCTTGCCTATCCGTACCCAAAGAGTAGAACACATGAAAAAAATATTATTGGCCAGTACTTCTACCCTCTTTGGACAAGGGTATTTGGAATATCTTTTGGAAGAATTAGAGTCCTTTTTTGAAGGCTGTTCCACCATTACCTTTATCCCTTACGCCAGGCCAGGCGGTATATCCCATGAGGATTATACTACCCTGGCAACTACCGCCTTTTCCAAAATAAATAAAAAGGTGGTAGGGCTCCATACTTTTACCGATCCGCTAGAAGGCCTCGCCCAAGCGGAAGGCATTTTTACAGGTGGGGGAAATACGTTTCTCTTGGTTCAGCAATTGCACCAATTGCATCTTATTAACCCTTTGAAGGCAACAATAGAGTCGGGCACCCCATATCTTGGAACCAGCGCGGGCAGTAACATTGCCGGCCCAAGCATGAGGACCACCAATGATATGCCCATTGTTTACCCTCCCAGTTTTGACACCTTGGGGGTGGTGGATTTTAATCTCAACCCCCATTATTTGGATCCGGACCCCAATAGCCAACATAAAGGAGAAACTAGGGAGACCAGGATCCGCGAATTTCATATCTTTAATACTACCCCCGTAATTGGCCTCCGTGAGGGCAACTATATTTTGGTGAACGGAGACCACAAAATTCTAAAGGGCGAGGGTACGGCGCGCATCTTTGAAGCTGGAAAAAAACCTTATGAAAGTAAGAATATTCCCTTTTAACGAAGATACATTTCAGTTCACCTAGTAGTAACGTATTTTACCCGATAAAACTGTGTATATCTTACGATAATTTTACTTTTGATAGCCTAAGTTTTAAAAGTATAAGTGCCCGATTTATAAGGCAGTATGGATTTAAGTATAAATCCATGGGCTGTTGGCGCAAAAACTTTAAAACCTTGAACCTTGAACCTTGAACCTTGAACCTTGAACAAAAATAAAGTAGGACAACGATAAAAAAATTGAAAATGAAATATATCCACTTCTTTTTTTGCCTGCTATTGGGAATGGCCGTGCAGGCCCAGATAAAGATCGGGGACAACCCGCAAAATATAGACCCTAGTTCGGTACTGGAGCTGGAGAGCAGTTCCAGGGTATTGGTCATAACCCGTGTAAACACCGCACAAATGAACGCCATTATACCCTCGGCAGGGGCATTGGTGTACAACACGGACGTAGAATGTATCCATTATTATACAGGTGTGGAATGGAAGGATATCTGCGATGCTGTGGCCGGTTCCATTACCTTTACTTCGGACGATGGTACGGTTGTAATTACTTCCACCGGTGGCAATAACTACGACCTAAAAGTAGGGCAGATTACAGGGATGAACATTGTAAACGAAACCGTTTTTGGCGCCGATATTGCAACGGCCACCATAGGGGAAAGACAATTGGCACCCAATTCTGTTGGCTCTTCCGAACTACAGGACAATACCGTAGGAAAGGACGAAATACAGGAGGCCGCCGTAGGCACCCTGGAAATTATTGATGGCACCATTAAACCAGAGGACATGGAACCAGGAGCCTTTGACCAGCTATTAACGACCGATGCCGCCGGCAATGTGGTATGGCTAAATAAGAACGAGCTAGGTGCTACCCAGGCAGACCAGTCTACCATTACAGGGGCGGGCACATTGGCAGACCCTATAAAAGTTGGGAGCACTGTATTGGGCGACATTTTGGCCAATGCCACTGCAATTACAACCAAGGAAGATGTGGCCAACAAATCGGATGATACGGCCCTTGGAAACTCTACCACCCTCTACCCCACCCAAAATGCGGTAAAGACCTATGTGGACCAATTGGCAGGAGCGGCCAGCACTTTAGCAGATGGAAATATTTTTGTAGGCAGTGCCGGCAATGTGGCCACAGGAGTCCCCATGGGCGGGGATGCTACTATTGACAATACCGGCTTGGTGACTATTGCCGATCTTGCGATAACTTCCCCAAAAATAGCCCTTAACGCCGTGGGACAGCCCCATTTAGCTGACAATGCGGTTATCTCCAATAAAATATTGAACGGCAATGTTACCCCCATAAAAATCCAACCAGGAGCCGCCAATCAGATCATGACTACAAATACGCTTGGGGTGGTGACCTGGCAACCCATTTCTGCAGTGGGCGGAAACCAGGATTTAGCTAGTGTACTAGGTTTTGGAACCAGTGCCGGAAACAACCAAATAAACAATTTAGCAGACCCTACAGCACCACAGGATGCAGCAACGCAGGCGTATGTGGATGCCCAGGTTGGCGGTTCTGCACAGACTATTGTGAGTGGTGATACCCCAAATTCTATAATATCTGGAACGGATGGAGGCGCCCTATATAATGATTTAGATTCGGACCCTTCAAACGAAATAGAACTACCGGCTGGTGGAAACGCAGGACAGGTACTTTCCACTGATGGGTCTGGGGGGTATACCTGGATTGACGACAATGGTGGCACTGATACTGATGAGCAACAATTGACTCTAGAAGCAGGCAATCTTCTTACATTGGAAAACGGAGGTGTACCTATAAATCTTACAGCTTTTTTGGATAATACCGATTCACAAAACGCCGCGGCTGTCCCAGTAGCAGCAACGCCAGCTAATTATACGGCTGGTGCCGCCAATGTTGAAGCCCATTTAGCGGGTATCGATGCTGCAATTGGTGCGGTTGGAGGTAATCAAGATTTAGCCAGTGTCTTGGGAAATGGAACGAGCGCTGGAAACAATCAAATAAACAATTTATCTGACCCTACAGCCCCGCAGGATGCAGCTACAATGGCATATGTCTTGAGCCAAGCAGCTGATGGCTCTGAAACAATTATTGATGCTATTAATTCGACTATAGGGGTAACTGGAACTGGAACAAGTGTGAATCCATATGTATTGACAGGCGCCGCTGGAAACCCTGCCGCAGCGGATGTCACTTTTGCGCCATATTTATCTCTCATATCAACCAACACTCAGGCCGCAATTGAGGAGTTGAAAGATGAATTAAATGCCAATATTATTTCAGGGGGAGGAAATCCAACTGATGAATTACAAGATTTACAACTGACTGGAGGTATTTTAACATTGACCAATCCGGCAACGGGTGGAAACCAGGTAGATCTTGATACCGAATTCGCTACCGATGCTGAGCTATTGGCAGCAAGTGCTGACGGATCGGAGACAATAATAAATCCCAGTGCAACAGTCTCAGTAGCAGGGACAGGTACATCAGGAGATCCTTATGTTCTTACAAGTATCGGGGCAGATGGGTCAGAGACAGTAGTTAACGGAAGTACGACCGTAACTGTAACGGGTACAGGAACAACGGGAGACCCATATGTCCTGACAAGCGCTGACACTTCCGACGGGTCCGAAACCATCATAAACAATAGTGCCACAGTAACCGTCGCAGGAACAGGAACAACGGGTGACCCATATGTCCTGACAAGCGCCGACACTTCCGACGGGTCCGAAACCATCATAAACAATAGTGCCACAGTAACCGTCGCAGGAACAGGAACAACGGGAGACCCGTATATTCTTACAAGTACTGGAGCCGATGGGTCGGAGACAGTGGTTAACGGAAGTACTACAGTAACAGTTACGGGAACAGGGACATCGGGAGATCCATATGTCCTAACTAGCGCCGACACTTCCGACGGGTCCGAAACCATCATAAACAACAGTGCCACAGTAACCGTCGCTGGAACAGGAACAACCGGGGACCCTTATATTCTCACTAGTACGGGAGCCGATGGGTCGGAGACAGTGGTTAACGGAAGTACTACAGTAACAGTTACGGGAACAGGGACATCGGGAGATCCATATGTCCTAACTAGCGCCGACACTTCCGACGGGTCCGAAACCATCATAAACAACAGTGCCACAGTAACCGTCGCTGGAACAGGAACAACCGGGGACCCTTATATTCTCACTAGTACGGGAGCCGATGGGTCGGAGACAGTGGTTAACGGAAGTACTACAGTAACAGTTACGGGAACAGGGACATCGGGAGATCCATATGTCCTAACTAGCGCCGACACCTCCGACGGGTCCGAAACGATCATAAACAACAGTGCCACAGTAACCGTCGCAGGAACAGGAACAACCGGGGACCCTTATATTCTCACTAGTACGGGAGCCGATGGGTCAGAGACAGTGGTTAACGGAAGTACTACAGTAACAGTTACGGGAACAGGGACATCGGGAGATCCATATGTCCTAACAAGCGCCGACACCTCGGATGGATCCGAAACGATCATAAACACAAGTGCAACGGTAACCGTAGCGGGTAGCGGGACAACAGGCGACCCGTATATTCTTACCAGCCTTGGAGGGGCAGATGGGTCAGAGACCATTGTAAACGGAAGTACTACAGTAACAGTTACGGGAACAGGGACAACTGGAGACCCTTATATTCTCACTAGTACGGGAGCCGATGGGTCAGAGACAGTGGTTAACGGAAGTACTACAGTAACAGTTACGGGAACAGGGACATCGGGAGATCCATATGTCCTAACTAGCGTCGACACCTCGGATGGGTCCGAAACGATTATAAATAACAGTGCAACAGTAACCGTAGCAGGTACGGGAACTACTGGAGATCCTTATATTCTCACAAGTCTTGGCGGTGCAGATGGATCTGAGACCATTGTAAACGGAAGTGCAACAGTGACAGTAACAGGTTCTGGAACTGGAGCCGACCCCTATGTCCTGGCAAGTGTTGATACTTCGGATGGGTCCGAGACGATCATAAACAATAGTGCCACGGTAACAGTGGCCGGAACCGGGACCACCGGGGACCCCTATATTCTCACAAGCCTTGGCGGTGCAGATGGGTCCGAGACCATCGTAAACGGAAGTACTACGGTGACCGTAACGGGGACGGGGACATCGGGAGATCCATATGTTCTCACCAGCGCCGACACTTCCGATGGGTCCGAGACGATCATAAATAACAGTGCCACGGTAACAGTGGCTGGAACCGGGACCACAGGGGACCCGTATATTCTCACAAGCCTTGGGGGTGCAGACGGGTCCGAGACCATCGTAAACGGAAGTGCAACAGTGACAGTAACAGGTTCTGGAACTGGAGCCGACCCCTATGTCCTGACAAGTGTGGACACTTCAGATGGGTCCGAGACGATCATAAACAATAGTGCTACGGTAACCGTAGCAGGAACCGGGACCACCGGGAACCCGTATATTCTTACCAGCCTTGGAGCAGCGGTAACAGCGGATGAAACTACCATAACCGGGGATGGTACTACTGGAAATGAACTACAATTAGTGGACGGAGGCATCACTGCATTGCAGCTAGCTGATGGCGCCATAGTTGGCGGTATTGGCGGAAGTATATTCGACAATTCAATTACGGCCGCTGATTTGGCTCCAAATTCAGTTGATCAATCGGAATTACAGGCAGATTCTGTTGGTGAATCCGAATTAATTGATCAGGCAGTGACCCCAGCAAAAATAGAACCGGGAAATGCTGATCAAATTTTGAGAACTAATGCCGCTGGTACAGCCGTTTCATGGGTCGATCTTCCAGCAACAGGAGGTACAACAGAGTTAGCGGACCAGAACACTATCACTGGGGACGGGACGACAGGTAACGAATTCCAGGTTGCCAATGGGGGAATCGATACCCAACAGCTCGCAGCCGATGCGGTCACCTCAGCGCAAATTGCTAACGGAACAATAGTTAATGCTGACATTTCAGGATCGGCAGACATAGATGGCTCCAAAATTAACCCTGCATTCACTGCCGATATCAGTACTACCGGAAACTTACAAGTTGATGGAAATGTTAATGTAACTGGTACTCACTCGCCAGTACCCGACTACGTTTTCCAAAAATATTATTTAGGTACTTCAATCCTAAATAAAAATTACACCTTTAATAGCCTTGCTGAAATTGAGAAACATATAAAAAAGAAACACCATTTACCAGGTATAAAATCAGCCAAGGAAATCAAGGAACAGGGATTTTGGAATCTTGGAGAAGCATCAAGAATAAACCTAGAAAAAATAGAGGAATTGTTCCTGCATACCATAGAACAGGAAAAGAAAATAGATCAACTTAAAAATGAAAACGAATCTCTGTCCGCAGAACTGCAGTCGCTCCGCAAGGACATGGACGAAATAAAGGCATTGTTACAAAATAAGAACTAAGGATACTGTCCAAGGAAAATGAAAAACGCCATCTACATCCTCGCATTGTTGCTGCCCCTAGGGATACAGGCCCAAACGGCCCTGTACAATAGTGGCAACATCCGTATCCACAATGAGGGACAAATAGGCTTTCATACCAACCTCATCAACAATGCCTCATTTGACCAAAATTTGGGCCTGGCCGGTTTTTATGGCAGTAGTATGATAAGTGTTTCCGGCGCCTTTATGCCCGTATTCTTCGATACCGAGATTGCCAATGACCAAGGGGTAATGCTCAACACAGGCATGAGTGTCATCTCCAACACCAATTTTATAACGGGCAATTTTGTTACTCCAAGGCAACAACAGGACGTCTATTTTAATTTTCTGCAGGATGCCTTTTATGTAGGTGAAAGCGACCTCTCCAAGGTAGATGGTTATGTCACCATCAATAACGAACAAAATTTTATTTTTCCAGTGGGCGATTCGGAACAATTACGATCCCTGACCTTCAATAGCAGTGGCACTAACAGTTTTGCCAAATGTGCCTATTACAGGGAAAGTCCCACCAACCCTACCACCTTCCCCGAAAGTTTTGACCCTACCAAAAAACCCAGGACCATGGGCGATATCAGTGAGGTAGAATTTTGGCATTTGGAAGGCAGCGTTTCCTCTAACATACAGATCAGTTGGAACGCCCGCAGCAATATAGCCGCCCTTACCGAGGAGGTGGAAAAGATAATTCCCGTAGGCTGGAGCATTGCGGGCCGATCTTGGGTGAATCTAGGTGCAGCTTCGGTAGTGGGCGACCTAACACAGGGGTTTTTAATTTCGGAAAATTTTGTCCCGGACGATTATGCCGTAATCACCTTTGCCTCCGAAGCCACGGCCAAAGAATTGCTAACATTGGACAATTACCTGGTAACCCCCAACGGCGATGGGGTAAACGATGCCCTATATATTGAGGAACTGGAACTTTCGGATGACGATACCATCAGTATATATAACCGTCAAGGTCAGAAAGTTTATGAGGAGGACAATTACACCAACGGTTTTACCGGCTACTCCAATGTGGACAATTTGGTCATTAACCGGGGAGCCGGATTGCCCAATGGGGTCTATTTCTACATAATAGCAATGAAAGACCTTCAGCTTAATTATCAGGGATTTTTGTATTTGGAACACTGAAAGGGTTCAAGGTTCAAGGTTCAAGGTTTAAGGTTCAAAGTCCTACCGGAGATTGAGCCTGCCCGGCGGTAGACGGGCGGAGTCGAGACCTTTTTGAGGCAGTGGGCAGGTCGAAAGTCAAAAGTCTAGAATCCAGCATCTCACTTCTAAAGTCTAGTATCTAATATCTCAATACTAATATCTAGCATCAAAAATGCCAAGCGTATCAATCCCGTATAATTGTTCCCCTATTGCACAAATGCATGGATTCACAACTTTTGTCGCTCTAATTCCATAGTCATTTTAGCTAATTGGACACAAATTATCATCAAAATTCTTTGATTAAGATGGTTAACATTTCAAAATGGCAATACCCTTGAAGGCAGTAGTTTTGTAAGGCTCTTCTTTCATTTTAAGGTTCGACCAAAGGCATATTTTATAGACCTAATTTTCAATAACATAGGTACACCACATCTTTTATCGGGTTCACAACATTTTTTTAACATTCCATAATTAGACATCTAAATTTGGGTTTATATAGGTCTTAGCACCCCAAATCCCCTTGAATGGACTTTAAAAAATTACTCCTATTACTGTTTTTGATGAGTTGCTCCTTTGCAACTGCACAGGTAAAAATTGGTGAAAACCCAAACAGTATTAATGCGGCTTCCATAGTTGAATTGGAAAGTACTACCAAAGCATTTGTACTTACACGAGTTTCCAATACCCAAATGCAAGCCATTAAGCCACTACGTGGGGCAATGGTCTATAACACGGATGCAAAATGCGTTTTCTTCTACAACGGAACGCAATGGAATAGCCTTTGTACCGGTGGTTCAACTGCTACGGGGGGGGTCGGCATACAATCTACTGTTGATAACGGTAACGGGACATTTACCTTCAATTATACAGACGGAACAAAATTTACAACTTCAAACTTAACAGGACCACGAGGTCCTGCTGGTATTAATGGCATTGACGGAACCAATGGAGCTACTGGTGCTACTGGTGCTACTGGTGCTCAGGGTCCAATAGGATTAACGGGTGCGGACGGAGCCAAAGGCGACCAAGGAGACAAGGGTAATACCGGTGCAACAGGTTCAACCGGAGCGCAAGGAATTCAAGGTATACAAGGTGATACAGGAGCCACAGGTGCTACTGGAGTTCAAGGCGACAAAGGTGACACTGGTGCGACCGGAGCCCAAGGCGACCAGGGCGGCAAAGGTGAAACCGGAGCCAAGGGAGATCAAGGCGATAAGGGAGACACTGGTGCTCAGGGTCCAATAGGATTAACGGGTGCGGACGGAGCCAAAGGAGATACAGGTGCCAAGGGTGATACTGGAGCCAAGGGTGACCAGGGAGACAAAGGAGATACTGGTGCGACCGGAGCCAAAGGCGACCAAGGAGACAAGGGTAATACCGGTGCAACAGGTTCAACCGGAGCGCAAGGAATTCAAGGTATACAAGGTGATACAGGAGCCACTGGTGCTACTGGAGTTCAAGGCGACAAAGGTGATACTGGTGCGACCGGAGCCCAAGGCGACCAGGGCGGCAAAGGTGAAACCGGAGCCAAGGGAGATACTGGTGCTAAAGGTGATACTGGAGCTCAAGGAATTCAAGGTATACAAGGTGTAACCGGAGCCACAGGTGATACTGGGGCAACCGGTGATACCGGTGCCACTGGTGCTACTGGTGCTACTGGAGATAAAGGTGACACTGGTGCCCAAGGAATTCAAGGTATACAAGGGGAAACCGGTGCGACTGGTGCAACTGGCAACACAGGAGCGCAAGGTGAACAGGGAATTCGAGGTGTAACTGGAGCAACCGGAACCCAAGGAATACAAGGAGAAACAGGAGCCAAGGGCGACCAAGGTGATACAGGAGCCACAGGTGCAACTGGAGCTACAGGTTCAACTGGAGTGCAAGGTGAGAAAGGTGATACTGGAGCAAAAGGGGACACTGGTGCGACCGGAGCCAAAGGCGACCAGGGCGTCAAAGGAGACACTGGTGCGAAAGGCGACCGAGGTGATACTGGGGCAACTGGAGCCCAAGGTGTACAGGGAATACAAGGTGAAACTGGAGCTACTGGTGCTACAGGATCTACTGGGGCAACTGGAGTTCAAGGTGAAAAAGGTGACACTGGGGCTACCGGAGCCAAGGGAGACCAAGGTGATAAGGGTGAAACTGGTGCTACAGGTGCGACCGGAGCCAAAGGCGACCAGGGCGTCAAAGGAGATACAGGTGCCAAGGGTGATACCGGTGCCACTGGTGCTACTGGAGATAAAGGTGACACTGGAGCCAAAGGGGACAAAGGAGACACTGGTGCGACCGGAGCCAAAGGCGACCAGGGCGTCAAAGGTGAAACCGGAGCAACTGGTTCAACTGGAGCTAAAGGTGACACTGGAGCAACAGGTGCTCAGGGTCCAATAGGACTTACTGGAGCAACTGGTGCGGACGGAGCTAAAGGTGACACTGGTGCCCAAGGTATTCAAGGTGTAACCGGAGCTACAGGTGCGACCGGAGACACTGGTGCGACCGGAACCAAAGGCGACAAGGGCGACAAGGGTGAGAAAGGTGAGAAAGGTGACACTGGTGCTAAAGGAGACACTGGAGCCCAAGGAATACAAGGTTTAACAGGAGCAACTGGAACTACCGGAGCCAAGGGAGATCAAGGTGATAAGGGTGAAACTGGTGCTACAGGTGCTAACGGAGCTAAAGGTGACAAAGGAGATACCGGGGCTACTGGTGCTACTGGTGCGACAGGAGCACAAGGACCAATAGGTATAAGTATAACTGGAGCAAAAGGCGACAAGGGTGATACCGGTGCTACTGGTACAACCGGAGCCAAAGGTGACACAGGAGCAACGGGAGTTCAGGGTCCAATAGGATTAACTGGTGCTGACGGAGCCAAAGGCGACCAAGGTGATACAGGAGCCATAGGTGCTACAGGATCTACTGGTGTAACAGGTTCAACAGGAGCCAAAGGTGACACAGGAGCGCAAGGAATTCAGGGTGAAACTGGTGCCACTGGAGCAACTGGTGCTACTGGTAACACAGGAGCCCAAGGAATCCAAGGTGAAACCGGAGCCACAGGTGCGACCGGAGCCACGGGCGACCAGGGCGTCAAAGGTGATCAAGGCGAGAAAGGTAATACTGGAGAAACCGGTGCTACTGGCGCCACTGGTGACAAGGGTGATACCGGTGCTACTGGTACAACCGGAGCCAAAGGTGACACAGGAGCAACGGGAGTTCAGGGTCCAATAGGATTAACTGGTGCTGACGGAGCCAAAGGCGACCAAGGTGATACAGGAGCCATAGGTGCTACAGGATCTACTGGTGTAACAGGTTCAACAGGAGCCAAAGGTGACACAGGAGCGCAAGGAATTCAGGGTGAAACTGGTGCCACTGGAGCAACTGGTGCTACTGGTAACACAGGAGCCCAAGGAATCCAAGGTGAAACCGGAGCCACAGGTGCGACCGGAGCCACGGGCGACCAGGGCGTCAAAGGTGATCAAGGCGAGAAAGGTAATACTGGAGAAACCGGTGCTACTGGCGCCACTGGTGACAAGGGTGATACTGGTGCTACTGGCGAAAGGGGTGATACCGGAGCTACTGGTGAAAAAGGTGACAAGGGTGAGACCGGTGCCACTGGTGCAACCGGAGCACAAGGTGAACAAGGCATTCAGGGTGTAACTGGTGCCACTGGAGCAACTGGTACAACTGGAGACAAGGGAGATCAAGGCGACAAAGGAAATACCGGTGCAACTGGTTCAACTGGAGCTCAAGGTCCGATCGGACTTACTGGAGCAACTGGTGCTGATGGAGCTAAAGGAGATGCCGGTGCTAAAGGCGACCAAGGTGATAAGGGTGAAACTGGAGCAACTGGTTCAACTGGTGCTCAGGGTCCAATAGGACTTTCTGGTGCAACTGGTGCTGATGGAGCCAAAGGAGATACAGGTACAACTGGAGCTACTGGTGATAAAGGAGACAAAGGTGATACAGGAGCTACTGGTACAACCGGAGCCAAGGGCGACCAGGGCGAAAAAGGTGACACAGGTGCAACTGGACTTCAGGGTCCAATAGGATTAACTGGTGCTGACGGAGCCAAAGGAGATACAGGTGCTAAAGGCGACCAAGGTGACACTGGTGCCCAAGGAATACAAGGTATCCAAGGTGAAACTGGAGCCACAGGAGCTACTGGCTCTACTGGAGTTCAAGGTGAAAAAGGTGATACTGGTGCCAAAGGTGATCAAGGAGACAAGGGTGACAAGGGCGAGAAAGGTGAAACCGGTGCTATTGGAGCTACTGGTGCAACTGGAGCCAAGGGAGATCAGGGAGATCAGGGAGACAAGGGTGAAACGGGAGCAACTGGTGCTCAAGGAATTCAAGGTGAAAAAGGTGACAAGGGCGACACCGGAGCTACTGGTGCCACTGGTAATACAGGAGCACAAGGTATACAGGGAATACAAGGTATCCAAGGCGAAACTGGTGATAAAGGAGACAAAGGTGAAACTGGTGCCCAAGGAATTCAGGGAATACAAGGTGAAACTGGAGCTACTGGTGCGGACGGAGCTAAAGGTGATACTGGAGCAACTGGTGCTACAGGTACCACTGGTGCCCAAGGAATTCAAGGTATACAAGGTGTAACCGGTGCAACTGGTGCTACCGGAGCCACTGGTGCCAAGGGAGATCAAGGCGATAAGGGAGACACTGGAGCTACTGGTGCTCAGGGCCCAATAGGATTAACTGGTGCTGACGGAGCCAAAGGCGACCAAGGTGATACAGGAGTCATAGGTGCTACAGGATCTACTGGTGCAACTGGAGTTCAAGGTGAAAAAGGTGAAACCGGAGCTACTGGTGAAAAAGGAGAAACCGGAGCCAAGGGAGACCAAGGAGATAAGGGAGACACTGGTGCTACTGGAGCCAAAGGCGACCAGGGCGACAAGGGTGAAACGGGAGCAACTGGTGTAACTGGTGAGAAAGGTGATACTGGAGCAAAAGGGGACACCGGTGCGACCGGAGCCAAAGGCGACCAAGGAGACAAGGGTGAAACGGGAGCAACTGGTGCGGACGGAGCTAAAGGAGATACAGGAGACACCGGAGCTCAAGGTATTCAAGGTGAAACCGGAGCAACTGGAGCAAAAGGAGATAAGGGAGACACTGGAGCTCAAGGAATCCAAGGTATCCAAGGTGGGACCGGTGCCACTGGTGCTACCGGAGCTACAGGAGAGCAAGGAATTCAGGGTCTAAAAGGTGACAAAGGTGACCAAGGAGATAAGGGGGACCAAGGTGAGAAAGGTGATACTGGAGCTCAAGGAATCCAAGGTATTCAAGGTATTCAAGGTGAAACTGGGGCCACTGGAGCAACAGGTGAAACTGGTGCTACTGGTGAAACCGGAGCCACTGGTGCTACCGGAGAACAGGGTATCCAAGGTGTAAAAGGTGATCAAGGAGATAAAGGTGACAAAGGAGATACTGGTGCCACTGGTGAAAAGGGTGATACCGGAGCCCAAGGAATTCAAGGTGTAAAGGGTGAAACCGGAGCCACTGGTTCTACCGGAGAACAGGGTATCCAAGGTGTAAAAGGTGATCAAGGAGATAAAGGTGACAAAGGAGATACTGGTGCACAAGGTATTCAAGGAATTCAAGGAGAAACTGGAGCTACAGGAGCAACTGGAGAACAGGGTATCCAAGGTGTAAAGGGTGATCAAGGAGACAAGGGAGACAAAGGTGACACCGGAGCTCAAGGTATTCAGGGTGAGAAAGGAGACAAAGGTGAAACCGGAGCTCAAGGTATTCAAGGGATCCAAGGTGTAAAAGGTAATCAAGGAGATAAAGGTGACAAAGGAGATGCTGGTGCACAAGGTATTCAAGGTGAAACCGGAGCAACCGGTGCTACTGGTGCAACAGGAGAGCAAGGAATTCAGGGTCTAAAAGGTGATCAAGGAGATAAAGGTGACAAGGGTGATACCGGAGCCCAAGGAATTCAAGGTCTAAAAGGAGACCAAGGTGATACAGGAGCCAAAGGTGAAACTGGTGCTACTGGTGCAACTGGTACACAAGGTATTCAAGGTGTTCAAGGTGAAACCGGAGCAACTGGTGCTACAGGAGCTACTGGTACAACAGGAGCCAAGGGAGATACAGGTGAAACTGGATCTACCGGTGCAACAGGAGTTCAAGGCGACAAGGGTGAGACTGGAGCGACAGGTGCTACTGGTTCTACTGGTGCAACTGGAGTTCAAGGTGACAAAGGAGATACTGGAGCTAAGGGCGACAAAGGCGATACTGGAGCGCAAGGTGAGAAAGGTGAAACAGGTGCTACCGGAGCTCAAGGAATCCAGGGTATTCAAGGAGAAACCGGGGCCACAGGAGCAACAGGTGAAACTGGTGCTACTGGTGAAACCGGAGCCAAAGGTGACAAGGGTGATACCGGAGAACAAGGAATTCAAGGTATACAAGGAGAAACTGGAGCTACAGGAGCAACTGGTGCCACTGGAGAGCAAGGCATACAAGGTTTAAAAGGTGAGAAAGGTGATTCTGGTGAAAAAGGTGAAACCGGAGCTCAAGGTATTCAAGGTGAAACTGGTGCCACTGGTGATAAAGGAGAAAAAGGAGATACCGGTGCTACAGGTTCAACAGGAGCCCAAGGAATTCAAGGTATTCAAGGAGATACTGGAGCCACTGGTGAGAAAGGAGACAAAGGTGACAAAGGAGATACAGGTGCTACAGGATCTACTGGGGCAACTGGAGTTCAAGGTGAAAAAGGTGACAAGGGCGACACTGGTTCAACTGGTGCTCAGGGTCCGATCGGACTTACTGGCGCAACTGGTGCGGACGGAGCTAAAGGAGATACTGGAGCCCAAGGCGAGAAAGGTGACAAAGGAGATACTGGAGCCCAAGGTATACAAGGTGTAAAGGGTGATACTGGAGCCACTGGTGCAACAGGTTCAACTGGAGCTACTGGTACAACAGGAGCCAAGGGAGACACAGGAGCGACAGGAGTTCAGGGTCCAATAGGATTAACTGGTGCAGACGGAGCTAAAGGTGATACTGGAGCGAAAGGCGACCAGGGTGAAAAAGGAGATAAAGGTGATACCGGTGCAACCGGCCTAACTGGAGCTAAAGGAGATACAGGGGCCACAGGGGCAACTGGATCTACTGGTGCAACAGGAATACAAGGTGAGAAAGGTGACACTGGTGCTAAAGGAGACACTGGAGCACAGGGAATACAAGGTGAAACGGGAGCAACCGGCGCAACTGGTTCTACAGGTGCAACTGGAGAACAGGGTGAGAAAGGTGATACTGGAGAAAAAGGAGATACCGGTGCCCAAGGCGAGAAAGGTGACAAAGGAGATGCTGGAGCCCAAGGTATACAAGGTGAAAAAGGTGATACTGGGGCAACCGGAGCACAAGGTGAACAAGGCATTCAGGGTGTAACTGGTGCCACTGGAGCAACTGGTAACACAGGAGCGCAAGGCATACAGGGAATCCAGGGTGAAACCGGTGCCACAGGTGCTACTGGTAATACAGGAGCCCAAGGAATACAGGGTGAAACTGGTACAACCGGAGCCAAAGGTGACACAGGAGCCAAGGGCGACAAAGGAGATACTGGAGCAACTGGATCTACCGGTGCAACAGGAGTTCAAGGTATACAAGGTGAAATCGGAGCAACTGGTGCTACTGGAGTTCAAGGTGAAAAAGGAGACAAGGGCGACACCGGAGCTACTGGAACTACCGGAGCTAAGGGTGAGCAAGGAGACAAAGGTGATAAGGGTGATACCGGAGCCAAGGGCGACAAAGGAGATACCGGGGCAACTGGTGCCACAGGTTCAACTGGAGCAAAGGGCGACCAAGGAGATAAAGGAGATACTGGTGCCCAAGGTGAGAAGGGTGATACTGGTGCAACCGGCCTAACTGGAGCTAAAGGAGATACAGGGGACACAGGTGCAACTGGAGCCAAGGGAGACCAAGGTGATAAAGGTGAAACGGGAGCTACTGGTGCCACAGGATCTACTGGGGCAACTGGAGCCAAGGGCGACCAGGGCGTCAAAGGTGATCAAGGTGACAAGGGTGAAACTGGTGCCACTGGGGCAACTGGAGAACAAGGTGAAAAAGGGGATACTGGTGCCGAAGGTGATAAGGGTGAAAAAGGTGATCAAGGAGACAAGGGTGATACTGGAGCAACAGGTGCTCAAGGAATACAAGGAGAAACTGGTGCCACAGGTGCAACTGGAGCCAAAGGAGATATAGGTGCCAAGGGTGACCAAGGCGAGAAAGGTGATACTGGAGCAACTGGTTCAACTGGAGCTCAAGGTCCGATCGGACTTACTGGAGCAACTGGTGCGGACGGAGCTAAAGGAGATACCGGTGCTAAAGGCGACCAAGGTGATAAGGGTGAAAAAGGTGACACTGGTGCCAAAGGTGACCAAGGAGACAAGGGTGAAACTGGAGCAACAGGTGCTCAAGGAATTCAAGGCGTAAAAGGTGACCAAGGTGATACAGGAGCTACTGGTGCGGACGGAGCTAAAGGTGATACTGGAGCGAAAGGCGACCAGGGCGACACCGGAGCTACTGGTGCTACTGGCTCTACTGGAGCTAAAGGAGATCAGGGAGACAAAGGAGATAAGGGTGACCAAGGCGAGAAAGGTGCTACTGGTTCAACAGGAGCTCAAGGTCCGATCGGTCTTACTGGAGCAACTGGTGCGGACGGAGCTAAAGGAGATACCGGTGCTAAAGGCGACCAAGGTGATACTGGTGCGACCGGAGCCAAAGGCGACCAGGGTGACAAGGGTGAGAAAGGTGACACTGGTGCTAAAGGAGACACTGGAGCACAAGGAATCCAAGGTGTAACCGGAGCTACAGGTTCAATTGGAGATAAGGGTGACCAAGGAGACAAAGGAGATACAGGTGCACCTGGTGTAACGGGAGCTACTGGAGCCAAGGGAGACAAAGGAGAAACCGGTTCAACAGGAGCCACAGGTGCTACAGGATCTACTGGTGCAACTGGAGTTCAAGGTGAAAAAGGAGATACTGGAGCTCAGGGTCCAATAGGATTAACTGGTGCGGCTGGAGCTAAAGGAGATACAGGTGCCAAGGGTGACAAAGGTGATACCGGAGCAACCGGCCTAACTGGAGCCAAAGGAGATACAGGTGCAACTGGTGCAACTGGAGCTAAAGGAGACCAAGGTGATACTGGTGCGACCGGAGCCAAAGGCGACCAGGGCGACAAAGGTGAAACCGGAGCTACTGGTGCGGACGGAGCTAAAGGAGATACAGGTGCCAAGGGCGACACCGGAGCTACCGGTTCAACTGGAGCACAGGGAATACAAGGTGAAACCGGGGCTACTGGTTCAACTGGAGCACAGGGTATCCAAGGAGACAAAGGAGATACAGGGGCCACAGGTGCTACTGGTGCAACTGGTAACACAGGAGCGCAAGGAATACAAGGAGAAACCGGTGCGACTGGTAATACCGGGGCACAAGGTGATCAAGGAATACAAGGTATCCAAGGAGAGACTGGAGCGACAGGTGCTACTGGAGATAAAGGTGACACCGGAGAAAAAGGTGACACCGGAGAAAAAGGAGACAAGGGTGATACTGGAGCCAAGGGTGACCAAGGCGAGAAAGGTGACCAAGGTGATACTGGTGCGACCGGAGCACAGGGAATCCAAGGTGAAACAGGAGCCACAGGAGCTACCGGCCTAACTGGTGCTACTGGTTCAACTGGGGCCCAAGGTATACAGGGTGTAACCGGTGCAACAGGTGCTACCGGAGAACAGGGTGAGAAAGGTAATACTGGAGCAACTGGTTCAACTGGAGTTCAAGGTGAAACGGGAGCTACGGGAGCTACTGGTGCAACAGGAATACAAGGTGAGAAAGGTGACACTGGTGCTAAAGGAGATACTGGTGCAACTGGAGTTCAAGGTGAAAAAGGTGAAACCGGTGAGAAAGGTGATACTGGTGCGAAAGGCGACCAAGGTGATACTGGGGCAACTGGAGCCACAGGTTCAACAGGAGAAACTGGAGCCAAAGGAGATACAGGTGCCAAGGGTGATACCGGTGCAACTGGAGCTACCGGGGCAACTGGAGCTACTGGAGCTACCGGGGCAACTGGAGCCAAGGGAGATCAAGGCGACAAAGGAGATACTGGTGCACAAGGTATTCAAGGTGTAACGGGAGCAACAGGTGCTAAGGGTGATACCGGAGCCCAAGGAATCCAAGGTATACAAGGAGAAAAGGGAGCTACTGGGGCAACTGGTGTTACAGGAGAAAAGGGAGACAAAGGAGAGAAAGGTGATACTGGTGAGAAAGGTGACAAAGGAGATACCGGAGCTACTGGATCAACTGGTGCCCAAGGTATACAAGGTGTAAAAGGAGACAAAGGTGATACCGGAGCTACTGGTGCAACTGGACCTGCAGGGCAAGATGTTCAGGGTGGTTCGCTTACTCGTGGTATTCGAAGTACAAGCACAAACACTACCCTCGGACCTAATGACTTTACCTTAATTGTTTATGGAAAAGATCATACCATATCATTCCCAACATCAGGCACCATAGGTCAGATATATGTTATAAAAGTCATGGATGATGACAACGAAACGAACATCAATTATCGAGATGACAAAGGAGACCCAAAAAATGATTTAAAGAAGGATAAAACATATTGGTTTCAATATGATGGCACCAATTGGCAACAAATAAGTAAGGACTAAAACAAACAGCGTTTTAATGCGTATTTCATCACATACTTTTAAAAAAATAAAATTGCTTATCAATACAAATTTAAGAATCGCGTTTTTAGCATAATTCCGAAAATGAATATTGTCAAAAAAATAATATTAAACATTATTATTTGGACTGTTACTTTGGCACATGCCCAGGATGCAGTACATAATTATGGCTATATTCAAATCCATGAAACTGCCATGGTGGGTTTCCATATGGATGTCATTAACGATGGTACCTTTGATGAAAATTTAGGTTTGGTAGGCTTTTATAGCGATAACGACCCCTTGACCATTTCCGGAGCCTTTACCCCTGTTTTTTATGATTCCGAGGTAGCTGTAAATGACGGACTATATCTGGAAACAAGCGTTGGGGTATTGAATAATTTCAACTTCATACAGGGCAACGTCTTTACCCCTAGGAATCGCTCCAATGTTTTCCTAAACTTTTCCGATGATTCATTTTATGTGGGAGAGGGAAACAATACCAAAATTGATGGTTATGGGGCTATTGCAAATAAGGATACCTTTACCTTCCCCGTTGGGGATGGTGACCGTATGAGACCTTTGACCATAACTTCGGAAAGCGTTAATGCACTGGCCAAATGTGCCTATTTCTTTGTAGCCCCGGATAACCAATCCAGTTTTAATGAAAATTTCAATACGGGCGCAAGGGACTTTAATGTGGCCGCCGTAAGTAATCAGGAATTTTGGCGTTTGGAGGGGGACTCCCCCAGCACAGTTACTCTAAGCTGGGATGACAGGAGCAATATTGGTAATCTTGGGGAATATATTAGTGACCTAATAGTAGTAGGCTGGAGTAAAAGTCAACAGAAATGGGTCAACCTAGGGAATTCCGCATTGGAAGGAGAATTTTCCTTTGGAACATTAAGTTCGGATACCTTTGTTCCAAATGACTACGACATCATTACAATCGGTGGGGCCCTTGATCTTAATGAAAGTCTTACCACCATAGAATTGGGCAATTATTTTTTAACCCCCAACGGTGATGGCACCAACGATTATCTTGTAATTGATGGTATAGAGGAATCTCCCAACAATCTACTTCAAATCTTTAATAGATACGGTGTATTGGTATACTACAAAGAAAATTATAGGGATGAATTTGAAGGTATCTCCAACAGAAATATGTTGGTCAAAGGAGATATAGGTCTGTCCTCTGGAGTGTATTTTTACATCATCACCCTAAACGATATTAAAATAAAACATCAGGGCTATTTATACTTATCCCAAAATTCGCAAAACTAATTTAGAATATATTCTGCCATCCCTTTATCAACTACCTACTTTTACTGTGCTTCATACAGCAGCATGTAATACTTGCTCTAGGAAACTTACCTCCCTTCTCCCCCCCATCCTTAACAGTAATTCCACTCTGTTCGGAACCAAATCTTATAGAATTTAAGTAACTTTATAGTTTCAATTTTATTCATATGTCCAAGGTAATAAGGATAAATACCCCTATAATATAAAACGTGGCAGAATTTTTGGAGTAATTGGATATATTGGATTGCTTATAATTAAATAATTAGTACCCTATGCAAAGAAGATCTTTTATTAAAAAAAGTAGCTATACCGGTCTGGCCCTATCACTAGTTCCAGGCCTCACCCTTTCCCAGGAAACAGAATATTCCGTAGCAGAATTAATGGGCAAAGTGGATATTGAACTTTTTGGCAAGGATATAAACCTAAGAAAAGAAGCCCATGACGCCTTTGTAGAGATGAAAAGGGCAGCCTATAGTGATGGCATAGATCTAAAAATTGTATCTAGCTATCGTAATTTTTATCGTCAGGAAGGTATTTGGGAACGTAAATATTTACAATATACCGAGGAAAAGGGAATGACCAAATTGGGTGCCATTGAAAAAATTATAGAATATTCTACTATCCCTGGCACCAGTAGACATCATTGGGGAACGGATATAGACATAATTGACGGCTATCCAAAAACTACGGGAGATGTTTTGGTACCCGAAAAATTCGGAGAAGGTGGTCCATTTGCCCTATTAAAGAAATGGATGGACGATAATGCCAACAAATATGGCTTTTATTTGGTATATACGGATAATCCCAAAAGAAAGGGATTTAAATACGAGCCTTGGCATTATAGCTATGCTCCTATTTCCATACCCATGCTAAAGACCTTTAGGCGAAAGAATATTTTTAAACTTTTATTGGAGGAAGATATCATAGGGAAGGAAAACTTCACTTCAGGATTTCTAAAAGGTTATATTCAGAACAATATTTTGGATATTAATCCAGACCTCCTATAAATAATTTTTGTAATTTAATACGTATTACATTAAAATACAGATGAGAAGAGGCAGTTGGAAAATTAGGATATTCATAGGCCTGGCAATTGTAGCATTTGCTTTCGTACAGCGCTGCAATAACAAGGAGGAAAACCCATATACCGGTAGGGTGCAGAACATTAATATGAGTACGGAGCAAGAAGTGGCCATTGGCTTGCAAAGTGCACCTGAAGTGGCCCAGCAATATGGTGGCCTATATCCTGATGAACGATTACAGTCTTTTGTTGATCAGTTGGGCCATAAATTGGTAAATAACAGCATTGCTAGGGAAACACCATATAAATACGATTTTCATTTATTGGCAGATGAACAAACCATCAATGCCTTTGCACTGCCCGGTGGACCCGTATTCGTAACCTATGCCCTCTTTTCCCAATTGAACGAAGCGCAACTGGCTGGAGTATTGGGACATGAGATAGGGCATGTAATTGGAAGACACTCTGCAGAGAGGATTGCGGATAGCAACTTTTGGCAGACAATAAGTATGGGTGCCTCTGTAGGCGCCGATGCGGGTGGAATTGTCAATAGTATTGGCCAAAACACCTTATTGACCAACGGTCGGGACGATGAATTGGAAAGCGATGAATTAGGAGTTCTTTTTATGATACAATCCGGTTATGACCCCTATGAAATGATCAAGGTGATGGAAATTTTAAAGGCCGCAGCCGGGCCAAATAGAGTACCCGAATTTCAAAGTACTCATCCAGACCCCGATAATCGCATTGAACGGATAAAAGAAGCCATTGACCGATTTAAAGGTCAACAATAGCCATTTTTCCATTACTAGATTAGTATTTAAAGGTATTATTAGTATATTGCACCAGAACCAAATCTTATTACCCGCACAAATTTAACCCTTATAGCTTTGATTTACAATCATTTAAATGAGACTATATGGGAACTTTATTACACTTTAAGAACATTTATTTAGCGGCATTCGAAAATTGTAAACCAGAATACGTAGTTGTATTTTTGAAGATCTACTCTGTATTCTGCGTGGCAATGCTATCCATGGCACTTTATGCATTATTATTTAGGGCCTTTACTGGATTTGAATTCTAGACATTTGGATTTGCTCTTTTACCTGAACACTATAAAAGCAAATTAAAGTAATAAAAAAACCTATCGATTAATTTCGATAGGTTTTTTTATTAAATGCAAGCGCAACTACTTCTTCTGTAAACTAGCGTTGATTACCTCCAAGGCCTCTGTGGCATGGGATAGTTCCGCATGTCTTTTTGCGTTGTAACCGTTGTCGCACTTAATTTTAAGATTGGCTCCATTGGCGATAAGGAGCTCTAGAATTTCTACTTTGTTGTAACGAGCGGCAAAAATGGCAGGTGTTTTTCCCAATGATTTTTGATTAAGATCCTCTCCCAACTCAATGAGTCGCTTAACAGTTTCTAAATCCCCTTCCACAATGGCCTTACAGAATGAGCTTAATTCTCCTGGCTTGACCATTAATACGGATTTACTTGGGGTGTAAATGTTAGTACTACTCTCGGCGTAGACGCCTGCGACCATAAACAATAATGCCATGACGACTGTTAAAAAAGTTTTTCTCATGATGAATAAGATTAATTAGTGATTATTGATTACCCTAACAGACTCTAATCCGTTAAATTTGTTTCACTTTTTGCTCATAAATAACAAAAGTTTAACAAAAGCTTCTCTTTTGGCCAGTCACCTAAAAAAATCCATGGAGGAATTTAAAATTTTCAAAAAAGCTGTCCCAAATTCTAGCAATCCATATACAATAGTTTTATTTTTGACACTAACAACATACATAACATGAACAAGAAAGTAATTTTGATGATCTTGGATGGATGGGGCAAATCCCCAGACCCAAAGGTCTCCGCCATAGAAAATGCCAACACGCCCTTTATTGACTCGCTTTACACCAAATACGCCAATTCCAACTTATTGACCGATGGAATGAATGTAGGTTTACCGGAAGGACAGATGGGCAATAGTGAGGTAGGCCACATGAACCTTGGGGCCGGCCGAATTGTATACCAAGATTTGGCAAAAATAAACCTGGCTATTGATCAGGATACCTTAAAAGATGAGCAAGTGCTAAAAGATGCACTGCTATATGCAAAAAACAATAACAAACCGGTACATTTTTTGGGATTGTTAAGTGACGGGGGCGTACATAGCCACACCTCGCACCTAAGAGGACTTATTGATGCCAGTGAAAGCTACGGCCTTAAAAACACCTATATCCATGCCTTTACCGATGGTAGGGACGTAGACCCTAAAAGTGGAATAGGATATGTAGAAGCTTTAAATAAGTATTGCGCGGATAAGAACGCAAAGCTGGCCAGTGTTATTGGCCGTTATTATGCCATGGACAGGGATAAAAGATGGGAACGGGTAAAATTGGCCTTTGACCTATTGGTGAATGGTGAGGGCCAAAAAACAAACAATGTTGAAGAATCCATATTGGCCAGTTATGAATCCGGTATTACGGATGAATTCCTAAAACCTGTATTGATCACTGATGATCAAGGGTCGCCTTTATCCATTATTAAAAATGGTGATGTGGTTATCTTTTTCAATTTTAGGACAGACCGCGGCAGGGAACTTACCCAAGTGCTAAGTCAAGAAGACATGCACGAACTCAACATGCACAAATTGGACCTTTATTATGTAACCATGACCAACTACGATGATTCATATAAGGGAGTGAAGGTAGTTTATGACAAGGATAATATTAGCGAGACCTTGGGAGAAATCTTGGCCAAGGCACACAAAAAACAGATAAGGATTGCGGAGACCGAAAAATATCCACATGTTACCTTCTTCTTTAACGGTGGCAGGGAAATTCCTTTTGAGGGGGAAGAGCGAATTCTATGTCCGTCACCCAAGGTAGCTACCTATGATTTAAAGCCGGAGATGAGCGCCTACGAGATTAGGGATGCCATAATTCCCGAATTAAAAAAAGGAGAGGTAGATTTTGTCTGTCTCAATTTTGCCAACCCCGATATGGTAGGCCATACCGGAGATATGCAAGCTGCAATAAAGGCCTGTGAAACTGTTGATAGCTGTGCGGAGTCCGTTATAAACGCTGGTCTGGAAAATGGATATACTACTTTGGTCATTGCCGATCACGGAAATTGCGAGACCATGATTAATCCGGACGGTAGCCCAAATACGGCACATACTACAAATCCAGTCCCCTTGATATTGGTAGATAAGGAATTGAAAAGTATAAAAGATGGTGTTTTAGGTGATATTGCACCAACCATTCTAAAGCTTATGGGTGTTCCGCAACCAGCCCTAATGACAAGAAAACCATTGGTCTAACTGTTTCTCCTTCAATGAATTTGCAAATACCTGCAAGCGTGCAGTTTTAAAAGTATTGTTTTACCTTTGCATTCTATGATTAAAATTAAGACTTTAGAAGAGATAGAATTAATGCGCGAAAGCGCGTTGATCGTGAGCAAGACCTTGGGAATGTTGGCCAGCGAAGTAAAGCCGGGGGTTACCACCTTACAGCTGGACGGCATGGCCGAAACATTTATAAGGGACCACGGGGCCGTTCCCGGATTCTTGGGATTGTACGATTTTCCCAATTCTTTGTGCATGAGTCCCAATGCCCAAGTGGTACATGGAATACCCAACAACACTCCTTTGGTTGAAGGCGATATTATCTCTATAGATTGTGGAGCCCTTAAAAACGGATTTTATGGGGATCATGCCTACACCTTTGAGGTAGGGGAGGTTGACGCCGAAACAAAAAAACTGTTACAGGTCACCAAAGAATCCCTATATGTTGGGATTCGAGAATTCAAAATTGGAAACCGTGTAGGTGACGTTGGTTATGCCATTCAACAATATACCGAAAGTCGAGGTTATGGCGTAGTAAGGGAATTGGTCGGTCACGGATTGGGCAGGGAAATGCATGAGGACCCTGAAATGCCCAACTATGGCAAACGTGGAAGGGGAAAGAAATTTGTGGAAGGTATGGTAGTGGCCATAGAGCCCATGATTAATTTAGGAACCAGGAGAATAAAACAATTAAAGGATGGCTGGACCATTCTAACGGCAGATAATAAACCTAGCGCACATTTTGAACATGATGTTGCCATCATAGATGGAAAGCCCGAAATATTGTCCACCTTTGCCTATATATACGAGGCTTTGGGGATAGAAAGTGACGAGGAAGCGGAGTTTCGCCAAAAAGCATTGGTTTTGTAATATAGGGCGGTTTATTTAACTTGAACACTGCTTTAAGATTTAATTGCTTTTCCAACTTTCTAGACCAAAGTTTGCAACCGCACCATATACTTTTTAAGCCATTAAAAATAATCTCTAGAAAACTAATGGTGAATTTCCTTTATTCATATGGACAATCCAGTAAAGCACTTTGAAAAAGTTATTTAAATACATCCTAAACACCATCCCCAGGCCAATTCTTATTAAACTAAGTTATTGGGTGCGCCCCCTTATGGCACTTAGCATGCGGGGCGATCGTTATACCGACCCCATAGATGGAAAAAAGTTCAAAAGCTTCCTCCCTTATGGCTACGAACATCCCAGGGAAAATGTGTTATCGCCCTCTACCCTATCCCTGGAGCGGCACCGATTATTGTGGCTGTATTTAAAAAATGAGACCAATTTTTTTACGGACAATCTTAAGGTCTTACATTTTGCTCCCGAACAGGCCTTTTACAAAAGATTTAGAAACCAGAAAAACCTAAACTACACTACAACCGATCTTAATTCTCCCTTGGCGGATGTAAAGGCAGATATATGCAACCTGCCCTTCACCGAAAATTCCTTCGACGTCATATTTTGCAACCATGTTCTGGAACATATTCCCAATGATACCAAAGCAATGCAAGAATTGTACAGGGTATTAAAGCCCGGAGGATGGGGAGTTTTCCAAATTCCACAAGACCTTAAAAGGGCCGATACCTACGAGGACAATAGTATTACGGACAAAAAGGAAAGGGCAAAAATATTTGGACAGTACGACCATGTTCGTATTTATGGACAGGATTATTTTGAGAAGCTTAGGGCTATGGGCTTTAAGGTGGAAGAAGTAGATTACACCAAAAAGTTATCCGATGCCGAAGTGGACAATTATCGTTTGGCAAAAGGAGAGATTATTCCCTTGGTATCCAAATAACTACTCCAATACATTCTCCTTAAATCCGTTCGTCATATATTCCAAAACATTCCCTTCCGGATCCAAATAGATTATATAGCCGTCCAATTCTTTATGTTGGGCCAGTATAGTCTTCGTTTTCTCCAAATCCATGGCCATAAAAGCAGTGGCAAAAGCGTCTGCAGTGGCACAATTACTCGCCAATACACTTGCCGCCAAGATATTTGAATTCCTGGTAAAACCAGTTTTGGGATCTATAGTATGGACATACTTGGCACCGGTTTCCGGATCAATTTTAAACTTTCTATAATTCCCCGAAGATGCCATGGCAACGTCTTTCATATACAAGGTTCTCTTGTAAGTTCTGCTTTCCTCCATCATGGGATCATCAATGGCCACCACCCATCTTTTCTCCTTGATCCTATTTTCCCCTTGGGCCACCAGCTCCCCCCCTACTTCAATTAAAAAATCGGTAATCCCCTTATTCCTCAACAAAACAGCCAGTTGGTCTACTGCATATCCTTTGGCTATGGCATTAAAATCGAAATATATGGCCGGATCCGACTTTTTTATTCTATTATCCGCCTTAATGGCCACTTTATTAAACCCAACGTAATCCAAAAGACTATCTACCTTAATACTATCCATTTCCAACTCTTTTCCCGGTCCAAAACCCCAGGCATTCACCAATACGCCAACGGTAGGGTCAAAATAACCCTCCGTAGCTTCAAAAATCTTTCCAGAAAGTTCAAATACCTCCCTGAACATGGCATCTACAACAATAGTAGAATCTCCTGCATTAATTCTTGAAATATCGGAAGTAGGTATATAAGTGGACATAGATTGATTTAGCACTTGGAAAAGGGAATCGATTTCCGCTTCAAAACTCAATTCCGACGTAGCCAAATAAGTAATGTTATATGAAGTTCCCAAGGCTGACCCAGAACTTATATTCTTCACCCAATTGGACTCACTGTTCCTACATCCTGCGGAAATCAGGATTAAACAAACCACCACTAAACGCATGCCACTATATTTTAATAAGTCCTTCATATTCCAAAATATAAGCTTCATTAAGATAAACCGGCAGATTCCTATCCTCGGCATTGTACAGACCAACACCGGCATAATAGGCCTCTCCGTTTTGGGTCAAGGCGTGATCCTTCATTTTCTGCATTAAGGACATGTCGTATTCCCTCGGATCTTGTGGATGCAGGACACTCCTAACCACAATAAAAAATAATTTTTTATCCTTAAGACAGACAAATTGCGGATTTCTTTTGGGTTTGCTATTAACCCCCATAAACTCGAATCCGTCCGCTTCCAATTGTTTCCCAACAATATTCATGGCCAAATTGTGCAATTCCTGTTCTGTTAAGGGCGTACTCATCATCTATACTTTATATTCCTAAGCCGAAGAAAAATCTTGGCATTCTCATAACAATGTTCACATAAAAAAAGACCTGTCAGGTTTTGAAAACCTGACAGGTCTATAATTAGACCATCAAGGTCTTGAAAATTTCGAAGTCTATAAGTTAACCTCCAAAATCGTCAAATCTAATATGCTCATCAGGGATACCGAAATCCTCTCCCATTTTTTGAACCGCCTTGTTCATTAATGGTGGTCCACAGAAATATAGTTCTATATCTTCCGGTGATTCGTGATGGTTCAAATAGTTTTCAATTACACAGTTGTGTATAAATCCTACGAAACCGTCACCTGGTGCGTCTATATTCTCCTTCACTTTCCAGTTATCCTCTGGTAAAGGCTCGGATAGTGCCAAATAGAATTTAAAGTTTGGAAATTCCTTTTCAAGTCTGTAAAAATGATCCAAATAAAACAATTCACGTTTAGACCTACCTCCATACCAATAGGTAACTTTTCTGTTCGTCTTTAAAGTGTTGAACAAGTGATATAAATGTGAACGCATAGGAGCCATTCCGGCACCACCACCTACATACAACATTTCAGAATCCGATTCGTTGATAAAGAACTCACCGTAAGGTCCAGAAATGGTAACAGGATCTCCTTTTTTCAAATTGAAAATATAGGAAGATGCAATTCCAGGATTAACATCCATCCAACCATTTTTGGCCCTATCCCAGGGTGGAGTGGCTATACGAACGTTCAACATAATTTCCCTTCCTTCAGCAGGATAAGAAGCCATTGAGTAAGCTCTTTCCACAGTCTCAGGGTTCTTCATAACCAACGGCCATAGGTTGAACTTATCCCATTCTGCCTGAAACTTATCAGGGGTTTCGTGCTCTTCAGGATGTGCAGTGATATCCATTTCAGAGAACTTCACCTCACATGGAGGAATCTCGATCTGAATATACCCACCGGCCTTATAACCCATATCTTCAGGAATTTCAACTACGAATTCCTTAATAAATGAAGCCACGTTGTAATTACGTACAACAGTTCCCTGCCATTTCTTAATTCCGAACACTTCCTCAGGAATGGTAATTTCCATATCCTGCTTCACCTTTACCTGACAGGCCAAACGAGCACCATGGTTCAATTCCTTTTTGGAAAAATGTGGTGTTTCCGTTGGTAGGGCTTCCCCTCCACCGGACAGCACATGGCATTCACACTGAATACAGGTTCCCCCACCTCCACAGGCAGAAGGAAGAAATATTTTCTGGTTTCCCAAGGTAGACAATAAAGACCCTCCTGAACCTACTTCAATTTTCTTTTCACCATTGATAGTTATGGTTACTGGTCCTGATGGGGATAATTTTTCCTTGGTAAACAGTAATAGTGCCACCAACAATAACAGTAGTATTAAAAAAGCAACTACCGTTATCAGTATTGTTCCAATTGTACTTGTAGCTAAGATCATTTTTACTCGTTTATTATAGCGTTGTTATAAGAAACCGTATTTTCTTTGGTCTCCTTAATTATTTTATCCTCCTCTACTTTTTGGGCAGTATTCTGCTCTACTTCTTTTGGAGCTTCATCACCACCTGTCAACATACCGCCAAAACTCATAAAACCTATAGCCATAAGTCCAGTGATTATAAAGGTTATACCAAGACCTCTAAGTGGTGGAGGTACATTGGAGTATCTAATTTTCTCACGTATGGCAGCAATGGCCAAAATAGCCAAGAACCAACCTATACCGGAACTAAGTCCATAATTAAAGGCCAACCCAAGAGTTTGGATATCCCTAGACTGCATAAATAAGGAACCTCCCAAGATAGCACAGTTAACCGCAATTAGTGGTAAAAATATTCCCAATGAATTATAAAGTGCAGGGGAAAATTTTTCAACAACAATCTCTACCAATTGCACCATAGTTGCTATGGTAGCTATAAAGAGGATAAAAGATAAAAAGCTAAGGTTATAATCGGCGTACTCAGGTCCTAACCAAGCCAGGGCCCCATCTCTTAGAAGATACTGATCCAACAACCAGTTTAAGGGAACAGTTACCGCCAATACAAAGATCACAGCTGCTCCAAGACCAACTGCAGTAGTCACTTTTTTAGAAACGGCAAGGTAAGAACACATTCCTAAGAACGTGGCAAATACCATATTATCTATAAATATGGATTTAAAAAATAATTCTACATGTTCTAACATAACATTCTATTCTTATGATGACTACTAGTTTTCCTCTATTAAAGCTTTGTTTCTTGAACGTTGTACCCAGATAATGAGACCAACAACAATCAAGGCCATTGGGGACAACAACATAAATCCGTTGTTCTCATAACCCGTTGCATATAAACCTGTTTTTTCTATGGGATCTCCCAATACCTTAAAACCAAGTAAGGTACCAGAACCCAAAAGTTCCCTAAAGAACCCAATTATAACAAGTATAAGCCCGTAACCGGCTGCATTACCAATACCGTCCAAGAAGGACCTCCAAGGTCCGTTGGCCAAGGCAAAGGCCTCAAAACGACCCATAATGATACAGTTGGTTATAATAAGACCCACGAAAACAGAAAGCGTTTTGCTCAGTTCATAGGCAAAGGCTTTTAACACCTGATCTACCATGATCACCAAGGCGGCCACAACTACCAATTGTACAATAATTCTAATTTTGGAAGGGATAATGTTTCGCATTAAGGAAATAACAACATTTCCTATACCCAATACAAACACAACCGATAGGGCCATTACAATGGATGCCTTTAGCTCTGCTGTAATTGCCAATGCCGAACAAATACCCAAAACCTGAATGGTAATCGGGTTATTATCCGCTAAGGGGTCTAATATTAGACTCGTATCTTTTTTTGAAAGTAGTGCCATAGTTTAATTTTTAGCTCTTATTGATTCCAAGTAGGACTTATATAGATTTACGCTTTCTTTGATCATTGCGGACAGGCCGTTACCAGTAATGGTTGCTCCTGCCAATGCGTCAACTTCATTGTCATTCTTGATTTCGTTGGTAGGGTCGTTATTTCCCTTGGCCACTGCGATACCGGCATATTCCGTACCATCTAAAATGGATTCCCCAATAAAATCGTCCATGAAGTAACGTTGCTTTATATTGGCTCCCAAACCAGGGGTTTCTCCTTTATGATCAAAATACACACCTTGTACCACCAAATTATTATCCAAGGCTACGAAGCCCCAAATAGCATCCCAAAGACCTTTGCCCCTCATAGGAATGATATAATATTTAGACCCATCCTTTTCACCGATAAAAAGAGGCAACTTTCTAGTTTTACCTGCTTTGGCCACAGTTTCCTGTTTTTTTAGATCGATAAGGTAAGCATTGTCGTCTTTTGTAATCTGATCTCCTTCAATTACCAGTTGCTCCGTAATATATTTTTGAAATTCCCCTGCAACCCGATCCGTAGAAACAAAATTGACACTTCCTTCGTCTTCATTTTCGTTTACGCCCATGGCATAAAGAATATTCTGTTGTTTTTCCAGTCTTTCGTTCTCCTTAATCTTTTCACTTAAGGAGGAGGCAAAAAATGCCAAAAGAGACCCTACAATGACCACCATAACGGCGGCGAAAATAACGGTGTAACTATTTTTATCTGTATTAACTGCCATGATTATACTGTTTCTGCTTTTAATTCCTGTGCTTTTCCTTCTCCATCCCTAGGCAAAATAGTAGCGTTTTTAGCACGCTTCATTCTTCTATTTACATTACCCCTAATCACATAATGATCAATAGTTGGAGCAAAAACGTTCATCAACAAAATAGCCAAGAACACGCCTTCAGGATAAGCAGGATTGAACACCCTGATCAATACCGAAATAAATCCTATAAAGAATCCATAAAACCATTTACCCTTGTTAGTCTGTGCACCGGTAACAGGATCGGTTGCCATATACACAATACCAAAGGCCAAACCACCTACGATCAAATGTTGCCAAAAGTCAAAACTCATTAACCCGTAGAATTTACTGGTTTCAGTTATCCAGCCGGCACCAACTACCCCATTAAAGATAACTCCCATGACCAAGGCCCCTATTACGGCGCTCACCATGATCCTCCAACTGGCAATCTTACTGTAGATCAAGAAAAGTCCGCCCAACAAAATTAGTATTGTAGAAGTTTCTCCAACGGATCCAGGAATAAAGCCAAAAAACATATCAGAAATAGAATAAGTCATTTCCGCTCCCTTATTTTGGGCCAAATAACCCAAAATAGTTTCTCCAGAGATAGCGTCCGGACCACCGGCCAAGTCAACCGCTTGGTGTACCCAAACCTTATCCCCACTCATCCAGGTAGGATAGGCAAAGAATAAAAATGCCCTAATGGTAAGTGCAGGATTCAAAATATTCATTCCGGTACCTCCAAAAACTTCCTTGCCAATAACCACTCCAAAGACAACGGCCACGGCCAACATCCACAATGGAGTATCAATAGGGACTATCAATGGAACCAGCATACCCGTCACCAAATATCCTTCCTCAACCTCATGTCCCTTGATTACTGCAAACAAGAATTCAACCGCAAGTCCAACCGCATAGGAAACAATTACCAATGGCAGCACGGTCCATGCTCCCATAATGAAATTCTCCCAAGTCAGGAAGTTTCCGAAAAGAGAAGCTTGCCTAATTACACCATTGGCAGCATCAACAGCAGCATAGTGCTGATAACCAGCATTGAAAATCCCAAAGATAAGCACGGGCACCAAAGCCATGATTACCGTGTTCATCGTACGTTTTAAATCATCCACTGCACGCACATGGGAACCAGAATGTGTAGTTTCGTTTGGAGCATACAAAAAGGTATGGATTGCATTGAATGCAGGGGCCATTTTTTTACCCTTGTACTTCTCCTTTAGGTTATGTAAATTATTTTTTAAGCTCATCTTTTTATCCTATTTCTTTATATAATAAATCCAACCCTTCCCTAATAATCTGTTGATGGGGTTGTTTAGAGATGCAAATAAATTCTGTAAGTGAAAAATCTTCGGGAGCAACTTCATAAAGGCCCAACTGCTCCATTTCATCCAAGTCCTTTACCATACATGCTTTTAGAAGTTGTAAAGGATAGATGTCCATTGGAAAAACTTCCTCATACAATCCTGTAACCACAAATGCCCTGTGTTCACCATTGGTATTGGTGTCCAAATCGTATTTCTTATTGGGCTGCAACCATGAGAAGGTCAAGGCCCTAGTGGAAGATATTTTATTGAAAACTGGCTTGTTCCATCCAAAAAATTCATAATCATCACCTTCGGGAATAACACTTACGGTATTGTTATAATACCCTAAATATCCGTCAGGTTTTGTTTTGGACCCGGTGAGTACATCCCCATTGATCACTCTAAAATTTTCTGTATTCACACCACTGGCATATAGAAAGGTAGCTATTTCAGAACCTATTTTAGTAGTGTAATATTTTGGCGACTTAACGCTGGACCCTACCAGGGCCACAACCCTTTCAGGATTAAACCTTCCCGTTAGCAAAAGCTCCCCTATAATAACAAGGTCCTGTGGAGCTATTGTCCAAACTACTTCGCCTTTATTGATTGGATCTATCTTATTGATTTGGGTACCTACCAAACCAGCTGGGTGGGGACCGGAAACATTATGTATTTCCGTACCTTCCATCTTGGAAAAAATAGACTGCCCGCCTTTACCTACAGAAACATGTACCTTTCCAGGAGTTAATTTCCCCAGAACAGTAATTGCTGCCTGAATTTCATTTTCCTTTCCCTTTAAAGCATAATCCAAATCGGCCGCCATAGGACTGGTAACATAAGCAGAGATGAATATGGACTTTGGGGTTACACTTGGGTTCGCAATAATATCATAAGGTCTTTGCTTAATGAAAGGCCAACACCCAGATTTTAGAAGCAGCGCTTTAATCTCTTCAGCTTTTGCGCTTTTAGGGGATAAAGGTGCATGGGACACAAATTCTTGGCTTTTGTCTGCCAATATTTTCAAGGTTAAAATTTTTCTTCTTGCTCCTCTCACTACCTCGATCAATTCTCCGCTAACCGGGGAAACAAAAAGCATGTCTTCCACATTTTTATTGTAAAAAAGTGGCTCTCCCGCCTTTACTTCAGCGCCCTGCTTAACTAATAATTTAGGTGTAATTCCGTGAAAATCCTGAAGATTAATCGCATAAACATTACTTAAAACAGCTTTGGAAGTAGTCTTTTCCGCATCACCAATAAGATTAATGTTCAAGCCTTTTTTAATTCGGATGTCTTTAGACATATTTAGTAGACCTTAGGTTATCAAAATTTCGAGCAAATTTAATACTTAATAAAAAGTTTTCATAATTATTACTTATAAATTTAGAGATTAAACCACGCTAATCCATTTAGGCTTGCTTTTTGCTTACCTTTACGTGAAAATATCACCAGATGAGATTGAATTTTATTGCGCTTATACTGTTCATTTCCTGCCATTTTGCTTTTGCCCAGGTGCAAATGGAAATTAACCCTCCAACAAATATCAAAACTATAGTCTTTAAAGGTGACACCGATGACCAGTTTCCGGTCGTTAGCTTGGGCAATCCTATTTATTTGGAATTTGATGACCTTTTGGCCAATGAACAAGACTATTATTACAAGATAGTACATTGCGATTACGACTGGACCCCATCTTCCCTTTTAAAATCCCAATATTTAAACGGAATGGACAACGAGCGGATAGTAGATTACGAAAACAGCTACTCTACACTGCAATCTTATTCCAACTACAAACTTACAATACCCAATGACAATACCCGATTAAAGGTTAGCGGTAATTACGTATTGGAAATTTACAACAGCTATAATGAGCTTCAATTTTCCAGAAGATTTATAGTATACGAAGACAGGGTCACAGTGGGCGGCGTAGTAAAACGTTCTAGGGATTTCAACTATTTAAATGAAAAACAAGTGGTACAGTTTACCATTAACGCCAATCAGGTAAAATTGGTAAACCCCAATAAGGAAGTAAAAGTGGCCATAATTCAAAACCATCTCTGGCCCACCACGATTACCAACATAAGCCCTCAGTTTATACTGGGATCGGAACTGGTATATAAATATGATAAGGAAACCAGTTTTTTTGGCGGAAATGAATATTTTAATTTTGACACCAAAGACCTTAGGGCCCCTAGTTCTTCTATTTCCAGGATAGAACTTACAGACCTTTACAACCATTATTTGTTTATGGATTATTATAGGTACGACCGTCCCTATACCTACTATCCCGATGTTAATGGCGATTTTGTGGTCAGGACCCTTCAGGGAGACGACAGTTCTAGGGAGGCCGAATACAGTTATATACATTTTACGCTGCCCTATACAGAAAAAATAGGCCTGAACGATGTATATGTATTTGGAAAATACAATAATTACGCCCTTGATGAGGAAAACAAAATGACCTATAATGAAAATACAGGCAATATGGAGGCGGTCATAAAAATGAAACAAGGATTTTACAACTACAAATATGTAATGAAAAATAAGGAAGGTGATATTGACATGAACACCATTTCGGGAAATTTTCATTTTACGGAGAACAACTACCTCATCCTGGTCTATTACAGGAATTTTGGCGATATCTACGACAGCATTATCGGGGTAGGATCGGCTAATTCGCGTTCCATCACCAATTAACTATTGGTTAAAGAAGTCCCCCCATATTTCCTAAAGTAGCCATAAGGCAGCAATATTATGTAGACCATGGAATGTGCTGGCCACAAGGGATTAGCACAACAAAAAAGTGGAATTAATAAGATATTAACCCAAGCTTAAACGTGTAAACAAAAAGTCTTTTTATATTGCACCATAATAATGACGGGAATCTCAACCTAATCCCTAACCCATAATTAAACATGAATATTAGCTTTTCTTCTATTTGGAACAAAACCATTTTTGTCCTTCTACTTTTCCTAGGCCTAAGCTCACTTGCTCAAGAAACCAAACTGGACAGCATTCTTAACGATTACCACAACCATCCGGAACAGGTCCTCGTTGCAGCCCACAGAGCGACCAATCCCAACTATCCTGAAAATTCTTTAGCTGCCATAAGCGAAAGCATTCGTATAGGGGTAGATATCGTGGAAATTGATATTAGAAAAAGTAAGGATGGCGAACTGGTAATTATGCACGACAAAACCATTGATAGAACAACCAATGGTACAGGAAAAGTGGATGATTTTACCCTTGCCGAACTAAAGGAGTTTAAACTTAAGTTCGGAGATGCCAATACCGATGAGCAGATACCAACCTTTGAAGAGGTACTACAATTAACCAAGGGCAAGATGCTATTGGATGTGGATTTTAAGCTGGAGGGAGAGGCAGCCGTAAGGCAAACTTTCGATATGATAGAAAAATACGGTATGGAAAAACAGATATTGTTTTTCCTCTATGATTTTCCCGAAACCTCCCAGTACCAAAAATTGAACAGGGACATTAAAATAATGCCAAGGGCTTATTCCAGAAAGGATATTAGGAACATAAGGAAATTGGAGGATATTTCCATTATTCATATTGATGAGAGCTATTATAGAGATGGAACTATGCGCCGACTTATAAAATCCGGATACAGGGTATGGATCAATGCTTTGGGCAAGTATGATAGCATGGAAACCGAAGCTAAAAATTCAGGTTTTGATGCCCTCTTGTCCCGAAAGTACGTGAACGTAATTCAAACCGATCTACCCGAAGAACTTTTGAGCTATCTCAGATCCAGGAACCTTCACCGATAAGCTCTACTCAGAAATAGGATATATGAAGGGGAGGGTCAAAATTTTATTTCATACACCCCTTTCCGATACCCACTGCCATTCTTGATCAAGAGTTTATGGTCTTGGTCGTCATAATTCCAAAACACCTCCTTTTCCAGTTGCTTGCCGTCCAGTGCGACCGATTGCGGCTTGCTATTGGAATGTATCCGTAAAATATGTGAGAATTTTGTTCCTTCCAGGGAAAGTTTCAGGGTACCGGCTTTTGCTTCGTAAGAAATTGTGGTTCTCCCTTCGGTGTCCGTATGAAAATAATCAAAACTATTTTCACTTTGGGGATACACCAAGATGGTAGTAAAGCCCTCTGAATCCCCATTTCCCAATCCGGTATAGGATCGCTTAATATCCATAGGAACAATGGCCCCTTCCTTTATATATACTGGAAATTCGTCCATGGGAAATTCCCGCTCAATATCCACCTCGCCATCAATGGGTACATTATCGTCAAAAAAGTATCTCCATTTACCCTTGGGCAGGGTAATTGTCCTCTTTTTGGAATCCATATAAATGGGCGCCACCAAAAAGTCATCCCCGAACATATAGTGATATTTCCCTTTTTTTAGGGGTGTCTGCAACCTTCTTCCCCCTTTATGGGCCGTTATCACATAATGGTACATATAGGGCACCAATTCTGTATGCAACCAAGAAAACTTTCGTATTACCTCCAACTCCTCCTCTGTTCTCTTCCAAAGTCGCCTCTCCCCATGGCCACCATTCATGAACAGACCGCAAAAAGTAGAGAATTGAGTCCAGCGAATATAAAGTCTTGGAGGAATCGTTTTCCCCGAAAATCCGGCGACATCGGATCCAACAATGTTATACCCCAATTCAGAACTTTTTATCACACTTTCTATAGCGGATTCAAAGCCTTGGATTCCTTCCAGGGCAATATCCACTTTTTCATCTCCCTCTTGCAATATCATTTCATCGGTTACCCATTTGTGTTCCTGATCGCCTACCCAATTTACCGGGGAAGCATCAATGGGCGAAAAACCTTCGGGATGAAAGCCACGGTCTATGGATCGGGAAAGGGTAACAAACTCCGGATTTTGGGTAAGGCCATGCGCGTATTCGTCCCTGTAATAATGGTCCATATAAGTTCTAGTGGTCATAATTCCCTTGGATGTCCGCTTATAAAATATTGGTATTGGCCCAAGTTGGTTCCAAAAAAGGGTTGCTGTGCCATCCAGTTTCCATCCATCAATTCCAAGATCAAAAACATTTTGTTGCAGCCCACGCCACCAATCCATGGCATTATCACTGGTATAATCTATAAAACCTCCCTCCCCTTTCCACCATTTATTGGGGTTACGGGATTTAACCAAAAAACCGTTATCCATTGCCCTTTGATACCAATCCTTGGAATCCTTAATGTTGGCATCCTTACTATAACTATTCACCATGGAAGTCATCCAAAGTACTACCCGGTAGTCATTGTCCTGAAGCTTTTTAAACCATTGGTCCGGCTTTATATAAAGACTAGTATCAATTTCAAAATCATTATAGCGCAAAGACCAGGGACTATCCAAAATAATGGTTCTTACCGGAATATCATTTTCCTTATAGCCTTCCAATAATTCGTCCACATAGTCGGAAGTATTGACATCATCTTCCCAAAGCCAACATTCCAATGCCCAGGGAGGCGTTAAAGGCGGATTTCCATGCCGCTGACTATTGAACGGCATGCCCCATACAGGGAAAATCCAATAAAAATAGGAGACGACACCCAAAGACGCCAAAACCCAAATACCAATCTTTATAGCCTTTTTATTCAATTTATTTTCTTCATTTTCTTAAAGAATCTAAAATATATGGTCCCGAGCGAATAGACCATAAAAATAGACCCTATGATAAGCAGCAAGGAACTGTATTCGGCAAACACTTTACTATAACCTTTTACTGCATTGGCCCGAACCATATAATACAGACCCAAAACAATTAAAAACAGGGAACTTAGCATTCCCGCCAAAGCCATTCTTTTATGCATCGGGATAAAATGCTCCCTTCTGTAATTCCAAAGCAATTGAAACAAAATCAACCATAAAGTCCAAGATATTACTTGCCAAAAATTTAGTGTCCTAAAATAATTTACCACTGTAATAAAGGGCTGGAACAATAAATTTTTTCCACTATAAAAAGGCCGGTCCTGGTACATAAGTACCTTAACCCTACTCTGATCCCTATTCCTTATTATTTCCAAAATGGAATTCTCCTTTTTATCCGGATCCATTTGATGCCAATTCGGAATTTGGAAAGCATTCCATATCCCGCAGGCCCTACCGTAACCATGAAAATCAAGTCCGCCGAGCATGAGAAGCTTGTTATCTTCACAGAACTTTTTAAGATCCTTAAATATGGTTCGGTCATAATATAGTTCCTTGCCTACATTTTCAATTTCAAAACCATCCACACCCAGGTCCTTATAAAACTCCTTATCCTTTCCTTTCCCATCAAACCAGTGATTGACTATAACCGCCCCTCCATGCTTATGTACCAAATTTACTATTAGGGAATCCGGTTTGTCCTTGGTTTTAAATTTTCCATTCAATCCCAATAAACTCATATGATTGGAGCCCGAATGTTCTTGACCTACCATGATTAAAGGGTCTATAGAAAATTGGTTATTTCTTTGTTGGGTGGAGAAGTCCAATGTTTTTTTGTGATTGGCATGATCTGTAATAAAAAAAGCATCGAACCCATTTCTTTTGTGCCATGCCCACATTTTCTCTTGGGATATTAAGCCATCATGACTAAATTCGGTATGGGCGTGACTGGTTACCAATATTTCATCCGAAGTATTATTTACAATGGTATTATTAGGCAATCCAATAAAAAGGATAACGACAAAAACCGAAAAACAAATACCGATCAACAAAGGCAGGTTACCCAAAAACCGCAATGCTGTTTGCCTTCTGTAAGGAACTGAAGCAATTTTAAATATCTTGAATAGACTTAGGCATATATAAAAAACCAAAATCCACAATAAGGCAATCGGTAATTCCTGTAATGGATAAATAGCCCGGTTTAAATATAGTAACAATCCCAATATTGGTTCAAAAATAATTCTCAATATTGGGATATGTATATCGTATGCGGGAACGGTTTTAAGGCTAAGGGCATCAATAATATGTATTTCCAAATGAAAAAAAAGTGCTAGACTAGCGATAACCAAAATCGGAATTGCAACAAAAGACTTTTTCAACATTTTAATATTATCCATTACTGTAGGACTTCCAAAAAAACCTCTTTAATACGAAAGAAATAAAACATTTAACCCAAGAGGCACAATAAGAATTCCATAGTGGACTTTTTAATGTATTGTTTTATACTCATTCCTATAATTGAATTGGGCTATATACTTTTTAATCCTATTTCGTTGTTCCTCCGTAAATCGGTCCAAGGGTTCCGCATTATGATCTTGACAAATACCCATAGCCATCAAAGCGGCTTTGGTGCCCTTTATATGCCTTGAAGGATACTCCCCTACCTCATAAATTGTCTGATGGACCTTAATCACCTTATCCCTCAATAATTTTACTTTCTCCAAATTTTGAGCCATTGCCGCCTCGTACAAATCTACGAATAGTCTTGGGAAAAAATTTGCTCCCCCGGCAACGGAACCGTGACCGCCGTACATTATGGTTTCTGGCAAAAACAGCTCGGTCCCTGCAATTATGGAAAAAGTAGGATCGCTCTTAAATTCTTCTATCAGAACATACAGATATGAAAGATCTCCCGAACTATCCTTAATGCCGATAGCCCCCAATTCCTTGGCCCTCCTAACCACATCTATGGATAAATGAAGTTTTGTACAGCTTGGCATATTATACAGCATAAATGGTAAGGGAAGCATTGGCACTAAACTTTCCAGATAATCCCCCATTTCTTCTTGGGCAATTGGGAAATAATAAGGAGGTGCCACTACTAAAGCGTCAGCGCCGACTTTTTTGGCATGGTTTGCTATTTCCAGTGTCCCATCAAAAGAGGTATCGGTAATACCGACCAAAACCGGAACTTTTTTATTAACGATTCTACAGGTTTCGGATATGAGCTGTTTCCTGACGGCATAACTAAGACTAGGACCTTCCCCTGTAGTGCCCAAAATAAAAATACCGTGGACACCACCATTTATTAAATGCTCCAATAGATTTTTTAGCCCCACAAGGTCTAACTCCTTATTCTCGAGTAGAGGGGTAACCATAGGAGGTATTATTCCTTTTATAGCCAATTTCATGATTGTATATTTAAAGGATTAGATTAAATAATAGCAATACCTACCAATGGACAAAAAGTTGTAATAATTAGTTTCATAATGGTTGGTCTTTTAGGTTGTTTATGAATTTATATTTGATCAACAAATCTGTAAATCCGATAATCGGACCTACTGGTAATTAATTATATAAAACTTGATTTGCTGCTCTAACAAAATAAACTCAATTAAAAAACCCTTGCCACTACAATATTGTTTTAATTGCATTAAATTTTAACCTTAATTCTGAATAATTTAATTATATTAGTCCAATATTGTCAATATACCAAGCCATGGAATTTATTTTTGAAAAAATATTTGTACCCAACAAACATTCATTTATATCAAGAAAATTACCCTTGGCATCTAATGCCAGAATACATTCCCACAGAAATTTCGAATTGAACTTTATTACTTCGGGATCGGGCAGAAGAATTGTCGGTGACAATATCTCCGGATTTGAAAAGGGCGATCTGGTTCTTCTTGGGCCTAATTTGCCCCACTGTTGGGAAGCCTTGGATTTTGAAAAGGGAAATGACCCTTTTTGCATTGTTACCCACTTTTCGGAAGATATTATCAACTCCGACTTTTTTAGGATGCCAGAACTGGAACAGGTGGTAGATCTTTTAAAGCAGTCGAGCACTGGGCTCCGTTTTAAACTGGACAATGATAGCCACATTAGGCAAACCTTGGAACGGATGACGCAGTTGGAGGGCCTGGAGTATTATATTGAAATGCTTAAAATATTCAACTTTCTGTTACAGGTAGATGATCGTGAAAACCTATCCAATCCCAATAATAGTTCGGCAGTTTTTTCCAAGAATCTGGATAAAATAAACAAGGTCTACGAATATGTTTTTCAGAACATACAGGAAGGCGTTAAATTGGAAGAAGCCGCTGCTGTATTGAATATGGCACCCAGTTCCTTTTGTAGGTATTTCAAAAAGAAGACAGATCTTACCTTTATGGAATATGTAAAAAGTGTTAGGGTTGGTATAGCTGCCAAATTGCTGGCGGAAACCGATAAGCAGATAACACAGATCTGTTTTGAAAGTGGGTACAACAATCTGGCCAATTTCAACCACTACTTCAAGCATATTATGGGCAAAACTCCCTCGGATTACAGAAAGACTTTTAGGTGATTTTACAAATGGCCAAGCCGTTATTTGTCATTTAGCAGAAAATAGCCTGACAAGAGAGTAAGCAGCCTAAACTTTTCTAATAGAAGTACGACCAATTCCATTATTTGCAAATCCGAAAAGCACAACAATAAATGAGTCTAAACTTATTGGAGGTAGGCCTCCCTGCCACTTTGAAGGGCTGGTCCAAGTAGAATATCCCATAAAAACAAGATGTATTCCCAATAGAAAAAGTAGCCCCAAGAGGATTTCCTTTGAAGTAATAACATTTATAAGCATTTCTTTATTTTTAGAGCGATTTCCAAAGCACCAGTGATACAGTCCCAATTACATGAAACTGGCCATACCGGCGAGCAGACTAAAATGCCCTATGACCTACAAGCTATTATCGCTCTCAAAAAACTTGGTATAGTAGTGTGGATTAAAAATCAAAAAAACTGAGGAGTACGTGAAATATGGACAGCAATAGCCCTGTTATACCCAAAATATAAAGCTCGAATTCAAAGATTGAGAAGTGGCCTAATAGTGAAACTAAAAGTAAGCAATACTATTGCGGCAAAGGACAGGCCTTTGTTCAGAATAAATATTGGTAAATTTTTCCATGCAACAGTTCCCTCTACATTATATCTTAAGACCGCATAGCCCATAGAAATAATCAAAACGGTCCGAATAGTCCCTAGCCATTTTCTTTGTACACCTTCCTCCATTAAAATAAATCCTTAATTTAATTCATAGGAAATCTATCCCTGTCTCCCAGATCCCCGTGTACACTTATAGCTATCATTGCCAGAATGGCCAGTACACCAAGTATGACCAACACATAAAAGAACCATTTTTTAAGGTCTACCTTATCCATTTCCGTATAGTTGAACTGCCAGCTACCGGATCTGAGCAAGACAAAAATTAAAAGGATGTTCCCCACATAAAGATGATGGTTAAGATGCATTTCACCCCCAAAAATCCCCGTTACGGCATAGCTCATAAACGTATAAGCCAATAGCATGGTAAAAAATGTAATCAGAACATCATTTTGTGAGAATTGCTCTTTTTTAAATCTCCAAAAGATGGATATGACCATTGCCAACAGCACCAAAAGGACCATTGTGGTACTTGTAGAGGCAACGGATTCTATATTGGGCAAATTCTCCAATCGTCTGGCAATATGGGCATAGGTCAATGACTCCCTATAAACGATCAATGGAATAAAAAGTACCACTATAATTAAGGCCGACCAATTTTCCCATTTCATGGCCCTCGGGATTTCCTTCGGCCACTTGGAACTAAACACCCCATATGCCATGCCAGATCCACCGCAAATACCTATGCAATATTCCATAACATTCCACATATTAAAGGGGATTTGCCATGTATTTCCAAGAACATGTAAAAAATTGCCAAAACTAAAACCAATACCCCCACCCAACATTGCGTAAAAAGCCACCCTAATTGCCGAGTTTCTTTTTTCCCTGGCCATAAACCATAACATGGCCAATCCGGCACCAAAACACACGGCCCAAGCCTCTGATCTCGGAGGCGTCATTTTAAAGCCGATCTGCTCTATTAGAAAATAATAACTGATAATTCCACCAACCGTCATTTCCGATAGCAACGCCCCCCATCTTACTCTATTTTCCTTAGTAGAATCCAGAGTTAAACCTACAAGGCCACCACCCAATAAACCGAATAGTCCCCCAATTAGGAAGAGCATCCCAAGACCATAATAGGCATTCACAAAATTATCCGCGAAACCATAGCCTACTACCATGCCATAACTGATCATTCCTCCGGCTCCCCAACCTACAGCCGATGCCATAGCCACCAACATCATTTTCTTATACCAGTCCTTTCTACCGGAAACGAGCACTAGGGCCAGGCCTCCAATTGCCCCTGCCCATGCAGCACCCTGTTCATGTCCAAACTGACCCCTAATCGCCCATGCAGTGGCCAGAGACATGCCCACTATCAAAACTTGAATTCCTATTTTTTTAGTCATCATAATTTTCCTAGGATTATTTCCTTCTTTTTATTTCAATGGTTTCAATTTCATCGCCCTTCATATCCGTCACATACAAAAAGGCATTTTTCTTATTGATCTAAACATTGACAAAATGTTCTATTTTGCTGGATTTTTTCGTTTCCGGCAGATCAAAATCTATATCGTACAAAGGAGCTCCCGCTCCTGCTGAGGTTATTTAGTGCACACCATTTTTAGTGGCGCGGTGATAATGGTGGTCATGACCGTTCAAAAAACACCTTCAGCTTATGTCTTTCAAAAATATCACCCCAAAATTTACGGGTCTGTTTTGCTTCAGCCTTTCTATTTTTCATGGTACTGAAGAATGGTTTGTGTTGAAAAATAAACACGAAACCCGCTTCCTTATTCAACTCCAAAACATTCTCCAACCAATTTTTCTAGGTATTAACATAATCCGAGAAAGCATTTTGCCAGAAGGCATCACTATTTTTTTCGTAGCTAAAATATGGGGCTCACGAATAAAAAGAGGCAGCCCTAACGGAGTGCCTCCTTTAAAATAGTTGCTATACTAATTCAAATAGAATATTTTAATATGGTTCCCCAGTACCCTGCAACAACCACATTTTGGACCAGGCACTATTGTTACTGGCATCATCTCCTTTAAATGAAGTAGTTTCCAATTTCTGAATAGCTGCCTCGGCATTTTGAGTATTGTTGTCTATTTCATCTATATGGTAGTAGAAACGCAAGGGCAAGGCTGGGCGTTTGGCCGCAGGACCTGCCTGTAAATCTGGCAAGCCTGTCCTTCTATAATCGAACCAGGACTGAGTGGCTGATGTCCAACTGGCTATCCATTTTTGCTCCATAATATCTTCTAGTCCCCCGTAGGCAGCCCCGGCTATATAACTGGAATAGGCATCTTCCAAGCCCCAAGCCTTTAAGGATTGTTTTACTCCCTCATTATAATGCGCTTCCGCACCCCCTGAAGCCCAACCCTTTAAAGCTGCCTCTGCCAGGATAAAATGCACTTCGGCCGCCGAGATCAATCGAGATTTTAGCAATGGCCCGCTAACTTCTTTGTAAATATCGTTCAATTGGGAAACATGCGGATTGTAAGAACCTTGGTTGAATTCCTTCTTTAAGTTAAAGGCTGGCCCCAAAGTTATGGCTGTAGGAAGCCCTACGTATTCCTTATCAAAATTTACAGGTTCCCCTACTATGTCCAAATGGTCATCTACCAATTTCTGGCCTACATATCGTTCTCCGTCACGAATCTCATCCGTATCCTCCGCCTCACCAGTAGCCAAAACCAAAGGTGTTTCAATTTTATTGGCCCAAACCCCTAATCGCGGATCGTCAAGGGCCTGCAATGCTTCTACCAAAGTAGCTGCCATTTTTATTCTAAAATAAGTTCCTTGAGGACTTATATCAAATTTGGTATTGGTGGGCCAGGAGTCGCTAGTACTGGTTCCAACATAGTCTACATTGGCATCGTCAGCGGCATCCACTATTAAAGGATATTGACCTGGATTGGAAGATATCCTTCTTATTCCCTCTTCCGCCAAACCTGGTTCCTTTGCAGACAACCTCATATAATATCTCAAGGCAAGGGAATTGGCAAATTTGCGCCACTGTGAAACAGTGCCGCTATAAAGTACATCCTGATTTTGTTGAATGCTAAAATATTCACTTTGGTTTTTGGACAAAAGGGTATTGGCCCGTGCCAAATCCGTAAATATACCCAAATAGATATCTTTTTGATCGTCAAAGGCAGCATCAAAAAATTCAGCCCCTTCGTCTCCCCTTAACGCTTGGGAATAAGGAGCGTCTCCCCACAGATCCGTTATCATCCCAAACAAATAGGCTTTCATAACCAGGCCTACCCCGATATGGAATTCCAAATTATCGGCTTCGGCTTTCTCTATTAAGGTTTTATTATTGGTCAATAAGCTATAATAACCATTCCAACTATGGGAATCATTGCTCCAGTCATAGGCATTGTGCCCACTGGACCAACCATCTTTTTGGGTATGCTGCATTACCCCTGCCATATCACCAAAACCTAAGCCTACTACATTCTTGGCTGTTCCTGAAATCACCGTGCCCACCAATAGGTTGGGGTCCACATTGTCCGAACCAATTCTATTAGGATTTTCATTAAGGTCTTCCAAGCCATGGCAGGAGACCAATACAATAAGTCCCGACACCAATATGGCCATTTTACTTTTTATTTGATACATCATGATCTTAGTTTTTTTTATTAAAATGTTATACCAATTTTAAAACCTACCGGGATTACCCAGGGATCTACATTGTACCGCTCTATACCCTGTTTAAACTGCGTTCCCCTTTTATCCGTTCCCGATTCTGCCTGAAATGCCCTTTCCGGATCCACACCAAAGGAAGAATCTTTGGTCCACAACATGATATTCCTGCTGTAAACGGATACACTAATATTGTCCAAGCCTGTCCTTTCTATCAACTTGTTGGGCAGACTATAACTTAAGGATACCTCCCTTAGTTTAATGTAATCGGCATCGAACATATGGGGAGTTCCAAATTCCCATGGATTAGCCACAGAAAAAGGTAGTATCGTAGTACCTACATCCCCAAGGTTTTCACTTTCCAATATAAAGTTACCATTTTCATCATGGGTTCCCCTTACCCCTGGACTAAAAACTCCGTCATAAACTACGTTTCCACTAAAGGTCTCTGGCAAACCTCCATTACCTGGGGTACCACCAACAGACAAGAAATTCTCTCCATAAATCAATTCATCTGCTCGATCCAACACCCATTGCTTTAATTCGGGGCCCGGTTCAGCTATTCCTGGATTGACCAAATTGTCAATCAATTGCTGACCGTAACCGTCCTCTACCATATACCTAGAGGTTTGGGACATGTACTGTCCTCCCGAACGCCAATCGAAGGTCATATTCAAGGTAAAGTTCTTAAATGTAAGGCTGGATTGGAGTCCCATGATAAAATCTGGGTTATAATTCCCTACCTTAACACGTTCTTCTTCCGGTAACCATTCAGAATCTTCCGCTTGTCCAATAAGTGGATATCCAAAATAAGGCGAATTGGGATCGGTTACCCTTTTAATTCTAGGGGAATACAGATTTCCCACAAGTCCGTCTTCACCAGTAGTAGGATCTGCAACATAAGCTCTGGAAACACTCTTGTTTTCACTCCATAATTCTATATAATCCACACCAGGGGCCAAGGCAACTACTTTGGATTCATTGGTGGTATAATTTAGATTTAGGTCCCAATTCCAATTTTCCGTTCTTATTGGTGTAATACCCAAAGACAATTCGTACCCTTCACTCTCCAAAACCCCAGCGTTAATACTTACGCTACCGTATCCAGAAGATCCTGGAATGGGGATACTGGGAACAATCTGGTTCCTATTTTCAACCGTGTAATAAGTACCCTCAAAACGAAACCTGTTATTGAACATCGTCAAGTCTAGCCCCAATTCTTTGGAAGTAGCCTCTTCGGGCTCCAAGGTTGGTGTACTTAGACTTCCAGGTGCCGTATACAAGACCGCATTCTCCCATTGTCCTGCATTATTGTAATATGCACCTAATTGATATGGGCTGGTATCGTTACCTACTCTGGCCCAACCTCCCCTAAGTTTAAAAAGATCTACCTTGGGTATATCTACAACCTCGCTCAACAAGAAGCTTAATGAGGCCGAAGGATAAAAATAAGAGCGATTATCTACTGGTAGCGTACTGGACCAATCGTTCCTAGCCGTTACATCCAGATACAACATGTCCATAAAACCAAAGTTACCTAATGCGTAAACACTATTTATCCCCCTTTCACTAGTAAAACTGGAATAATTTAATGCCGTTGGGGCAATGTTTGAAACCGTAAAAAGATCTGGCACAACTAGTCCAACACGTGATGCGGCGGAGTTATTTAGTCCGGTATTCTTTTGGTACATTAAGTTACCACCACCCGAGATACTAAAATCAAAATCTCCCAAATCCTTGGTAAAAGTGGCCAACAGATCCACATTGGTCTCTACCCCGTCTGTCTTGGAAATACCGTAAGTTCCATTGTTGGACTCCCTGTCATATCCGGGAGACATTTTGGTTTCCTGGGTCTGATTATAACTATTTAGGTTATAACTACTCCGAACTTTAAAGGATGGCGAAATATTCCAATCCAACACCATGTTTCCATAGACCCTGTAACGTGAATAACTGTTATTTACTCCATAAGCAAGGAAATAAGGGTTGTTATACCCAGGGGCCAAGGTTAATACATCCGTACCAGGAAGGTCATAATCTCTAAGTAGGCCGAGATCAATATTGGCTGGCGTAGAGTATGCCCATTGTAATGGATTGGCACCCCTATTCGAGGCTGGTCTATTATCTGCATAACTGTGCACCACATTTACATTGGTGCTCAAAATAAACTTATCGTTCAAGCTTGATGAAGCCGATAGGGAAAAACTGTTCCTATTAACATCGGAATTGGGAACAAGGCCGGTATTCTGCATATTGGTCACGCCCATTCTGTAGTTCATGAACTCTGTACTATTGGTAACCTCAAGACTATTTGTGGTTGTAATTCCGGTTTGTACAAAATTCTTGACATTATTTGGATACGATTTCAATTCTGTTGGGATGGGAACCCCATTGGCATCCACAGGAGCGTTCCACTGTACCGCAAAATATCCGCGATCCAGTTCGGGACCACCATTACCTCCTGACAATTGTACATCCGGAAGTAAGTTACTGCCTCCTTGCGATTCTGGTGAAAAAGAGAACAAACCTGACGCAAACCTAGTTTGTTGTTCCAAGAATCTATAGGGAACATCAAACACCGTATTGGTAGTAAAGGAAACTTTCATTTTTTCCTTGTCCTTGGCCTTTTTGGTAGTGATAAGAACCACCCCATTACCTGCTCGGGAACCATATAGTGCCGCAGCACTAGGTCCTTTAAGGATACTTACATCCTCAATACTATTGGGATCCAAATCCGATACGGCATTTCCATAATCCACTCGGTTGTCACTACCAAACCCCCCAATGTTGTTCAAGGAATTGGTTACTGGAACCCCATCTATAACAAATAGTGGTTGATTGTCAGAACTAAGAGAAATGGCACCACGAATTACCATGCTCACCGAAGAACCTGTACCTCCTGTAGAGTTTAGGGTTACACCCGCTACTTTTCCGGATAGGGAATTTAATACGTTCTCTTGGGCCACCCTTGTTAGTTCTTCTCCGGCGACATTTTCTACGGAGTAACCTAAGGACTTATCCTCCCTTTTTATACCCAAAGCCGTTACCACCACCTCGTCCAATGCCTCTGCACTGGGAGCCAAAGCAATATTAATGGTGGTCTTTCCATTCACTGCTATTTCCTGTGGTTCAAAACCCAAATAGGAATAAACAAGCGTACCGTTACCGTTTGGAACATTAATACTGTAGTTCCCATCAAAATCTGATGAAACTCCCTGGGAAGTCCCTTTAAGAACGATACTTACTCCTGGCAAAGGCATTCCATCTTCGGAAGATGTAACGCTACCCGTTACCGTATGCTGAGCTGATTGGGCCATAACCGAAGTGGTGCAGAAAACCAGCAACACCATGGACAGTTGCCCAAACATCCGAATTTTATTTTTTAAATATGTGTTCATAAAATTGTTTTGTAGTTAGTTATTTATTTTAAATGATTGACACCTAAATGATTAATTCACAACTTCAAACGTGAGCACGAGTCCATTAGTGTTTATTCCCGGCGCACTAGGTTCTGCCGCCATAAACATGACCAACCTCATTGAATTATCCTTAATTTCCTGTACCATCACCTTGCGCTGAAAATCCATGAAACCAATGAATTCCGTACCCGAAAAATCCAAGGTACTTACCCCGCTATAAGTCAAAGAGCCTCCCGGACCAAATACAGAGGATACCGTAAGATCTTCATTTTCAACATAAGTAAATGTTGCATCCGATTCTGGGGTATAGGTCGCTGTACATAACCCAAAGCTTTGATCACTGCTTGGGTTTACAATATTGGCACCACCTGTGGTGAGCAATTGAAAGACAAGCCCACTAAAAGAAGCCCCATCGGCCTTTACATCATGGCTATAACTTCCATCAAAATAAAAGGTAAATTCATCTTGATACACTTCTCCCAATCCAAGACCTACCCCAAATATACCGGCAGGCAATGGATTTGGCGCCCCATCAAATGGGGTTAGAGCAGCATCCGCATATGCAAAATAATCCTTATCGGAATGTCCACTGGAAAGCCTCCAGGTTTTACCATTAGGAGCGGTTGGCCCACCAGTAAGTAATATATAAGGAGTAAGATCTATTGCAAGCCTAACTTCCTTGCTAACAGAACTTCCATCTGAAGATGTGGCCGTTAATTTGGCTGTGTAGTATCCACCTTCGGAATAAACATGTACCGGGTTTTTCTCACTGCTAGTAGTTCCATCCCCAAAATCCCACGCCCATGAGGCGGCATTGTTGGTCAACCCTTGGAAGGCTACTTTTTTCCCCACGACACTCTGAAAAATATCGGCGGAAAGAGGAATATCTTCCGAACTGGAACTATCATCTGAGCTACAGGAAGACAGGGACAGTATCATCGAAAATAAAATTCCATACAACAGTATTAGATTTTTTTTAGTCATAAATAACAGTTTTTAGTTAGTTTTTTTTGCGCTCAAAGATCAAAAATTAACAATTACCAAAATCTTGTTCCCTACTTGATAACCACTAGTTAACGATATGTTAATATTAGAACCTTTAGATTACACTATTACCAAAAATATATTTAAATTATTCAAAACAATTCAGATATATTATTAAATATGCATTATATATTAACCCTCGATTTAAGAAATTAAATATATTTTTGTAAAATAAGTCAATATTCTTATTAAGTTTTATGCATGCATAATAGGAGCATTTTTAACATTTAAATGTGAAGATTTATGAAAAATATTTCTTACAAATCTTGTAAGTTAAGATTTACGAATCTGATCTTTATCTTTTTAGTTTCTTTTAATATACATTCCCAACAACTAAAGGCGGGTGCGGCCAAACGGGTAATTACCCCTGACCCGTTAATTTCCGTTTCTGGTGGTGTTGGCACCCCTAAGCCCACAACCGAAAAAAAAGGGGAACTTTATGTTAGGGCCATGGTACTGGAAAAGGGGAAAGAAAAGATAGCCATCGTTAATATAGACAATCTGGGATGGCCGGCAGCACTGGGCAATAGAGCAAGAAAATTGATCAAGAACATTCCGTTCAACAATATATTAATCGGTGCCACACATACCCATAGCGCTCCGGACGCCTATGCTTTCCCTGACGAAAAAGGCAATTATGCAGCCGACTTAGAGTATCTTGACTGGTGCGTGACCCAAATTGCGGATGCGGTAAATGAGGCTTCAACAAATATGGAACCCGCCAAACTAAAAATTGCCGTTGGGGAAGCCAATGGTAAAATAGCCTACAATTATTACGCCCCTGATTTGTACGACCCAAGATGCGGTGTAATACAAGCCCTGGGCAATAAAGGCAAAAACAAGGACCTACCTATAGTAACTTTGGTAAACTATGCCATTCATCCAGAAGTAATAGGTAGTGATCAAGGAATACTTAGCCCAGACCTTATAGGTCCGTTGTACGACAGGATTGAAGCCAAGACAGGCGGGATGGCCTTGTTTATGAACGGTGCCCAAGGAGGAATGGTAACGGCAGACAATAGACAGGATGATAATACGGAAGTCAACGATTGGGAAGAATGCAAACGAATTGGGAACCTTTTGGCAGACGAGGCCTTGAGGATTTTATCGGAGGCCAAAATCCAAGAGGATCCAAAACTTTTTTGTGCTTCCAAACAGGCTGAATTTCCGATAGATTCGGAAATGATGCGGTACATTTTAAACAATTCGCCCTTAAAAATGGGCAACTCAGACCAAATTGTTACTACAACCCTAAACCTATTGAATATTGGATCTGCGCAAATCCTGACCATACCAGGTGAAGCCCTACCTAATATAGGATACTATTTAAAAAGAAATATGCCCACGGAACATCCATTTCTGTTTGGATTGACCAATGATGCCTTTGGGTATATTTTGACCAAAGAAGATTTTAACAGTTTTAAAAGATATATGTATGTAAGTCGCACCAGTCTAGGGGAACAAACAGGAGAAATCCTTATCAATGATCTATTGACCCTAATCGAAAACAGTCCAAAACCTAATAAGTAAAGCAATTCTTAACCATATAATACAAGTTCCAAATGAGAAAGTTGGTTTCTATTTTTTTAACGTTGTCCTTATTATGTATATTTTCCTGCAAGGACAGTCCAAAAAAACTGGTGGAAAATGTTTCCCCAGCTTCAACTGAAATAACTCCTTCCATTGCGTTACAAAGTTACTTAAACAACGAAGATCAAACGTATAAATGGGAATTGAAAGAGAATTATGCCATAGGGGGTGTAACCGCTTATGAGCTTATGCTGACCTCCCAAAAATGGCGGGAACACGTCTGGACCCATGAACTCACCATACTGGTCCCTAAAGAAGTTGCCCATGACGGGGCACTTTTATTGATTACTGGCGGAAGCATAAAAGAGGGGATACCCAATTGGTCTAACAATGAAGAAGATAAAAAATCCATCAGTTTTGCACAGGTAGCCGAAAAGAACAAGGCCATAGTGGCCATTGTTAGACAGGTACCCAACCAACCTCTATATGATGGCCTTACGGAAGATGAACTTATTTCCTTTACCCTTCACAATTATAAAAACGACAAAGACCTAACGTGGCCCTTATTATTTCCTATGGTAAAAAGTGCTGTCAGAGCCATGGATGCAGTTCAGGAATTCAGCAGTAAAAATCTTGAAAAGGAGGTCACACGCTTTACGGTAACCGGAGCTTCCAAAAGAGGCTGGACCACTTGGTTGACCGGAGCAAACGACAAAAGGGTAGAGACCATAGCACCAATGGTAATTGACGTTTTAAATATGCCCGTAAGCTTGGATTACCAAATTACGGCTTGGAACGAATATAGTATTCAGATCAATGACTACATTAAATTGGAAATCCCCCAAACTGTGGGAACCGAGGATGGCAAGGCCATAACCCAAATGGTAGACCCTTATTCCTATAGGGCCAATTTAACCATGCCCAAATTAATTTTTATAGGCACCAATGATGAATACTGGCCTGTAGATGCCATTAAAAATTACATCAACGATATTCCTGGTGAAAATTATATTCACTATGTACCCAATGCCGGCCATGACCTAGGTGATGGAAAACAGGCCATAAGGGCCCTGAGTGCCTTTTGGGGCAAATCCTTGAGCAAGTCGCCACAGACTTCCCTTTCCTATGACCTAACTACTGACGAAACCTCGGCGACCTTGACAGTCAAAACCACTTCCGATGAACTTGAAAATGCCTATATATGGTCTGCCGATTCATCGGACCGGGACTTTAGGGACGAAGAATGGACCTCTAAAAAATTGGACTCCAAAGACCACGACCATATTTTTCAGCAGGTAAAATTTCCAAAAAGTGGCTATAAGGCATTTTATATAGATTTGGAGTACAAAGACCCCAACGGAGGGAAATATACCAAGAGTACCAGAATGTATGTAGCGGACGACGATGAAATTCTATAGTAAAAAACGGATATATTGGTTTTTGGGGATAATTACCTTTCTGCTATTATTGGCATTTACCTTCTTTTACGCCAGTGATACCAGCAAGGCCTTCCCCATAGACGAATATTATGCCTATGACCAGGCCATCCCGCTAAAAGATTCTCTTAGCCTACTAAAGGACACAACAGATTTTAAGTTATATCACATATCATATCAAAGCGTACACCAAAAAAAAGTAAGCGGTCTTTTGAGCCTGCCCAAAATTAGCCCCTCCCCCCTGCCCGTGGTCATTTTAATGCACGGCCTTGGAGACAACAAGAACGTGGATTACGTAGCCTACGGCAACGATCTTTTTCTCAAAAATGGCTATGCGGTATTGAGGATCGATTTTAGCGAGCATGGGGAAAGAAAAGGAGATTTTCATGATTTTAGCCTAACCGGGAAATACAAATACTGGAGTAGGGACATTATAAGTCAGACCGTATTCGACCTTAGACGTGCGGTCGATTTTATTGAAACAAGGGAGGAACTGGATGCCCAAAGAATAGGATACTATGGTATAAGTCTGGGAGGAATTACGGGCACCATATTTTGCGGAATAGATAATCGAATAAAAGTGCCAATTGTTGCCTTGGCTGGTGGACAATTGAATTTATTGTACGAAAAAGAAGCCCTGACCAAGGAGGCAAAAGACTTTGTAAGCATTATTGAGCCCCTAAACTTTGTCAAGAAGATTGCTCCGCGTCCGTTCCTCATGTTAAATGCAAAAAACGATGAAATAGTACCTCCTTTAATGAGCACCCTGCTCTTTAATGAGGCACAAGAACCTAAAGAGATTATTTGGTACGATGCAAAACATAGGGACGCTCCGCTGGACATTATTTATGGAGACGGACTCAACTGGTTTAAAAAATATTTATAAATTAAAACATCAAAAAAAAATGAAAAAGTCATATCTATTTACCTTATCCCTGAGCTTTTGCATGTCCCTCTTCTTAAGTGGTTGCGGGGAAAAGAAAAAAAATGTCGATGAAGCCCTTAACAATTCCCCTACGGAACAGGAAGCGACCTTGGAAGCAAAAAACTGGGCCGAAAAATTAGGATGGCCTGCTGGAAAAAAAGTAATCATGTTACATGCGGATGACATTGGGATGTGTCCAGAGGCAAACATTGCTGCCAAGGACCAATTGAGCAAGGGGGAAATACAGTCTGCTGCCGTAATGATACCTTGTCCCAACGCTGAAGAATTCATCAATTGGGCCAAAGAAAACCCTGCTATGGATGTTGGTCTGCACCTTACGCTTACCAGTGAATGGAAAAAACATCGTTGGGGCCCTATTACGCCAGACGAAGAGGTCCCTGGACTATTGGATCCGGAAAACATGCTATGGAGGAGCGTACCGGAAGTAGTGCAACATGCTTCGGCCGAAGAGGTGGAAAAAGAAATACGGGCCCAAATTGAACAATCCATTGCCTGGGGTTATAGGCCGGACCATATAGACACCCATATGGGCACTTTGTTCGGGGATCCAAGTTATGTAAAGGCCTATATGAAAGTGGCCCAGGAATACGGCATTCCTGCAAATATTATTGATATATCCGTACCAGCGGTTTTGGCAGAATTTAGAAAACAGGGGTATCCTATGGACGATTCCGTAGTAAAAATGTCAGAAGAATACACTTTGCCCAAATTGGACTTTTTTAGCAGTGCACCAAAGGCGGATTCCTATGAGGAAAAAGTGGAAAATTTTAAGACATTGATAAAATCCCTGCAACCCGGACTTACCGAAATCATTTTTCACCCGTCCGTTGAAACCGATAACCTAAGGGGCATTACGGGATCTTGGCAACAAAGGGTCTGGGAATCACAGATTTTTGCGGATCCCGATCTTATTAATTTCTTCAAAGAAGAAGGGATAATTTTTACCAATTGGAAAGAAATCATGACTAGGTTCAATTCCATGAAATAAATGGAGTTTTCAATCAAAATATACTCCACCTCGGAATGTAAAGGCGGTCACGGCTAAATAAAAGGTATTAAACCTCAGGGCAAGCCCGTCTGCCGACAAAGGCAGGCCCTGAACCCAATAATCGGAATCGACCCAAGGGTCGAGGTATTGAACCTAGATCCCGCCGAAAAAGGCGGGATTAGTTCAACTTACAATTTTCAGTGCGTCTTACTGACTTCTCAAAATTGAGTTTCACTAATAAAATAAGCCCTAAATACCTCCTGCCTTGTCAAATGGTAATTTGTTTTAGCCCTTATACATCTTGTCACTATCGGCCTAAAATGTAGCTAAACCCTACTACCACAAGGTCGGTGGTCATATCGTAGGCCACTTCACTACCCGGGATAGCCCCCGTAGGATTGGTATCCGCATTCCACGGACCGCCAGCGCTATCCGGTGTCGGATTTAACAAGGGGCCACTGGTGGAACCACTGCTAGTTCCATGGTGATAGGCAACATCTAGGCTAAAGCGTGGATTGAGCTTATAGCTAAACCCAAACTGAAACGCATTTTTAATAACTGCCGTGGCAGGAGAGGACATAAAAACAAATTCGTCCCGAATAGGATTTTCACTATAGGTATATCCAATCCTTAAAGGCAAATTTTGGATGCCTTTATATTGAAGTCCAGTTGAGACCACAGAGATACTTTGCCATCCAAAACCCTGGACGGCACCGGTAGGAAACCCTGAGAAATCTCCACTTTCAGCCAATTGCCAGCCAGATTTTTTGAACCCATCGGTATTTTCATAGTCTATAAAACGGTAATCCAAGGCATAATCGAAATCCCCCATAGAATAACCTAGGCCCACGGAGTAGATGGCGGGGTAATCCATATTGAAATCTACACCTGGAGCCTCACTGCCATCCAGATAAGTATTATTAAAACTAAAATCATTGAAAATCTGTTTGGATTTATAGGAAGCACCTATCTTTAATCCACTTCCCGAGTCATAAAAAAGTCCAATTTGGGCTCCAATTCCAAAAGCCGTAGCCTTGTCACTGTTGGGATAACCTAGAGTCTGACTAGGTGCTGCCAATGGATTGGGTCCAATTTCCAAGGTAGCATAATTAAAATTAGGTTGTATCCCCAAGGAAATCTTGTCCGTTAACTGATAGGAGTAGGCAAAACTAAGCTGCAAAAGGGCATAATCCGATTCTATATGTCCAAAGCCCCCTGAACTCTGCGGCATGGTTATGGGATTGTCTTGACTTTCGGGAAAAGTAACCCCAAAACCAGAAACCCCAAAGGCCGAAATTCCAAAGGTATGTTTGCTTTCATCCTTTCCCCAGACATAAGCCAAGGCCGGGAGTACGGAGACTCCCCTATCATCACCCGTTGTCCCACTAAAGGGCCCGTTTTGGGTTGGCACGGTCGATGAAATAGAAGGATCTGAAAAAAACAGGCCAGCATTAAAGGATAGTATTTGTCCGTCAAATTTTGAAAGTGAGGCGGGATTCCACAATAACGCTCCGTTAATATCCAGGGGCTGAGCCGTGGCGGCCCCGCCCATCGACATGTTTACACCTCCTACCCCCTGAAGTACATGGCCTACCTGTGCTTTTGTAGTTGTGCCCAACATCAGTAAAAATAATGTAAGAAGAAATCCTCTGCTTTTCGCATTTGTCCTCATCAAGTCCTTGATTAATATGTCCATAAATGGTTATAATTTTTAAATTTCGCGCCTAGCATAATTTTAGGCTATTCAAATGAGGCGCAAAAATACATAAATTAAATCTATAGATTTAATAGGATAACAAAATATTAAGAAGTAACATACAAAAGGACACCCCAGGCATTGATCGCAGGGGCAACATAAATACTACCGAGACAAAGAGGTTTATAAATATCTCAATCGGGACTTTGAATATCCTAACCCCTTTAACATTAAAATTAGGAAATGTTCGATTTTTGGTAAATTATAATGCAAATCCAATAAAATTTAATAAGGAAAATAATTTTTAAAAAGTTTTATTTGTGTATCTCCCAGTTTTTGGGAAAATAATAATGATTTATTTAAAACCTATTTGTCATGAATTCTACCTCTGGAATTATCCTTGCCATTTCATTGATCATTATTATGTTCGGGATGGGCCTATCATTGACCCTTTCAGATTTTAAGAGGGTTGTTAGTTATCCAAAGGCCATGATCATAGGGCTTATCTGCCAGATGTTGTTGTTACCAATCATAGGATATTTCATTGCCATTTCCCTAAGTTTGTCGCCCACCACCGCTATTGGCATTATGTTATTGGCGGCCTGTCCTGGAGGACCAACATCCAATATGCTTACTTATTTGGCCAAAGGCGATTTGGCCTTGTCCGTTTCCCTAACGGCCGTGTCGAGTATTATTTCCATTTTAACCATCCCTTTCATTGTGCAATTTGCATTGGAAGAATTTTCCAATGAAAGTATGGCCATTACTGTCGATGCCATAACCATGATAAAACAATTGTTGGTAATAGTCATCATACCTGTAGGAATCGGCATGTTGATAAAAAGCAAATTTGAAGCTTTTGCCAACAAGATGGAGAAACCCGTAAAAATAGCTTCTGCTATTATATTTATATTGGTAATCATTGGGGTAACCATTAGCGTCAAGGATGTTTTTATGAGTTACTTGAGCGAGGCAGGTCTACCGGCCATTCTGCTCAATGTGAGCACCATGACCATAGGGTTTTTAATGGCAGTACTTTTTAAACTAACAAGACCACAGGCCATAAGTATATCCATTGAAACCGGAATACAAAACGGAACCTTGGCAATAACATTGGCTACAATTGCCCTGAACAATGCAGAATACTCTATTGTACCTGCCATATACGGGCTCTTAATGTTCATTACTGCCACAGTAATTATTTTTATCCGTAAACCACTTGGGATAAAAGATGAATTAAGCCTGGAAAAAGACCCGGCCAATTAATCCTTGCAAATATAAGATGGGAAAAAATCGATTTATTGTTGCCCTTATTTTATTCATCTTTTTTGTCATTTCCTTTCTAACCAATATTTTAGGCCCCTTGATCCCTGATATCATATCGGATTTCAAGGTTAGTTTAACTATGGCCGCCCTATTGCCATTTGCCTTTTTTGTTGCTTATGGTGTATTTTCCATTCCCTCTGGGGTAGCGGTAGAGCGCTACGGCGAAAAACAAGTGATCTTGTCCGCATTTTTAATATCCTTTATCGGTGCCATTTTATTTTCAATTTTTCCCAATTTTCCCATAGCGCTAATATCCCTATTTTTAATTGGTTCGGGAATGGCCATGTTGCAGGTGGCTATTAATCCCTTGTTAAGGGTTGCTGGGGGCGAAGAGCATTTTGCCTTTAATTCCGTTATGGGCCAATTGGCGTTTGGAATGGCCTCTTTTATGAGTCCCTTCCTTTTCACATACCTAGTGCTTAAGTTGGAAGACTACCCTGGCCCTGACAATTCCAATTTTATCCTCAACATTTTTCACAACATAGTACCCGAGAATTTACCTTGGGTTTCCCTTTACTGGATATTTGCGATGATCTCGCTCATTATGGTCATCTTCATATATCCCATAACATTGCCCAAGGTTGAAAGGAATGAAGAGGAAAAAGCGGGTTCATGGGCCACAAACAAAGACTTGTTAAAAAACAAAAAAGTAATCCTATTCTTTATGGGCCTATTTGCATATGTGGGTACTGAACAGGGTGTAGCCAATTGGATGTCCCAATTTTTATCGGAATATCATGGTTTGGACCCTAGAATAGAGGGTGCCAATGCCATATCCTTGTTTTGGGGATTATTGACGGTGGGCTGTATCCTAGGGTTACTACTATTGAAATTTATGGATAGCAAATTGGTACTTAAAATATTTTCAGGGGCTGCCATTCTAAGTTTGACAACGGCACTTTTCGGCCCTGCCCATATAGCGGTTTTGGCGTTCCCCCTGGTAGGCTTTTTTGCCTCTGTAATGTGGTCCGTTATTTTTTCCCTAGCATTGAACTCCGTTAAGGAAAACCACGGAGCCCTGTCGGGCATATTGTGTTCCGGAATTGTAGGTGGGGCCATTGTCCCCCTTATAGTTGGGGCTTTAGGTGATTTGGTTGGACTAAAAGGTGGTATGTTCTTTTTGTACATCACACTTGGTTTTATTTTTAGTATTGGATTTTGGGCAAGCCCCTTAGTCAATAACAAAACAATAACGCTTAAAGAATTTTTCGGCAATAATAAAAAATCTGAACCTTAAGGATAATAAATTATGCTCATGAGAATAGTATTTGCTATATGGATATTTCTATTGCTTGTTGGCTGTAAGCCCAATCAATACGATCCTTCCCTGCCGCCCAAAGGCTTTGCAAATAACATTACTCTTAAAATAGCGTATACGCTAGGTGCTATTGAGCCAACCCTTACCAAGGTAGCTATCCCGGAAACCATCCAAGAATATAAGGATCTGGTTTATAAGACCATCGACTCCACCTCATTAAAGCTGGATATATATCGACCTAAAGCCTTAAAAAAAGATGCTCCCCTTATTATTTTTATACATGGTGGCGCTTGGGAAAAAGGAAAGAAAAGCAATGTGTTACACTATTTGATCAGTTATGCAAAGAAGGGATACGTAACAGCAACCATACAATACAGATTAAGCGGCGTGGCAAAGTACCCTGCACAAATCTTGGATGTTGCAGATGCCGTTCAATGGTTGAAACAGCATGCAAAAGAATACAACATTAATATAAATAAGGTAGCCATAGCCGGTGGTTCTGCAGGGGCACATTTGGCCATGCAGTACGCCTATGCCAATTCTTCCAATACCGTTGACAGCAATGGTATACCCACCAATGTGCAGGCAGTAATAAATATTTATGGGCCTTCCGATTTAACAACCGAAATTGCAAAAAAAGAAAAAAGGGTACATCGATTATTTGGAAAGACTTATGGGGAAGCCCCGGAAATGTACAAAAAGGCTTCACCAATTTTATATGTAAATAAAAACTCCCCGCCAACTATTTCCTTTCATGGCACTTTGGATGAACTGGTGCCCTATGGCCAGTCCAAAAAACTTCATGAAACCCTAAAATCTTATGGGGTACCCACTTACTATCACGAATTAAAAGGTTGGCCACATGCCATGGACCTTTCCGCGAAGGTGTTCTCCTATATTCAATATCATACAGATATATTCTTGGAAAAACATTTAAAATTATGATTAGAAATATATTCATTCCCATAATTGCACTAACCTTATTGCTGGGCTGTAGGGCCAAACAGTATGATGTGTCCGTACCCCCAAAGGGATATTCCAACAATACCACCTTAAAGATAGCCTATGCAACTGGAGCTTTAAAATTAATTGAAAGAGACTTCCCTGTTCCTGAGGATATAAAGGAATACAAAGATGTCGTCTACAAAACCGTGGACTCCATTCCACTTAAATTGGACATTTACCATTCCAAGGATATAAAAAAAGATGCTCCTCTCATAATTTTCATCCATGGCGGTGCTTGGAAAAAAGGAAACAAGCACGATTATTTGGTGTATCTAGCCAGTTTTGCACAAAAGGGCTATGTTACAGCTACTATTCAATACAGATTAACGGATGTCGCAAAATATCCTGCCCAGCTACATGATATGGAAGACGCAGTGAGATGGCTTAAACTAAATGCCGCCAATTATCATATAGATGCCAGTAAAGTTACCTTGGTCGGCGGTTCTGCGGGTGGCCATTTGGCCATGATGAATGCCTATTCCAACACTGCTGATGACGTGGATGCAAACGGGGTTTCTGTCAATGTACAGGCCCTCGTAAATTTTTATGGCCCCTCCAACCTTACCGATGAAACGGCCATAAATGCATCCTCGGTTCAATATCTGATAGGTAAATCCTATGAAGAGGCTCCAGAAATGTATAAAAAGGCCTCCCCCTTGTTTCTAATCTCCAAAGACGTGCCCCCGACCCTTACATTCCAAGGCACTTTGGACGAGTTGGTCCCCTATGAACAATCGGACATTTTACATGCTACCCTACAAAAGGCCGGTGCCATTTCGTATTATCACAAACTAAAAGGGTGGCCACATACCATGGATGCCTCGGTAAAAGTCAATGCCTATTGCCAATATCACATGGACCGATTTTTTGAAAAGTACATCCCATTAAACTAAAAAATTAGGAATCCCAATGAAGTTGCTCAAAAGAATAGCGAAAATCACAGCCTATGCCATGGGAATGGTCATAGGCCTAGTGCTTCTTGCTATTTTTATAGCTAGCTATAAATACAATAGTATTGTAAAGGCAACTCCAAAAGACCAAACAGAAAGCTTAAGCCCGGAAGAATTAGGCAAGTATGTAAATACCTTTATAGGTACCGGAGGCTTTCCGTATTGGGTATGTGGATTTAACTTTCCGGGCGCTACAGTTCCCTTTGGCATGGTCCGCCTAAGTCCTGAAACCATGTCTTTCTACAATAACACCAAAGATTTTAGCACTTCTGGGTATTACTATGGGGACAACAAAATATTAGGCTTTAGCCATACCCGATTGGCCGGGACAGGTGCTACCGATGGAGGGCATTTTCTATTTACACCTACAACTACCCCCAGTGATAAAGTTGATTTCACATTGGATTATGCACATAAATTTTCCCATAATGATGAAATCGCATTTCCGGGCTATTATCGTGTGGCATTGGAAAAAGAGGACATTGTTGCCGAACTTACGGCCACTGAACGTAGCGGCCTTCACCGATATACCTTTCCCAAAGAAGGCAACAAAAATTTAATTATCCATATTACCAATACCACGGGAAACCGGCCAGCCAAGGAAGGATTTGTCCACATACTCCCCAAAAACAATGAAATTGAAGGTTCGGTCAGGACATTTGGCAGCTTTGCAAGTCGATTCGGTGGGGTTCAGGTATACTTCGTGGCAAAATTTGACCATTCTTTTTCGGACTATGGTATCTGGGATGGACAATCATTGGACAAAAAGGGCCTGAGCAAAAAAAGTGATAGTTTAAAAATATATCTCGGATTTACCCAAGAAAGTATAAATGCCAAAGTTGGTATTTCGCACATAAGCATTGAAAACGCCCGTTTAAACCTGGAGACGGAGGTTGGCCATGGTAATTTTACCGAAATACTTCAAATGGCCAAGGACAAATGGGAAAGCAAACTAGCATTAATCAAAATCGAAGGTGGCTCCTTGGAAGATAAAAAAGTCTTTTACAGTGTTTTATATAGGAGTTTTCAAATGCCGACCATCTTTAATGATGTTAACGGGGAATACATGGGCTTCGATAAAAAAATCCATCAGACTACCGATTTCAACTACTACACGGATCTGTCCTTATGGGACACTTTCCGCACTGTGCATCCATTATTCAATCTAATAGCTAAGGATGAACAAAGGGACATGTTGGTCTCCTTGGTGGAAATGTCCAAACAGGGTGGAAGCCTACCGCGCTGGCCCTCGGGATACGGCTATAGCAATTCCATGCTGGGTTCCCCAGCGGATATGGTCATTACAGAATCTTACCTAAAGGGTATACGCAATTTTGACGTGAACCTTGCCTATAAAAAAATGAGACAAGTGGCCTTGGAGCCCATACCCAAAGACAGTTCCGCTGCTGGCCGGGAAGAGATAGACGGATACCTTACCTATGGCTATTGCCCTACAGAATTTGGGGATGAAGCCGTTAGCAAGACCTTGGAATATGCCTGGGCCGACCATTCCATAAGTCTATTGGCCAAAGAATTACAACACCCCAAAGACCAAGCCCTTTTTGAAGGACATTCCAAATTTTATAAAAATGTTTGGAATCCAGATACCCAATATTTTCAACCCAGACATAAGGATGGACGATTTGTGGAAAAATTTAAGCCCTTGCAGCTTACCTACACGGATTGGGACGATGAGTATACCAAGGACTATACCGAAGGGAGTGCACTGCAATGGCGATGGGCAGTGCCCTACGATACAGATGGCCTTGTATCCCTTTTTAAGGACAAGGATTATTTTGTGAACGAACTAAACAACTTTTTTGCCAAAGCAGATCCAAAAATGGCTGCTTGGACCCCAGGCTCCTACTATTGGCATGGCAATGAACCGGATATCCATGCTGCCTACCTATTCAATGCTGTGGAACGGCCAGACTTGACCCAAAAATGGGTTCGTTGGATCCTGGACAATAAATACGACAATTCCTATGTGGGAATAGACGGCAATGATGACGCAGGCACCTTGTCGGCCTGGTATGTTTTTAGCTCCCTTGGGTTTTATCCTATTGCCGGAACGGACATCTATCAATTGGGCGCACCGTTATTCAAAAACGCTGTTCTGCAAATGGGCGAACATCAATTGAACATTGGTACGGAAAACTACGATCCCAATAACATCTATGTCAAAAAAATACTGCTGAACAGCAAGCCCTTGGACCGCACTTGGATAAAGCACGAAGAAATTGCCAATGGCGGTCAACTAACTTTTATAATGGCAAAAGAGCCACACCTTTTAATTAATCAACAATCATCTAAATCCACATTATGAGACTTTTATTTTTATTGTGTACCTTGTTAGTAGTATCGTGTAAAGGAAAAATGGAAAAATTACCGGAAGTGGTTCCATTGGACCATCCTGCCATTGTGGAACAAGAATTTATTTATGAATTGGAAGATGCACTTACCCCTGAATGCCATGCCTCTACAGTAGAAGTAAGCAATGGGACCGTAATAGCCTCTTGGTTTGGTGGTACCGAAGAAAAAAATGATGATGTTGGCATTTGGGTATCACGAAAGACTGGCGGTTCATGGTCTACCCCGAAAGAAGTAGTGAACGGGGTACAGGAAGATGGCAGTAGATACCCATGTTGGAACCCAGTATTATTTAAACCCAAAGACCAACCACTAATTTTATTTTACAAGGTAGGACCAAGTCCTACCGAATGGTGGGGATTATATATGACTTCCAATGATGATGGAAAAACTTGGTCCAAGCCAATACATCTACCAGAAGGTATTCTGGGGCCCATTAAAAATCAGCCCATACAATTGGCCAGTGGTGAAATACTCTCTCCATCAAGCACGGAAGACGATACTGACGGATGGAAAATACATCTAGAACTAAGTTCTGATAACGGAAAAACATGGTCCAAAACCCAGCCCCTTAATGATGGAAAGGAATTTGGCGCCATTCAACCCGTGGTACTAAATTATGGAAATGGCAAATTACAGCTTTTAAGCAGAACTGAAAACGAACTTGTTACTCAAAATTGGTCCTCGGATTACGGTAGTACTTGGAGTAAGATGACGGCCACCTCCCTACCCAATCCCAATTCTGGTATTGATGGCGTAAGCCTAAAAGATGGGCGCCAATTGTTGGTATACAACCCTACCGGGAAAAATTGGGGAGATCGAGTGCCATTGAGCCTGGCCCTGTCCAATGACGGCACAAATTGGAAACGTGTTTTGGACCTGGAACCCTTAAGGGAAAATACGGATAAGGAAGGGGAAGAATATTCCTACCCTACCATGATACAGGCTCCTGATGGGAAAGTACATATTGTATATACATGGAACAGAAAAACAGTAAAATACATTGTTTTGGATCCGCAAAAACTTAATTAAAAACAATAATGGGAAAATGGTTAAGGGTAATGCTTAAAATTTTGGGAGTATTGATAATACTCTTGGTTATTCTTTTCTTTTTTGCGACAAGCACTATTGACACTACACCATATTTTGAAACGGAGTATTATAGCAATACTATTGAAAATATAGAAGAAGCCGTAAAAAATAAAACCGATGCCAAAGGCCCGCTACTTGCTGGATTCGCAAGGACAAATATCACCCCAAAAATCACAGGTGGTACTCCGGATCCCACCAAAGGAGAATTCAACAATATTAAAATGGCCGGTTATGGCAACGGTAAAATTGCGACCTCTGTTCACGATTCCATTTTCGCCAAAGCAATTGCTCTTGAAGTCGGTAATGAAACCGTTGTTCTGATCAATGCCGATCTAGTGGCAATACCGGAAGATGTTGTTAATAAGGTTACCGACAACCTTAAGGGTAAAATTTCCAGAAAACAGCTTTTTTTTGGGGCTACCCACACCCATTCCAGTATTGGTAATTGTATGCCCGGTTATGTGGGCAAGAGTTTCGGTGGGGAATTTCAACCAGAGGTAGTAGCATGGCTCGGCCAGAAATTTTCCTCCCTCATTTTAAAGGCCTTGGCAGATAAACAACCCGCACAATTTTCTTCGGGCTATATTAAAGTCCCCAATTTGGTGCGGAATAGGATCATTGGTGAATCTGGGCGACTCAATGATAAATTGGACCTTTTATCCTTTATTCAGGAAAACGGCAAAAAGGCTACTATCGGCGCTTTTTCTGCACATGCCACCGTAATAGGTACCGATAACGAACAATATACGGGTGATTATCCGGGATACTTTCAACGGCATTTGGAAAAGAATGGGGTTGACCTAGCCATGTTCTTCGCCGGTACGGTAGGAAGTCATTCCAATAAAGGAATAGGCGAGAAATTCGAAAAAGCCAAATACATTGGTGAAACCCTTGCCGATTCGGCCAGATCTGCACTGAACAAAATGGAATATCAGGCAGATATGGACTTAACTGCGATATCTTCGGAAATAGAAATTCCAAAGCTGCAGTTCCTATACATATCGGACCGCTTGCGGCTGTCCCCCTATCTTGGCAGCAAACTGATGCCCAAGATGAACCCTATCCAGGTACAAGGCCTTAAACTCAACAACCTCATCTGGCTTGCCCTGCCTTATGAATTAAGCGGGGAATACGGTCTGGATTTAAAAAATGCCTTGGAACTTCAGGGATATAATTCCGTTCTCAGCAGTTTTAACGGTCAATACCTGGGCTATATCGTACCACAAAAGTACTATTATTATGACACCTATGAAGCTCGGTTAATGGGATGGTACGGGCCAAGTATGGGCGATTATCTCATGGAACTCAATTTTAAATTGGCCAATGAATTAACGCATACCAAGCTATAAAACATAAATAATGAAAACTTTAAAAAAGGCCTTAAAAATTCTTGGGATAGGTATACTGCTACTGATAATCGTTGGGGCATCGGTATTGATGTACAACTGGCGCGACCGCCATCCGGACTATTCCATCGATCTTAAAATTGATAATAAAACCCCGCAACCCATAAAAGCGGGATTTGCAAAAAGACCCATTACCCCTACCATTGTAGACACTTGGAACGATGCCAATGGAAACAACAAATACAGCAAGGCCGAAGGCGACACCTATAACGACAACAATAACAATGGGAAATTTGATGCTTATTGGATAGCAGGGATGAGCAATGCAAAACCTGCCCAAGGGGTACATGACGATGTTTGGTCCAGGGTAATGCTTATCGATGATGGCAATACAAGAATAGCCATGATTTCTATGGATGCCATCGGTTTTTTACATGGCGATGTAATCGATATCAGAAAACGAATACCTGCAGAGCTGGGAATAGATTACACCTTATTATCCTCTACCCACACCCACGAGAGCAATGACCTTGTGGGCATCTGGGGCAAAAACATCTTTAATTCCGGAGTAAATCCAGAAATGATGGAATATGTCAAATCCCAAACCGTTGCTGCCATTACAGAGGCAGCCAATAATCTACGCCCGGCTAAATTGGTTTTTGCCGAAGACCTTTCCGGGGAAGATGGCAAACTCATCAAAGACACCCGAAAACCTATTGTTAAGGCCACGGGAATACATTTAATGCAGGTTTTGGATGCCGAAAACGATACCACCATGGGAACCCTTATCAATTGGGCCAACCACCCGGAAACATTATGGTCGCAAAACTTATTGATCAGTTCGGATTTTCCGTATTATATACGGGAAGCCATGGAAAATGGCGTGTACAATGGAGAGGTACAAGTAGAAGAAGGACTTGGCGGTGTGGCCATTTATTTTTCGGGGGCAATTGGTGGACTAATGGCACCGCATCCCTCCTTGGGCATTCCAGATCCCTTTACCGGAGAAGAATATTTTGAACCCACTTTTGAAAAAACCAAGGCGCTTGGCGATCAAATTGCATTAATGTCCTTGGCTGTGCTTAAGAAAAAAGGAGATACCTTGACCAGTTCCAATATTTCATTGAGGGCGAAGACCATATTTGCACCATTGAACAATACTACCTTTAAAATTGCCAGTGGTATTGGTCTTATAAATATTGGAATGCCGGAATATTTTATATCCAGAACAGAAGTGGGTGCCATTAGAATAGGTCCTGCCCTATTTTTAAGTATCCCTGGGGAAATATATCCCGAAATTGTATATGGTGGTGTAGAAGCTCCCGAAGGGCGTGAGTTTGACATTCAGCCCATAGAGATACCGCCACTTCAGGATTTGATTTCCGACAAGTACAAATTTTACCTGGGTCTTTCCAATGATGAAATTGGATACATCATACCAAAAAGTGAATGGGATACGGGAAAACCCTACCTGTACAATGATGAAAGCGATACCTATGGGGAAGAAAATTCCTTGGGACCAGAAACAGGGCCGATCATTTATAAAGCCTTAACGGAGGTAATCAAGGATTTGGACTAAGTACTCCTTTGAATAAATTTAACCCGTTGGGGATCATTTTTTAATCAATTTCCTATAACTTTAAGGTTCTGTTACGTCCAGCACCTTATTACATGTACACCATCATTGATATAGAAACAACCGGAAACGGGATTAAAGGGAATAAGATTACTGAAATCTCCATTTTCAAATACGACGGTTATGAAATTATTGATGAATATACTTCCCTGGTAAACCCTGAATGTGAAATTCCCTACTTTATTACTGGATTGACGGGGATCGATAATGATTTGGTGCGGAATGCCCCCACTTGGGAAGAAATAGCTTCAAAGGTATTGGAAATAACGCAGGACACCGTATTTGTGGCCCATAGCGTAAACTTTGACTACAATGTCATCAAAAATGAATTTCAGAATATCGGAATTAATTTTTCCCGCAAAAAATTATGTACTGTACGATTGTCCAGAAAACTTATCCCTGGCCTAAATTCCTATAGTTTGGAAAAATTATGCAGCTCTTTGAATATTCCCTTAACGGATCGCCACAGGGCGAAAGGGGACGCCCAGGCCACGGTAATTCTGTTTAAAAAACTCTTAAGGACAGATGGTGCCGAAAAGGTATTTAAATCCTTTCTCAATGCACGCTCACAGGAAGCTACCTTACCACCACAATTGCCCAAGGAAATTTTTGAAAGACTGCCCAATTCACCTGGTGTCTATTATTTTAAAGACGCAAAGGGAGCAATAATATATGTAGGTAAGGCCATCGACATAAAAAAACGGGTTCTTGGACATTTTTATGACAAGGCAAACAAAGAAGTTTTAATGTGCAAGGCCACACACGACATTGATTTTGAATTATCCGGGAACGAGCTTATTGCCCTTTTAATGGAATCGGCAGCCATTAAACAACATTTCCCTTTATACAATCAAAGTCAGAAACGCACCTCAACAGAATATGCCATTTTTTCCTATGAAGATCGGAACGGAATACAACACCTGGCGTACAACAAATTAAAATTGACGCCCAGCCCCATATCTACTTTTAATACCATAACGGAATGCAGGTTGTTTTTGGAGGAATTATGTAAAAACTACGGTTTATGTCCTAAATTCTGTCATTTACAGGAAAATATTAGCAGTTGCTCCCATTATAGTATTACCAATTGCAGCGGAATATGCAGGGGAACGGAATCGCCCATGGAATATAATGCCAAAGTACAAAACGCTATTGAGGCATTAATGGACAAAAACCAAAATTTAGTGATCAAGGAAAAGGGTAGGCACACAAAGGAAGAAGCCTTTGTATTGGTGGCCAACAACAAATACAAGGGCTATGGATTCTTACCAAGGCACGAGCAAATAAATAGTATTGACGCCCTGGAAAACTATTTAGAGCTCCAAAAAGAAAATATGGATACCAAACGGATCCTGTCATGGTATTTAAGAAAATACCCTAACAAGGCCATTCACTTCTCTCCACTTTCTATTTAAAGAAACATGGTCGGGTATTTCAAATTAATGAAATTCCCGGCCTATTTTTTCTTACCACTGTTCATCAACATCAATACGGCGGTAACCAGACCAACACAAACGGCGCCAAAAACAGATATCATTATAATTCCGTTGCTCCAATTTACTAATGGCAAGTATTGTAAAATCATAGGTGCTTATTTTAGATTTAGTAGGCTAAAATATACACAAACCGAATTTTAAAATATGATAAATATCACTTTTAAAGCGTTGTAGGACAAACATAGTCGGTTACCTTATAGCCCGAATTTTTCATTTGATCAAAGCCACCTCCTATATCCACTAGGTTATGGATGCCCCTACTTTTTAAAATGGATGCCGCTATAACCGACCTATATCCTCCTGCACAATGCACGTAAAAAGTATCCTCCTTAGGAAATTCTGCCATATGGTCATTTAAAAAATCCAAAGGGGTGTTGTTCGCATTCTCAATATGCTCGGAAAGGTATTCAGATTCCTTCCTAACATCAAAAACAGGAACTTCTTTATTATCCAAAGTGTCTTTCAAGTCTTTGGCGGAAATGGAGGTAATGGTATCATATTCCTTTCCAGAGTTCTTCCAGGCCTTGAAACTTCCCTTTAAATAACCAATTGTTGCATCGAAGCCAACTCTGGACAATCTAATAATTGCTTCTTCCTCCCTCCCTTCCGGAGCCACCAATAATATAGATTGCTTGGTATCGGCAATTAGGGCACCTACCCAAGGGGCAAAACTCCCATCCAACCCTATAAAAATAGATCGCGGAACAAATCCCTTTACAAATTCGTCCTGATGCCTTACATCCAAAATTACGGCGTCCGTGGCATTGGCTGCCTCTTCAAAGGCATCGGGAGACAAAGCGGTAGTACCCCTTTCCAATACTTCCCCTATATCCTCATATCCTTCTTTGTTCATTTTTACATTGAGCGGAAAATATTTTGGAGGTGGCATTAGTCCTTCTGTAACCTCCTTAACAAATTCCTCCTTGGTCATATTGGCACGCAGGGCATAATTCATTTTCTTTTGATTGCCCAAGGTATCCACGGTTTCCTTCATCATGTTCTTGCCACAGGCGGAACCAGCACCATGTGCGGGATAAACCACAACATCATCGGCCAAAGGCATAATTTTGGTTCTTAGACTATTGAACAATAACCCGGCCAAATCCTCTTGGGTCATATTGGCTGCTTTCTGCGCCAAATCTGGCCTACCTACATCACCCAAAAACAAGGTATCCCCAGAAAATATAGCATAATCCTTACCCTTATCATCCCTTAATAGATAGGTAGTACTTTCCATAGTATGCCCAGGGGTATGCAATGCCTTAATGGTGATATCCCCAAGCTTAAATTCCTGACCATCTTTAGCTATGATGGCGTCAAAAGAAGGGTTGGCCGTGGGACCATACACAATAGGGGCTCCTGTTTCTTTGGAAAGGGTAATGTGTCCACTCACAAAATCTGCGTGAAAATGAGTTTCAAAAATATATTTTATGGTCGCTTTATCCGCTTTGGCCCTTTTTATATATGGCTCAACCTCACGTAAGGGGTCAATAATGGCCACTTCTCCTTTACTTTCTATATAATATGCGCCCTGCGCCAAACATCCTGTATAAATCTGTTCTATTTTCATCTTTATAAATTTATTGGTTTTTAATAAGCCGTCCCAAGAACCACTGGAGTAATTTATCATGTAATATTACCATTGGTATCCAAAATTCTTTTGGCTCATACCTTATTATTTTTTGGGCGGTGATTAAAATTTAATCAAAATATTTTTCAAAAGAAAATCACCTTTATTTGCAAAGGTAAATAATATAGACCTCCCCGAATGCAACATTAGTTACTTTGGTTTTGATGTGCCACCCTCTCCCTAAGCAAGGGAATGGTGTTGGGATCATCGTGGTAGGCCACGGCTTCCTTTATCTTTACAAAAAGATATTCTTTATGAAGGCTATTGATAATTCCGCTCTTGAATATTATGTCCCGAATGGGTCCCGTAGCTCCGGCAATATAAAACTCGATGTTTCGGCTGTGGATTTCTTCAATAACATTGATCAGCATGGCAGATGCGCTGGCATCAATATAATTAATGGCTTCAGCATTCAAAATCACCGCTTTTAAGGAACGGCCCTTTACATTGATAAACTTGAAAAGCTCACTTTTAAAGTAGCCCGAATTCCCAAAATAAAGTTGGGAATCAAACCTTACTATCAACAGGTCTGGACGAACCTCGGCCTCATCTCCAAAACGGCTAATATTTTTGTAATAATCGGACCCCTTAATACTTCCCAACACGGCAAAATGGGGTTTGGAGGTCCTGTACACCATCAGGAGCAAGGACAATAACACCCCCATTAAAATACCTTCTACAATTCCAACGGCAAGGGTAATTAAAAAAGTTATCAAAAGAACCAGAAACTCATCCCTACTTTGGTACCATAATTTTTTGGGATAGGAAAGATCTATTAATCCAAAAACGGAAACCATAATAATGGAGGCCAGCGCTGCCTTTGGCAAATTATAGAATAATGGCGTAAGAAATAACAGTGTCAGAGCTACCATAACAACACTTATCATCGAAGCCACGGTACTCTTGGCACCTGCTTCGTAATTTATGGCCGAGCGAGAAAAACTAGCGGTAACCGAATAGGACTGGAAAAATGATCCTATCATATTTGAAGCTCCCAAAGCTATCAACTCTTGGTTAGGGTCTATGGTTTCTATCTTATCTTTTTCTTCAAATGCCCTGCCAATAGAAATTGCCTCCAAATATCCAACCAATGCCACTGTTAGGGCAATAGGCCATATTTCCCTAACCTTTTCCATACTAAAACTATGAATACTAAAAGATGGCAGGCCTGCAGGTACCTCACCTACCACCTGAACATCAAAGGCCTCCAAATCGAAAAAGTAAACAACAAGTGTACTTAGAACAACAACCAGCAATATGGCGGGAAATCTATCAAACCATTTTTTAAATGAAACAATAATCAGAATTCCTATTATCCCAATCGAGAAATCATAAATATTGGTCTCTGATAAATGCTGAAAAGCATTTATTACCAACTCGTGAAATTTATTGCTGTTAATGATATCCGCTCCCAATAAGTGTTTTAATTGACTAAAAATAATGATTACAGCGGCTGCGGAGGTAAATCCACTAATTACCGGCCTTGACATAAAATTTACCAGAAAGCCCATGCGAAAAAACCCAAATGTCAATTGAAATGCCCCTACCATGAAAGACAGGAACAAGGCCATTAAAATGTAATTTTGTACTCCTGATATGGCCAAGGTCCCCAATCCCGCAGCCACCAATAGCGAATCCATGGCCACGGGACCTACGGCAATTTGCCTTGACGTCCCCAAAAAGGCATACATTAAAATGGGGAACAATGAGGCATACAAACCATAAACCGGAGGTAGCCCGGCAATCATGGCATAGGCCATACCTTGGGGAATTAAAATTATACCCACGGTTATACCCGCGACCAAATCTTTTCCAAAAAGGTTTTTGTTATATTTTGGAAGCCAATCCAAAAAAGGTAAAAATCGCCTCATTCACCAAATTTAGTATTAAATACCTTATTCCAATGTAACGAAGGTTACAGAATTTTGGCCTTTACACACATTACTTCAATTGAAGTTGGCTCTAATAAACATTAAATATTTTATCTTGTACCCTCAATTCAAATAAATCCCGGGAATATGCGCAAAATGTCCACTATCATAAGTTGTATTATAACAGCCTTACTTCTTAGCCAGTGCAGCACGGTAAAGTCTGTTTCCCAAGAAAAAAACGACGGTTGGATTTCCATGTTCAATGGAAAGGACATAAATGATTGGACCACCAAGATTCACCATTATGAAGTAGGGGACAATTATGGAGACACCTTTAGGGTAGAGGATAGTATTATAAAGGTACGCTATGACAAATATGAGGGCGAGTTTAATGAACGTTACGGCCATCTTTATTACAACACCCCTTATTCCTATTATCATTTGGTAATAGAGTATAGATTTGTGGGAGAATTGCACCCGGGAGCACCAAGTTACACTATAAAAAATAGCGGGGTAATGTTCCATTCCCAAGACCCAAGGACGATGCCCAAGGAGCAGGATTGGCCCATTTCTGTGGAAATGCAATTTTTGGCGGGATTGGAAGAAGGAAAATCCCGGCCCACCGGAAATATGTGTTCCCCGGGAACCGATGTTGTTTACGAAGGCAAAATTGACCCAAGACACTGTATCAATTCTACTTCCAAAACTTATTTCGGAGAACAATGGGTACGCGCCGAAGCTATAGTTTTGGGAGATTCCATCGTGACCCATATTGTAAATGGAGACGAGGTACTGCAATACACTAAACCACAAATAGGGGGCGGAGTTGCCAACCGATATGATCCGGCCATTAAGATCGACGGTAAATTATTAAAGGAAGGTTTTATTGCTTTACAGGCCGAGGGACAGCCCATAGACTTTAGAAAAGTGGAATTAAAAAACCTAAAGGGATGTATGGACCCCAAGGCTTCCAATTATCGTAAATATTATATAAAATCCGATCCAGAGGATTGCAAATACAATTAATTGCCACAGAACAACCAACTATTGAATATTTCCTCCTACAGGCAATCCACTGGGAACCTTTCCGGGAATTTCCTTGTCAAAATTTTCGTCGTTAAGGGTATTCAAAAAAGAAATGATCAAGGACATATCCTTTACACTTAATTGCAGCTCCCTTACAAAGGGATCGAACATTTCCTTGGATACCGAGGGATTTCGTGTTTTTCCAAAAGAAATATCCTCATAGAATTCCAACACCTGTTTTAAGTTTTGAAAGGCACCATTGTGCATGTAGGGAGCGGTAAAACGAAGGTTCCTAAGTGAAGCTGTCCTAAATGCAAAACTTTCCTGGAAGCCACTGTCCGGTTCTGGAACCTTCTTGTTTTCCGGTACTCCCAGCACGTGCAATTCATAGTCGGAAAACATAGGCCCGTTATGGCAATTGATACAACCTACAGATTTAAAAAGTTCCAAGCCTTCCTTTTCCGAATGGGATATGGCGTTTACATCTCCTGCCATATATTGATCAAATCGGGAATTATTGGCAACTAAAGTTCTTTCAAAGGAGGCAATGGCCATGCCGATATGAATACTGTCTATTGGTGCATCCTCACCAAAGGCTTCCGCAAAAAGACTTTTGTATTCAGGAATGGATTGAAGTCTGGAGGCCACTTCGGCTAAAATTTGCGACTTTGAAAAATGGACACCCTTCATTTCTTCCAGAGTCTTGATAGGCTCCAACGCCTGTTTTTCCAAACTTTTTACACGATCGTCCCAAAACATGGGAGCATTTTCCGGATCATAATCTTCTTTCCCATGTATTCCATTATATGCCGTGTTTAAAATGGTGGGGGAATTTCGCTTCATGAGGGGAATTTCGTTCGGCTCCTTGAATGCCCTTTTACTTCCCAACCCCTGACCATTTGCACCTATGGATAGATCCAAGAACTCGGCATATCCGGTAGCGGGATGATGACAACTGGCACAGGCAATATCCTTACCGCCTGAAAGGATGGGGTCATAGAAAAGGAGTTTTCCCAAAAGTTCCTTTTCCTTGGAATTTGGATTTCCTATCGGTGTTTTAATATTCTTAGGCAGGGCCGCAACTTTGGCAATCTCCTTGGGACGGGGCATATCTATTTCCCCTTTCTTGTTGGCATTACCACAACCCGCTAAAATTACGGACAGGACAAGGGCATACTTGCAAAAACCAATCCTCATACATCTTTACTTTTACCAAGACAAGTTTAACACTTAAACTTCTCAATAACAAGTACTAAACATAAAAAACTACAGATCCAACACCTTTATCTGATTTCGATAAAGTTCTATCTTACCATCATTTTCCATCTTTTTCAATAGCCGGGATACCACCACTCTCGAAGTGTGAAGGTCGTAGGCTATCTCTTGATGGGTCGCATATAATACATCATCGTGGGTTACTTTGGCCTTATCCTGCAAGTGCTTCAATAATCGCTCATCCATTCTTAGAAAAGCAAGTGTATCTATGGTCTCCATAAGTTCCATCATACGGGCATTATAACTGTCCAATATAAATCTCTGCCATGATTTGTATTTTCCCATCCATGTCTCCAGATAACCCACGGGAATCATCAATAATTCGGTATCTGTTTCTGCCACGGCCCTAATACCACTTGTCTTATTCCCCATACAACAAGAAAAAGTCATAGCGCAAGTGTCCCCTTTTTCTACGAAGTACAACAACAGTTCATTGCCATCACCATCTTCCCTTAAAACCTTGATAGCTCCGCTCAGCAATAAGGGCATGGACTTAATATTGTCACCGATTTCCATTAGAGTTTGGCCTTGGCTAACTTTTTTATAGCTGCCCACCGTCCTAATTTCCTCTAACAACTCTGGTTCAAAAAGATAACCATAATGTAATTGTAATGCTTCTGTCATTCTTATCGTATCAAATGTTAGGTTGTATTATTACCGAAAAAATATTTTCAGACCTATTTACCGGCTGAAATCCACTGTGTAATTTCTTCTGGCTTACCGCATAGGGATAGAAGGTAATTGGTTCTATACACAGCATATTGGGAACCTCTGTCCATAACATAAAATTCCCAAAGCCTTCGGTTTTTATAATAAGCTCACCAACATCCACCAAGGTAAGGGAGTTACAATCCATAACCGGCAAGGCTCTACTGCCCACATCCAGTACCTCCTGTAGGGCAATGGTACGCTCGGCGGTTTTTATGGAGGCCCTTTCCGAAGTTAGTTTAAATGCAGGATGATATCCCAGCATAAAGGGCATATCTTCTTCAGCCGTTATTTTGAATTGAATTCTTAATCCATTTTCCGAAATCTCGAAGGACTTCGTAAATTCAAAATTATATGGCCAAGACAAGTATTCCTCTGTGGATTTGGAGGGATATTTAGAGTTCTTAATAGGGGTCCCGGAAACATATTGCTTCCTAAAGATGGCTTTGGTCTCGGTTTGTGAAACAAGTTGATATGCCATTTCCCTCAATAGGCCGTGTTGGTCCTGCACAGCCGCACCTTTGGGGGTCGTGACCCTAAAATTTGCCTCATTGGTGGGTCCTATTATAGGAAACATTTCGGTATCCGAGTTACGCCATCCTGGGCTACCTTTTTGGTGAATATACTCATGGCCTTCCGCTGAGTAGCCTACCAATTCCCCTTCATCTATTTTCACTAATTGATCATGTAGTTTTAGCTTCACCATCTACTTTTACTTTTTTGGAGGAAAGTTATCACTTTGTTACCGATTCAAGATTTAAAAAATTACAAAATTCTATTCGAACTGTATGGCCTTTACCGGAGAAATTTTAGTTATTATATAGGACGGCAGAAGCAACATCAACAGACATAATATTAAAACCCCAATATTGAGCAATACCACGGTAATTACATCAAGGTGTACAGGAATATAATCTATATAATACTCCTTGGGGTTGGGAAATTTGAACATACGGAATTTGTACTGCAATCCTATAATGCCCAATCCGATAATATTGCCCAACAAGAGTCCAACACCTATCAAATAAGTAGCATTATATAAAAATATTTTGCGTATACTCCAATTGGACGACCCCAAGGCCTTTAAGATCCCTATCATTTGGGTCCGCTCCAATATTAAAACGAGCAGGGCAGTTATCATATTGATTCCCCCAACGATGATCATTATACCAATGATCAATGCTATATTAAAATCGAAAAGTCCAAGCCATTCAAAAATCCTGTAATACTTATCCTTTATGGTCTGAGTATCTAGATTGGACAAGGTCTTTCCATAAATTTCCATGGCCTTATTGTCCATTTCATCAAAATCATCAACAAAGATTTCAAAGTTTCCTACCTCATTATCTGCCCATTTATTCATGTGTTGAATGTGGCGCAGATCTATAAAGATATAAGAGCCATCCAGCTCTTCAAAACCACTGTCGTAAATACCCGTTATTGTAAATTTTCTTTGATTTGGCATTTTGGAAGCATCATCTTCCTTAAAGAAAATGGCAACGAAAGAATCACCGGTTTTCAAATTTAACCGATTGGACAAAACCTGGGATATCAGTGTTTCACTATTGATTTCCCCTACAAAATTGGGCAGGGCGCCATCAACCAAAAACTCTTTAAATACATCCCAATTATAATCTGCCCCAACACCTTTTGCCAGAATGCCTTCAAAAGTCTCTTCGGTTCGTATTATCCCGGCCTTGGTGGCTACTCCCTGAATATGCTGTATACCACTGACCGAATTAAATTCAGGATAAAATTCCTGATCAAGGGAAACTGGAACCATGGAAACATCGGAAGTGTTGTTATCGTAATTATATATTTGGATGTGGCCGTTAAAGGCTGCTATCTTTTCCCGTATTTTATGTTTTAGACCAACCCCTGTAGAAATGGCCACCAACATCATTATCACCCCCAATGCAATTGCAGCAATAGCTATTTTTATTATTGGAGCAGATATACTAATTTTATGCTCTTTACCTGTAACAAGGCGTTTGGCAATAAAAAATTCTAAATTCAATTTATGGCAGTTTTTTCCATTTTCAAAAATACAGTTTTATTATTGTTTTTTACACTTTCTGCTTGTGGAAACCATACCAAAACCCATAATAAGGAACTAAATCCTTTAGTAACACAGGATACCCTTGCCACCGATCTTCCCATAATCGTAGCAGCCAACAGAACTGAAGCTTACCTGCCCTTGCTCCAAGGAAAAAGAGTTGGAATTGTAGCCAATCAGACCAGTGTCATCTTTAAGGATACCCAACCACTGTCCTACACCCATATTGTGGATTCCCTTTTGGCCAATGACATTAATATAAAACAAGTATTTGCACCTGAACACGGGTTTAGGGGTGAAGCAGATGCCGGGGAAAAGGTAAGCGATGGAAAGGACGAAAAAACGGGACTTCCCATAATTTCCCTATACGGAAAAAACCGTAAGCCATCCAAAGAGCAATTGCAGCATATTGATGTTATTCTGTTCGACATTCAGGATGTAGGGGTACGTTTCTACACCTATATCGCAACCATGCAGTTGGTCATGGAGGCTTGTGCAGAAAACAATATTCCGGTAATTGTCCTGGACAGACCCAATCCGAACGGACACTACGTAGATGGTCCTACCATGGAAACCGAACACAGGGGCTTTTTGGGAATGACTAATATTCCCTTGGTTTACGGGATGACCATAGGGGAATATGCCAATATGATCAACAAAGAAAGCTGGCTGGAAAACAAAGTTGTAGCGGACCTGACGGTAATCCCGATGGAAAATTACAATCACAACAAAGATTACATATTACCTATTAGGCCCTCCCCCAACCTTCCCAATAATACCTCAATTTACCTCTACCCCAGTTTGGGATTATTTGAAGGGACCAATGTAAATGCAGGTCGAGGGACAGAGTTTCAGTTTCAACGATACGGCGCCTCCTTTTTGGACAGTATCAAATACAATTTCAAATATACCCCTGCACCCAATTTCGGATCCAAGGACCCAAAAGAGAATGGCAAAATTTGTTATGGAAAGGACCTATCCAAGACCCCTAAAATGAATACTGTGAATTTGGAGTACTTATTGGATGCCTACAAAAACACCAAGGACAAAAGTTTATTTTTTAACACAAGTGGCTTTACCAGACATGCCGGAACTGCAGAATTGCAGAAGCAGATAGAGGCCGGACTTTCCCAGGAGGAAATTAAAAAAACCTGGAAAGAAGATATTGATCAATTCCAAAAAATAAGGGCTAAATATCTAATTTACAATTGACTTGTAGATTTTACATCCATTTTTTCCGGGGACTTATACGGTTTAAAGGGAATTTTCAATAATGCGCCTATATCAGAATTTTCCTTTTCATTGGGATAGGTATCCACACCATAGACAATCTCACTATTGGGCAATTTCATAAAGGTCCCAAGAAGTCTATCCCAAATAGAAAATATATTGCCATAATTACTGTCCGTATAAGGTAATTTATAATGGTGGTGCACTTTGTGCATATCCGGAGAAACAATAACCCAGCTCAACACATCATCCACCTTTTTGGGCAGTGAAATATTGGCATGGTTAAATTGCGATAAAATAACCGAAAGCGCCTGATATATCATAATGATGGCAACAGGTGCCCCTACGACAAAAGTACCGAAACAAGTAAAAATAAATCGGACTACACTTTCTCCCGGATGATGCCGGTTGGCAGTTGTAGTGTCTACCTCATGATCTGTATGATGAATTAGATGAAAGCCCCAAAGCACTTTTATCTTGTGTTCTACCCAATGGGCCAACCAGGCACTTAGAAAATCCAGCAACATTACCCCGAGCAATACCTTTAGCCATAAGGGCATAACAGGCAACCACTGTAGGACACCAAAATTATTGGCTATGGTCCAATCACTAGTCTTCAATAGCAAAAAGGCCAAGGGAAAATTTACTAGGATGGTTGTAAGGGTGAAAAAAATATTGATCCCCGCATGCCGTAGCTTGCTATATTTTAACCGAAACAAGGGAATAATATACTCCAATATCCAAAAAAAGGCAATCCCTGAAACCAATATGATACTTCGGTGCGCAGGAGGGATAGTTTCAAAATAATTGTAAATGGCTTCCATAGTCTAAATTTACAAAATAGTTGTCTTTATATAATTATCCTAAAATAAAGAAATACGTTGTTACCCTCTGGCACTCAAGGTTTATTTTGGAATCTGGCTACTTCAACTTAATTATTTTTTTCATTTCTTCCACTATATTATAAGCCGCCGGACAAATAGCCACATTCTTTAAGGTAAGATTACTTATCTGCTGAAATTTTTTTCTGTCCGTATGTGGAAATTCACGGCAAGCCTTAGGTCTTACCTCATAAATGGAACAGTAATTATCGGCTCCCAAAAAAGTACAGGGAACACTTTGCAGCACATAATCATTCTCCTCGTCCATCCTCAAAAATTGATCGATAAATTTCTGTGGTTTCATTCGGAAATGTTTGGCAATACGCTCTATATCGGCATTGGTAAATAGCGGGCCCGTTGTCTTGCAACAATTGGCACATTTTAAACAATCGATTTTCCTAAACTCCGCCTCGTGCAGGTCCTGCATGATATAGTCCAAATCTTTCGGGGGTTTTTTCCGAAGTTTGCCGAAGAATTTCTTATTCTCATTATGTTTTTCCTGCGCCAGCTTAGAAAGTTGCCTAATTACCTCATCCATTATGGAATAAACTTTTAAAAGTTGGTTAAAAGTCCCACATTTGCATGTAAATAACAAATTTAAATGGCTAAGGACATTCTGGGCAATGCAGTTTTGGATTACCAAACCGGTAATTATTCCGAAGACATAAAGACCTATTCGTCATTGGATGAGGAGGATATAATACCCATTGCCTACCTCTTTAGGGACTTTAAGAAAATGCCCCCTTTGGAACAAAACGCGCTAAAGCTTTGCAAGGGCAACATCCTGGATATTGGCTGTGGAGCAGGAAGCCATTCCCTCTATTTACAGAAAAAAGGCTTTGCCGTTACGGCCCTGGACCAATCTCCAGGAGCCATTGCAACCTGTAAACTAAGGGGTATAGAACATACTGTATTACAAGACATTCAAGATTTTAAGCTTCAAAAATACGACACCCTGCTAATGCTCATGAACGGAATTGGAATAGTGGGAAAATTAAAGAACATAGACCAATTCTTTACCCATTTAAAATCGCTCTTAAAACCTAAAGGTCAGATACTTTTGGATTCGAGCGATATCATTTATATGTACGATGAAGATGAGGATGGGGGCTATTGGATTCCGGATAACCAAAACTATTACGGGGAAGTCACTTTTGAAATGGAATATAGGGGGGAGAAAAGTGAACCCTTGGATTGGTTATATTTGGATTATAATACTTTGCAACGTGCGGCGAATGCGAATAATTTAACTTGTGAGCTTGTAAGCAAAGGAAAACATTACGACTATTTAGCCAAACTTACCCTTTTGGAGTAATACCGTGCAATATTTGTCGTTATCTTAGAAGTGACAGCCCTTTAATAAAAACTGACAATAATGAAAAAAATATCCTTAGTGTTTTTATTGACCTTTACCTTGTTCCTAGCTTGTTCCAAGGACTCCAGCGACAGCGAGACCCTAAAGGTAGATAAAACAGCCAATCTAAAAGGTCCGGGCGATTCTGCAAACGACTTGCTTTCCGACACCAATTTTAAAAACTTGGTCATCGAAATTGCATATGTAACGAATTTTGCGCCTACGGAAACGGCAGTTTCCAATTTTGTAAACCTACTAAACGAACGTTCCTATAAAGATAATATAAGTATTATTTACAAGGAATTGGACTCTCCCAAAAAGGATAGTTTGTCCATTGACGAAATATTTGATTTGGAAAAAGAAAATAGAACCGTATATAATAATGAAGACACTTTGGGACTGTATATCTATTTTACGGATGCCACTGCCAGTAGTGACAATCCCGATGAGGATCTGGTAACCCTTGGAGCCGTTTACCGCAACACCTCCATGGTGATTTATGAAGCCACCATTAGAAATTTGGCCTCAAAAAGTTCGTTGATCAGTACTTCTACCGTAGAAGCAGCTACCTTAAACCACGAGGCGGGACATTTATTTGGATTGGTAAACCTGGGAACAGAGGCTGTAAACGATCATGAAGACCCTGATGCCAAAAGTCATTGTAACGAACAGAATTGCCTCATGCGGGCAGAGCTACAATTTGGATGGGGAATGGCCAAAATGCTAACGGCCAAAAATGGGGCAATCCCTAGTTTCGGTCCAGAATGCCTACTAGATCTACAATCCAATGGAGGCAAATAATTAAAATACGAAAACCTATAATTTACAAATGAAAAAAATTATTACCACCACAAACGCGCCTGCCCCGATTGGGCCATACAATCAAGCAGTACTGGCAGGAAATACCCTGTATATCTCAGGTCAAATTCCTATAGACCCAAAAAATGGGGATTTGGTCTCAGGGGATATTAAAAAAGAAACCGAGCAATCCATGCAAAACTTAAAAGCCATTCTTACCGAGGCAGGAATGACTTTTGAAAATGTTGTTAAATCATCGATTTTCGTAAAGGATATGCACCAGTTTTCACAAATAAATGAAGTCTATGGCGCCTATTTTGACGCGGATACCGCTCCAGCCAGGGAAACTGTAGAAGTTGCCAACCTTCCCAAATTTGTAAATGTTGAAATATCTATGATCGCTATTAAATAGAGCTTTTGTGAAATTCAACCAGACCTTCTATGGGTCTTTGTCTTATAACACCTAGGATAAGATCATTTCTTTCCACTACGGTAGCAAGTTCTTCCCTAAGGTAATAGGCAATACTGCCTACAAAACTAACAGGTACTTTTGTAGCCAATTCAAACTGCATAATGTAGTTGTTCACAAACTGCTGAAATCCCTTATCTATTACTCCTCTGCAATAAGGGTGGTTTTTATTTTCCACAATAAATCTGGCAAAAGTGGCCAAATAAGTATTTGGATTGGGCTGTTTGTACAGATTCTCCTTGATTACATCGGCATCCAAATTGTATTCCTTCGCGAACTTGGTCGCCAAATCCATTGGGATCTTATTAAAATAATAATCCCTTATCAATTTCCTTCCAAAAAAGTTACCACTACCATCATCCATAGGAATATATCCCAAAGAGGTAACCTTTTGATGCAACTTCTCACCATCATAATAGCTGCAATTGGAGCCCGTACCTAAAATACAAACAATTCCGTGCTGCCCAATTTTTGTAGTGGCAAATATGGCCGCATAGGTATCTTCCTTAACCTCCGCCTTCGCATTGGGAAAAAAATCATTAAAAATCTCGGTTAAAAATTTTTTCATCCTATCGGTACCACAACCGGCACCATAAAAATACAAGTGGGTAACCTCCTCCCTATTCTTGGAAAGTTCAAAATTATTGGCCAAACGGTCTTCAATTACAGGACGTGTCAATACTTCAGGACTTAATCCTAAGGTTTGGGTCATGAACAACTGGTTGCCCTTCTCATCCAAGGCAATCCAATCGGATTTTGTTGCACCACTATCTACAATCAATATCATATAACAAGATTATTAATAAAGAATCCTGAAAATAAGCAAAATATTGCTTAATCTCAGGATTCTTTTAATTATTACCCAATAAGACTATAATTTATGGATGTATTGCGCTAAGTCTACCAATTTATTGGAATATCCAGACTCGTTATCATACCAGGAAACAACTTTGAAGAATTTAGAATTCAATTCAATTCCAGCTCCAGCATCAAAAATACTGGTTCTAGCATCACCAATAAAATCCTGGGAAACAACTGCTTCTTCAGTATATCCCAAAATTCCTTTCAATTCTCCTTCAGAAGCCTTTTTAAATGCCTTCTTGATCTCCTCATAAGAAGTCTCCTTCTCCAAACGTACCGTTAAATCCACTACAGAAACATCGGCAGTTGGTACTCTAAAAGCCATACCTGTTAGTTTACCCAACAAGGATGGAATAACCTTGGTTACCGCCTTGGCAGCACCTGTTGAAGCTGGAATAATGTTCAATAGAGCACTTCTACCACCTCTCCAATCTTTTCTGGAAGGACCATCAACAGTCATTTGAGTAGCTGTTGTTGCGTGTACTGTAGTCATTAAAGCCTCTTCTATACCAAAACTATCGTTCAATACTTTTGCCAAAGGAGCCAAACAGTTGGTAGTACAGGAAGCATTTGAAACAATTGTATCGGATGCTTTAACTTCCTTATGGTTAACACCCATTACAAACATAGGAGCATTGCTGGAAGGAGCTGAAATAACCACTTTTTTGGCACCGCCATCTATATGATATTGTGCAGTTTCCAAAGTAGTAAAAATACCGGTACATTCCGCAACGATATCGGCGCCAACCTCATCCCACTTCAAATTCTTTGGATCCCTTTCAGCAGTAATCCTAACCATTTTACCGTTTACTACCAAATTACCATCCTTTACTTCAACGGTACCATTGAATTTTCCATGAACCGAATCATATTCCAACAAATAAGCAAGATGTTCCACATCCAGCAAATCGTTAATAGCAACTACATCTACATTATCTCTTTCTACGGTAGCTCTGAAGACCAATCTTCCAATTCTACCGAAACCGTTAATCCCTATTTTCAAGTTTGACATTTCTATTGTTTTTAATGTTTAAATTATGTTGTCATGATATCGGAAACCCTCATAAGCTCCTTATCAATTTTTGTATGTCCTTTTATTGCCTTACTGATCGGTGTTAGGGTAATTGTATTATCCTGTATTCCCACCATTAAGTTAGTTTTCCCTTCCAACAATGCCTCTACTGCCTTAACACCCATTCTACTTGCCAAAACACGATCGAAACAAGATGGCGCCCCACCTCTTTGCATATGTCCCAAAACGGATACGCGCACATCATAAATGGGAAGATGTTCTTCTACGTATTCTTTTAGTTCGAAAACATTTTTACCTGTTTTATCGCCTTCCGCTACCACCACTATACTGGATGATTTTCCGGATTGCTTACTGCGCTTCAAGGATTCCAACAATCTTTCGAGTCCCAAATTTTCCTCAGGAATCAAAATCTCTTCCGCTCCTGCACCAACTCCTGCATTTAAGGCGATGTGGCCTACATCACGACCCATAACCTCTACAAAGAACAGTCTATTGTGCGAACTGGCCGTATCCCTAATTTTATCGATACATTCAACGGCTGTATTCAAGGCCGTGTCAAATCCTAAGGTATAAGTAGTGCCAAAAATATCGTTGTCTATAGTTCCCGGGATTCCGATTACTGGAAAATCAAATTCCTTATTAAAGGTCAATGCGCCTGTAAAGCTACCATCTCCGCCAATAACCACAAATGCATCTATGCCCGCTTTTTTTAACTGATCGTAAGCTACTTGACGGCCTTCCTTGGTCCTAAATGGTAAACAACGGGCAGATTTAAGGATTGTACCGCCCTTGTTTATAATGTTGTTCACACTACGGGCATCCATTACCTTAAAATCACCTTCCATCATGCCTTCATATCCTCTATAGATACCAACGCATTCAACCTTCAAATAGGCACATGTACGTACTACTGCCCTAATAGCAGCATTCATTCCCGGTGAGTCTCCTCCTGATGTAAAAACACCAATCTTTTTTATTGCTGAAGCCATAAAAATTTTAAAAAAACAAAACTAGCAAACTTATTCCAATAATTACCCCACTTTGGCTTTAATTTGACGTCAACGGACCACTCCAACGTTTTCGTTGAATAATTTCTTGGAAATTGTTAAATTCATAATCAATTCTTCAGGAAAAGTGATTATTTAGAAATTGTCCAAAACAACCAAAAAGGTCAAAAAATACTCTTAATTCCTCCCTAAAATCTTACGCAATAGCTCTTTAAAACTGTCGAAGTCTACTTGATAGGAAAGTCCAACACCTTGGGTATATCCCTGACGATCTGCCAGAAATTGCTGGATTTCATTTTCCCGATTGAATATTTTGGCACTTAGGGTCCCTTCTTCGTTCAACAAAATCTGAACTTCTACGTCACCGGCAACTACGGTTTCCGTCACTCCACCTACCGGGACCCCTACCCTTCCATTGAGTAGAACCCTGTCACTAATCTGGGTAGACAAGGTTACCCCTAATCTATTCTCTGTCTGTATATCTGTAGTTCTATCCAAAATACCTTGTTCATAAGACAAGCCAAAATTTACTTTGTCATTGTCGCCCGCCAATAGTGAATTGAGTATTCCTGAGGCAGATTGAAGCAGATTCCCCGTAACGGCCTGTTGGTTTATGCCTGTCTGTTCATTTACAAAAGAGCCCTGTGCCAATAGAAAAAGGGCATTTTTTTCGGCTATGGTAGGATCTTGCAACCTGTATTCCAATTCGGATTTAACAATGGAGTTGGTACCAGGAAATTCTATCCTCCAATCTATAACCGGACTTTCCAGCTCTCCTGTGAGCCTTACCACCACATCGGTGGGTATTCGTCTTGTATATCCAGGATTGTCCAAGAGTGGGGCGGGATTGGCATTTAAGGAATATACGGCTTCCATATTTAATTGCGCCGCCAAGGGCTCCCTTTCCCAAGTAATATTACCTCCAGGCTTCACCTTAAAGGTCTTATCTATAATACCGCCAAACTTATAGCGAAACTGCCCCGTCACCACAACGAAGTCCCCGTACATATTAAATTTACCGTTGGTATTGATCTCTATAAACAAAATTCCCGCACCTGTCCCCCTCAAAGAACTGCCAGTTTTGGTATCTACAACTATTTCAACCTCCGCATCAGGGGTAACATCAAGGTTAAAGGCCAGCTCAAGACCCTCAACCTCCTTTAAAACCCGTTGCCCCTTTTCCGTATCCTCTACTTTCTTTCCCACAAAATTGATAAATGAAAAATCCCCAACGCTAACCACATCACTTATCGGGATTTTTAAGGAAGTACCCCTTGCCGTTTCCCCGTCTACATTGATCGTAAGGGCTGTGGTGGGTCCAAATATTCTTCCCGTACCATTTAAATACCCAGCGCCATAGTACAATACCTCCTCCTTAAACGGAGTATTGAGTATTAAGAAACGGTCATTATTGGTATCTACATCCAAATCCAAACTCCAATCCTTAAATAACCTATGGGTTATGGTACCATCCAAGGTTGCCTTGGTACTCATGGCCACATCGGTAAGTTTGATCTTCTGAAAATGAAAGGTCTGGTCCGATAACTTTACCCTGGAGTATGGCGCAAAACTATAATCCACATTTAAATAGGGAATAGCAATGCCGGCTTCATTTAAAGACAGTACACCGCTCCAATTGGGATTATTTATGGGCCCTTTTAAAATGGCGCTGCCCTGTAACAGGCCACGGATATTGGTAATAACGCCCTCTCCCAACGGACTAAATGGTTCCAGATTAAACTTATTGAAATCAACTATGAGATTTGTCTGGGGAATCTCCTCCCTGTTGGAGATATTTCCGACCACACTGAGCTTCTCAAACCCATTATCCACCAAGGAAGTGTTCACCACAAAATCGGTCAAATCCCTATTGCCTACTATTCCAATGGCCAAATCTCCCAAGGTAATATTATTGACCCCAAAGTTTTTGATATTCAAATTGGAGGAAGGCAAATAAACATTATCCTTCTGCAAAACGTTCAAGGTACCGTTTACCTCCCCATGCAACTTAAGACTATCTATTGCAGGCGTAATCTTACCCAGGGAAACAATCTTAAACTGGAGTTCGATATCCTTATAGGTTGAATCTGCCAGTTGTCCCCGTAACCTAATTTGCTCCTGTTCATTATTGTTCATTACTACCTCCTCTATAGTAATACTATCCAATGTTTTATTTAGGATTACCTTATTCTTGCTGTTGCCATCCTTGTTGAGTATCCATTTATTTCCTTTAAAACTAACATCGGAAGTTTTTAGACCAATAACAGATTTGTTCTCCTTATTGAAGGTATGGTAGAAATTGAGGTTGTAACTGTCATTATACTCGCTACCCCCTTTAAATTCCGTTCTAAAGAACAGGGTATCCTTTAAAGTGGTGTTTATCAGATTAAAATCTTTTACGTCATAGTAGGGCGTTGCTAGATCCCCAATAGAAACGTAGGTATTGAACAAGGGGTTCTTATTGTCTATCTTAACATCTATACTATCCAATTCATTACCATAGGCAACTATACTGGGCGATTTAAACGTTAGTTTAAAATCTCCTTCATCGGCAATAATATTACCCCTAATAAAGGTATTGGGATCAAACTTTACCTCTGGGAAAAACACGTCCACTATCTTGTTGTAGATTTTGAAATTGAAGGCCAATCTCTGATTTGCCGAAATATTGAACGGTCTGTAATTGGTGTAAATACTTCCCAAGGAATTTTGGAGCAACCTACCCAATTCCTTGACTCTAAAATTGCCCTTTAAATATCCCGTAATTATATCCGGCGAATTAATATCGATAATGCGGGTGCTGTCATTTTCAAAGGTAGATGAGACCTTAAAATCCTCAAAGTAGTAGGTTTCGTTCTTGTTCTGGTAATTGGTTTTGGTAAATTTTATATCCCCGACAATATTGTCCAAGGAATTCCCACTAATATCCATATTTATATCCCCCTTAAAAATGGATACACTATCATTTATAATATTTATCTTTTTAAGGTCGGCATAATCTACCGAGGCAATAAAATTGAAATTATTCCTGTTTTCCGCAAAATCGGCCAAGCCCTTAAAACTAAATTGCATATTTTCATCACTACATAAGAGGGAGCCATCAAAAAGCTGCTCTTTAAGAATCCCGGATACGTTGATATCCTTATAGTCGTAGCCATTAAAATTTATGGAATACACCTGCCCTATTACCTCGGTGTTTAAATATTCCATAACCATTCCCTTGCCTTCCACATTAAAATCCAGATTTGTAATACCCACCTTGTCGGATTCGATTAAATTTCCAAGATCAAAATCGATCAAAGACACAAAACCCTTGTAAGAGGCATCATCTATATGATCAATATCTGTAAGTTCCAGATCCACATAACTACTTCCAATGAGGGTATTTATGTTGGCTTTGGTATTAATTGAAGATTCGGTGATAAGGGCGTCTCCCCTAACCGTAAACTGGCCCAGTTTCTGAATTGAAGACGGCAACACATCCAAAATATTGGGAAGCAAGGCCCTAAGCTCGTAGTAACTGGAAGTAACATTCCTCATATTCGCTTCCAGCACAAAACCTACATCCTTTGTAAATAGGTTCTTGAAATTAAAATCCCCACGGATTCCCGTATTATCCGTTGTTAAAAAAAGGTCGTTCGTATTCAAATCGTTCAGCACCCCATCAACCATAGTAGAGAATGAGACAATGATATCACTTCCAAATTCATTATAGAGCAAGTTCACCTCATTTAAGGCTACGGTAGATTCTACGAATTCGGCATCAATTTTTACCTTGTTCAAAAAGTCCTTAAAATCCTCCCGTTCGTAATTGAATATCACCTTGCCCAATAAATTGGATTGAGGGGTCTTGATGCTGAGGGAGTCAAAACGCATCTGCTGTTTGGTATACTTGAATTCTGTGGCCATTTCATTCACGACCACTCCCCTTTTACTATTAAAGGACATCTTTTGAATATTGGCCGCCACATCCGGACCAACAATGGTAAAATCCGAAGCGGAAATATTAAGATCTACAAAATTCAACATTTCTGTTGTCTCCCTATTTTCGTCTATGAGCTTAAATTTACTATCGCTTATTTCTACGTCGGAGGAAGAAAAATAAAATGGCGGAGTCCCCGGGGCACGGGGTTTTTTATCGTCCAACTTATCAATAAACACCTCAAGATTGGTGCTCTTGTCATCCTGATAGGTTCTAAGTTTAAAATTGAGTCGCTCTATGGCTATATCGCCAAACTCCAATTTACCGTTCACCAAATTCCTAACGTTAAGGATGGAGGTACTTAAATTATCTATATAGAACAGGGTGTCCTGTTTGTAATCCTCAATATAAACGCCTTTGAGTGAAGTATCCCAGGAAATTAGGGAAATCCTTAAACGATCAATATTAATATTGGTGCCAAATTCCTTATTGATCTCTGTTGTGGCATACTTGGCAAAACGGGTCTGGACAAATGGCAAGGAAAGTATAACACTGCCCAAAACGCAAATAAGAACGAGCACCAAAAATACTCTGACCAGAATTTTTCTTAATTTTTTGATAGGGCTTTATGTTTTACCTTTGTACATTCAAATTTTATTCCAAACAAAGTGGATAATAAAACTATTTATATTTTAGCCATTGAATCCTCGTGCGATGACACTTCTGCCGCAGTATTGTGCGGCAATAGGACACTTAGCAATATTGTGGCCACGCAAAAAATACATGAGGAATACGGCGGGGTTGTTCCCGAACTCGCCTCACGGGCACACCAACAAAATATTGTACCTGTGGTGCACCAAGCATTAGCCAAAGCAAATATCGATAAAAAACAGTTATCCGCCATAGCTTTTACACGCGGACCAGGACTAATGGGATCTTTATTGGTAGGAACCTCTTTTGCCAAATCCCTTTCCTTGGGATTGGGTATTCCTTTAATTGAGGTAAACCATATGCAGGCCCATATTTTATCGCACTTTATTGAGGAAGAAAATTACAAAATGCCTTCCTTCCCCTTTTTGGCAATGACCATTAGTGGAGGACATACGCAAGTAGTATTGGTAAAGGATTACTTTGACATGGAAATTTTAGGCGAGTCCTTGGATGACGCGGTAGGGGAAGCCTATGACAAGAGTGCAAAAATATTGGGACTTCCATATCCAGGTGGCCCCCTGGTTGACAAATATGCCCAGTTGGGAAACCCCAAGGCTTTTCCATTTCCCAAGCCCAAGGTAGATGGATTAAACTTCAGTTTTAGCGGTCTAAAGACCAGTATTCTGTATTTTATACAGCGGGAAACAAAAAATAATCCAAATTTTATCGCTGAAAATTTAAACGATATCTGTGCTTCCATCCAATATACCATCATCAATATTCTAATGGATAAAATAAAGAAGGCCGTGAAGCAGACTGGTATAACACAAATAGCCATTGGCGGTGGAGTGTCTGCGAATTCGGGCATTAGACAGGCCCTTAAAAAGGCCGAGGAAAAATGGGGATGGACCACCTATATCCCAAAATTTGAATATTGTACGGATAATGCCGCCATGATTGGCATTGTAGGATATTTGAAATACAAAGAAATGGACTTTGTAGACCAAAGTATTACCGCCAAGGCGAGATACGTGATTGAATAACAAGGTGAAAGGTTCAAGGTTCAAGGTCCAAGGTCCAAGGTTCAAGGTTTAAGGTTTACTGAATATTGCTCCATTGCTTGATAGTCCTTGACTAGGACAAATGATTTTTTTGAATATGTATCTTGAAACCATAAAATATTATGGCATACAACGAACAATTTGCGCAACGAATAAGAGCCAGTTTTGAATTGCAGCCCCAAGCTGTGCGATCGAATATTACCGAAAAGAAAATGTTTGGTGGAATTGCCTTTTTATATTGTGGCAAAATGACCGTAGGCATTATAAAGGACAATCTTATGGTAAGGGTCATCTCCAGTAAAATGGATAGGATTCTGAGTTCTGAACACGTAAGGCCTATGGATTTCACAAACCGTCCCATGAAAGAGTTCGTCTATGTGTCCCAGGAGGGAATTGATACCGAGGAACAATTATTAAATTACATTGAATTAGGACTGGAACACGCCAAACAAAAACTGAATAAATTATAATCTTCACAACTAGAGCATGCAACTTTTCTACCATCCCGAATTAGAAAACAATACGGACCAATTTATTTTTCCTCCCGATGAAAGTCGGCATATTTCCAAAGTACTGAGGAAAAATGCGGGCGATATTTTGCAGATCACCAACGGCAAAGGGCTTTGGTTTGAAGCTGAGATTCTTGTTCCCGACCATAAAAAATGTAAGGCAAAAGTAGTTTCCCGAACCCAGGTACCGCCAAAACCGTATCAACTCCATATGGTTGTGGCCCCAACAAAACTTAACGACCGCTTTGAGTGGTTTTTGGAGAAGGCAACGGAAATTGGGGTTCATCAGATTACCCCCATTATTTGTGACCATTCCGAAAGAAAGGTCATTAAAATGGACAGAATGGAGAAAGTTATCCAAGCTGCCATGAAACAATCCCTACAATCCCATTTGCCACAATTAAATCCCGCTATTTCCTTTAAAGAATACATGACCCAACCTAAGAGTGGGGAACTTTACATAGCACATTGCGAGGAAGATAAAAAAACGGAACTGTCCCATTGCGCAGCTGCCAAAGAAAACACTACCATCTTAATTGGCCCGGAAGGCGATTTCTCTCCGGAAGAGATAAAATTGGCCTTGGACAACGGATTTGGGGCGGTTGCTTTGGGAAACACAAGGTTGCGCACAGAAACTGCAGCCATAGTGGCCTGTACCACCATTGCCTTAATTAACTTGTAATGCACAACTGGACATATCTTGGCGAGGTATAGTTTTATTAAGAATTAATATTCTTTGCCAAACCATGGAATGTTATACATGGCCCTTTTAGTTTTTTAACTGGTTAATATTCTTAAATTTGAATATCGTAATAGTCCGAGTGCATATGAAGCAGCTAGTTATAATATTATTGATATTCAATTTTTATATGACCGATAGTTCATACGCGCAGGAAATCGCCATTTTAAAATATGGTGGCGGAGGTGATTGGTACGCCAATCCTACAGGACTTCCTAACCTAATAAAATTCTGCAACCAACAACTTAGGACTACCATAGATCCCAAGCCGCAAACAGTGGAGGTAGGTAGCCCCAATATCTTTCAATATCCATTTATACATATGACCGGGCATGGAAACATATTTTTTTCAGGGGAGGAAGCAGAAAACCTAAGAACTTATTTACTGGCCGGCGGATTTTTACACATAGATGACAATTATGGAATGGAACCCTATCTGCGCAAAGAACTCGCCAAAGTATTTCCGGACAAGGAACTCATAGAATTAGGAGCAGATCACCCCATTTTTCGGCAACAATTCCAATTTCCAAAAGGATTGCCCAAGATACATGAACATGACGGCAAACGTCCACAGGCGTTTGGCATTTTCGAGCAAAACCGCCTAATACTTCTTTTTACATTTGAAAGCGACCTTGGGGACGGTTGGGAAGACCCTGAAGTGCATAACGACCCCCAAGAGGTCCGATTAAAGGCTTTACAAATGGGGGCCAATATTATCTCCTACGTTTTTAAAAGTTAAAATATGACATCAAAGACAATAGCAGAAGGTATTTTAAGGGCTCTTGGAGTTATTGTAGCCATTGTAATACTATTGGCTTTCCTATATAAAAATAGTGCCGTACTTATATACATAGCAATAGCTGCAGTTGCGAGCTTGATTGGACGGCCCATTGTTTTATTTTTTCGTCAGAAATTAAAATTCAACAATACGGTGGCTGTTATAATAACTATGATTTTCCTTGTAGGGGTCGTTGCCGGGGTAATTGCCCTATTTGTACCCTTGCTTATTCAACAGGGACAGAACCTATCCCTTCTTAACATAGATGCCTTACAGACCAATTTGGAGGACTTGTATCGCCAGCTCCTGCAATATATTGGGGTTAAATCCGAAGACTTGGAGCAAAGTATTAAAGATTCCCAGTTGTTTTCCAACCTTAACTTTGGAATTCTTCCAGATTTCCTAAACTCAATAATCGGCATATTGGGAAGTTTTAGCGTAGGACTATTTTCCGTACTTTTTATAGCCTTCTTCTTTTTAAAGGACAGTAAGCTTTTTGAAGCATCCATACTCACCCTAATCCCTGATAATAAGGAAAATAAATTTCAACATTCCATGGAAACCATCAAAAATTTGCTTTCCCGGTATTTTGTTGGCCTGGTGCTCCAAATCTTGATCCTGTTTGTCATTTACTCTATTGTCCTTTTCATTTTTGGAATCGAAAACGCTATAGTAATCGCCTTTCTCTGTGCCCTTTTAAACCTTATTCCCTACATAGGCCCTATTATTGGAGGCATATTAATGGCGGTTTTAACCATGACCAGTAACGTGGGAGCCGATTTTAGCAGTGTAATTTTACCAAAAACCGGCTATGTAATGATCGGTTTCATCATTGGCCAATTGGTAGACAACTTTTTCTCCCAGCCTTTTATCTTTTCGAACAGCGTAAAATCGCACCCTTTGGAAATTTTCCTGATCATCATTATTGGAGGTTTGCTCCTAGGAGTAACAGGAATGATTATAGCGGTACCTGGCTATACGGCGATAAAAGTGATCTTAAAGGAATTTTTTAATGAGAATAAAATTGTGAAATCCCTTACCAAAAATTTATAACCCCACCTTGAACAAAAATATACTAACATCTGAAATTCAATACTTTATAAACAAAAATTTAAGGACGGAACTTATAACTATTTTGTTAAAACCCTTGAACCTTGAAGGTGTTAGCAACAAGGAAATTGCAGAACAAATTGAAGCCAAGAACAGATGCTTGGATAAGCTTCCCACCTGGTTTGGCACTGAGAATATCTACTACCCCAACAAATTAAATATTGAACAGACTTCCTCCGAAACAACCGCCCAATATAAAGCCGGGATAATAAGTGGAACAGCACTATTGGACATGACCGGCGGCTTTGGGGTAGACAGTTATTTTTTCAGCCTCAATATAGGACAGGTACATCATTGTGAAATGAACATGGAACTATCCCAAATAGCGGCACACAACTTTAAGGTTTTGGGCAGGACCAATATTTTTACCCATGCCATGGATGGCATAGATTTTTTAAAAAATTCGAAAGTTGAGTTTGACTGGGTATTTATAGATCCTTCCCGTAGAAATGATGCCAAAGGGAAGGTTTTTTTATTGTCGGATTGTATTCCGAACGTACCGGATAATCTAGATGCTATTTTGTCCAAGGCGAAGAAAATAATGATAAAAACCTCCCCTCTGCTGGACCTATCGGCCGGCCTTCGGGAGTTGCACTTCGTAAAGGAAATACACATTGTTGCGGTTAAAAATGAAGTAAAGGAAATCCTATGGATATTGGAACAGGGCTATGATAATGAAGTTTTGGTAAAAACGGCAAACCTTGGCGGATCAGAAATGGAAAAGTTCAACTTTTCACTTGATGATGAAAAAATAGCGCACTCCAATTACTCGGACCCCCTTGAATATTTATACGAGCCCAATTCGGCCATTCTAAAGTCGGGGGCCTTTAAGACCGTAGGGGATAAATTCAATATGTATAAGTTACATGATCACTCGCATTTATACACCCAAAATCAATTATTGGATTTTCCTGGCAGGAGGTTTAAAGTTATCAAGACCATTCCCTTCAATAAAAAAGAATTACAAAGACTGGAATTAAAAAAAGCAAATATTACCATTCGGAATTTTCCGATAAGTGTGGCGGAAATAAGGAAGAAATTTAAGATTAAGGATGGTGGGGAGGTCTATCTGTTTTTTACCACCAACCCGAAGGGTGAAAAAATTGTGGTTGAATGCCACAAAATTTAAGCGAGTGGGAACGTGCTGCACTAAACAAAACTAGGTGACTTCACTCCCCGATACAATTCGGGACGTTACAAAAAAGCAACTCCTATTAAAGTGACTGGATCAGTCGTATCAAGGCCTATCACTATTACTTAAATAACGAATCGCAATAACATTAATACAAAGTCTAACAGTTAAGAGATGGAGTGCTTGGGTGTCCAAGAAATCTTATTTTTCCGAGCCAAGGTTTGCGCTTTCTACCACTTTTGGCTTCTCCTTTCTAGGGGAAGGTGGATTCTCGACCAGGAGCCGAGGAGTCGGAAGGTATTGGATTTTAGACTACTGTAATAATAATCCCTGACACGCCGTTAATCGCAATCCCATTTAAAATTGGCCACCTTGTCATTGGAGGCAGTACCCAAATTGTAATGCCACCACTCCGTTCTTATGGACCAAAATCCATATTTTTCCATGGTTTCCTTTAACAACAACCTATTATCCAGGACATTCCTAGGTAGATCCAAATTGTCATGGTAAGCCCTTTTTCCAAAAAAATCAAAATCGGTCCCCATATCCAATTCTTCCCCATCCAAGGTGGTCAAAGTAATATCAACAGCACCGCCTTTATTATGTATAGATCCCTTAACAGGGTCGGCAACGTACTGCGGATTGGGGACTATGGCCCACATTTTATATTGTACGTCGTTTGGGCGATAACAGTCAAAGAACTTTATTTTAAATCCTTTGTCCATAAATTCCTTGTTGGCCAAAAGCAGTGCCCGGGCCGTTTTAACCCTAGTGTAACATTCCGCACAATCGTAGACCTTGGCCTTTAAAAAATTATTTTCTGTGGCATAGCGCAGGTCGTACACAAAATCCTCGCTATAATCGGCCAACCTTACAAACAAAGTGTCCGCAAGACCGTCCAGGGATTTAAGATTGGTTTTGGGAACTTCCTCTTTCATCACTTTCCGCATTTTTACGGAATCCTTCACCTCAACCGACTTTTCCACATCTTCCTTTGGATTCTTGTTCACCACAACTTCCTTACAACCAAAAGAAAGGGTCAATGCCAAAAGTACCATTCCCTTAAAAACCACATGCTTCCTATCCATATATTATATTGCCAATTTTTATTCCAATCATCCCCCTCTATTTATCAGCTCCGCCATAACAAATAAACAAAAAAAGCCCCGAAACTGGGGCTTTTTATAAATCTAATAGGTACCAAAAACAATTAATGATCCTTCCCTATTATTATCAATTTTTAGGAGGCCTAAGTTAAAAGATTGCCCTTTTCATCCCAAGTAGCTATCTCGTTTCTTGTACTATGATCGATACATTTGGCTACCCATTCTGGATCATAGGCTACCCCGTGCTGTTCTAACACATCCTCCGGAACTCCATCCCATACGTTGGGCGTATTTCCCTTATAGCCCAGTTCGGCAACTCCCACTTTTGAGGAATAATAGCCACAAACCGTTAATCCGCGCATCAAATAGAAGAACTGTATTTCGAGCGGTTGCACGTCCAATGGTTTATCTATATCATGATAGCAAATGGTATCCAATATCTGCTTTTGCTGATCCAAGGTGGCCAATTTAAATTCGGTTCCAAAATCGGCATTGCTCTTATGGTCCAACCACATAAGCCCCCCTTTAAGGGTCAGTTGCAGTTCAGGGATGTCCTTGCCCATAAACTCTATAAATTCCGGGACCTCTGCCTCAATAGGCCCACCATTAGGTTCCCTGGGAGGAAGTATTATCGTGCTCAATACTGCTATGGTTTCCATCTCATGTTCGGTAAAGAGCTGTTCCGCATTTAATTTTTCAATAAGTTCCAACTCCTCTGGGGTACGACCAAAATAATGGGTGTTTTCGGCCGCTGCTACGGCTTCCTTTGCTGTATCGGTTCCATCTGTCTTACAGCCATGAAAGGCCAAGGCAGATGCGCCCGCACCTAAAATTATTGTCTGTATACTCTTTCTTCTATCCATGGTCTAGATATTTTGCTGTTTTAATTGTTCAATAATATAATCACTGGCGCGCCAAGATAATGCCAAAATGGTCCAGGTACAGTTCTTATCCGCCTGGGAGGTAAAAGGTCCCGCATCCACTATAAATACATTCTGTACATCGTGCAATTGATTGAATTTATTAGTGACCGATGTTTTGGGATCATTGCCCATTCTGGTGGTTCCTACTTCGTGGATTATACGCCCGGGAGCTTCAAGCCCGTAATCGCGATCCTTGCCCGGCTTTTCCCCTAAAGGCTCTGCCCCTATATTGTGGAAAATCTCTTCAAAGGTATCCTGCATATGCTTGGCCTGATTTTTCTCAAACTCGGACCATTTGTAATTAAACTTCAATACCGGAATACCAAATTGATCCACTGTGGTAGGGTCTATCTCACAATAATTCTCCTTACGGGCAATGCCTTCGCCCCTACCGGCAATACCTAGTACGGATCCGTAATATTTTTTAACATCGTCCCGTAAGCTATCTCCATAGCCCCCTACTTTGAGCCCGAAGAACTTATTGAATTCATTGGGGTTAAAACTAAAACCATAGCCAGGCATCTTCATACCACCGCCTACTTCGATATGGTAGCCTCTTGGAAAATCCAACTTGGAGTTATCCCCCCACCAAGGAGAATACACATGGTTACTGCCCACTCCGTCTTCATTATAGGATACTTTTCTGTTCATCAAGGCCGGAACAAAAGCAGCTCTACTGGCACCGGTAGAATCGTGCAAATATTTACCAACCAGATCACTGCTATTGCCCAATCCGTTAGGATGTTGTTTACTTTTCGAATTTAAAAGAATACGGGCAGAACTACAGGCGGAAGCCGCCAAAACCACAACCTTGCCTCTTAATTTATACTCTTTTCTATCATCCTTACTAATATACGATACCCCTGTTGCCTTGCCTTCTTCGTCGGTAGTCACTTCCCTTACCACACAATTGACGAATAATTTGATACGCCCCCCGCTTTTTTGGGCAGGGAATATTAAACAACTTCCTGATGAGAAATCGGCATAGACGGAACAGGAACGGGAACATTGTCCGCAGTAAAAACACACACCACGCTCCGCATTAATTCTTTTGGTAAGCATGGAAAGTCTACCTGGAATAGTAGGTATTCCCGCCTTTTTGGCTCCATTTATATAGAAAATTTCATGTAATCTTGGTTTTGGCGGAGGAAGGAAAAAACCATCTGGATCATTTTCCAGTCCTTCATTGGTACCAAACACCCCGATCAATTTATCTACCTTGTCGTAATACGGTTTTACATCCTCATAACCTATAGGCCAATCCTCACCATGACCGTCCCTGGACTTCCCCTTAAAATCCTTTGGTCCAAAACGCAGGGAAATCCTCCCCCAGTGGTTGGTACGCCCCCCCAACATATGTGATCGGAACCAATCGAATTCGGTACCAGGCTCACGGGTATAAGGTTCCCCTTCTATCTCCCAACCGCCATATGCAGCATCAAATTCCCCAAATGCCCGGGTGGTACCCCTTCCCCTTCTAGGCGATTCGTAATTCCATTTTAACTGATTCATGGTTTTCGGGTCTGCCGGGTCAAAAAATGGCCCAGCCTCGACCACCGCAACATTGAGGCCGGCATCTGCCAACTGCTTTGTGGCCATACCGCCACCTGCACCCGAACCAACAATTATTACATCATAAATTTCTGAGGATTCTTTTATCTGCATTTTTGGAATGAATTAATTATGAACTTCAATATAGATTTAAAACGAAATTAAATTAGAATTTTTTATTCAAACAACCTCAAAATTCATGTATTTTGACATAAAACCATCAATAATTGATAATATATCATTAGAAGGGGCAAATCCTTGTAATTATCATTTAGGATTACAGCCCAATTCCTTTTTATAGCACTGCATGGCAGAAAAAAAATATGACTATTGGTTCTTTTTCCCAGCAAGCTGCTTCCCAACAGCCAATAAACAAAAAGGCCTCCGTGAAGAGGCTTTTTAAGTCAATTTCAATAAATGGAATCGATAATATTACAAACCTTCCAAATACCTTAAACTCTTGGGTACCTGTTCCACCACCCTGGAACATTCGTCCTCTAAGAACATGTACTTGATGCCCAACTTCTTAGCTTCGGCAACAACACCGGCGATATCTACTTCCCCGGTTCCCAAAACCACATTAGTTTCTACATCGGCATGGCCGGTATTATCTTTTTTAGTACCTTTTTCCATATCCTTTAAATGCAATAAAATGAATTTGGAAGGATACTTTTTAAGCAATTTTAGGGGATCCTCACCTCCGTGATGCACCCAGTAAACATCCATTTCAAAATCGAAATATTTGGCATTCTGCGCCATATAATCAAATAGGGTCCCGTCCTTATAGGGCCTAAATTCAAATCCATGGGCATGATATGCCAACTTTATTCCATTATCCCTTAAAATCTTTCCAGCCCTGTTAAATACCTCAACGGCCTTTTGGGTATCCGAAATATCAAAATTGTTGCCATCGTGAGGGATCCAGGCGCACATCACATAGGTAGCTCCATAACTTTTGGCCTTTTTAACAACCTCCTCCGGCGCATTTGCCAAATCGTTGAATCCAGCACCAACACTGACCACCTTTAAGTTATTTTTGGCAAGCAGCCCCTTAAACTCTTCCTCTGGCATCCCGTAGCTATCCCCTCCTTCCAGAACGGTAATACCCCAGTCGTTTATCAATTTTAAGGTACTGGGAATATCTTCCTTAAACTGATTTCTAAGGCTGTACAATTGTAATCCCACCTCTTGGGCCAAAACATTTGTAGTTCCGAAAAAAACTATTGCTATTAAAAATAGCCATAGAAGTTGTAGTTTTTTCATAGTGTGTAGAATTACTTATATTCTTTAAACAACTTAACACTCTCTAGGTTAGCAAATTACCTTCATCATCCCATTCCGCCATATCATTGCGCTTACTTTGGTCCACACATTTGGCAAGCCATTCGGGATCATAGGATTTCCCATGCTTGGCCAACACATCTTCCGGCACTCCGTCCCAAACGTTGGGGGAATTACCTTTATACCCTAAATCCTCAATACCTTCCTTGGAGGTATAATATCCTGTTACGGTTAAATTGCGAATCAGGGAAAAGAATTGTTGCTCATATGTTGGATTTTCCTTGTCCGGAAAGGCAATGGCATCCAAAATCTCCTTTTGCTGTGCCTCGGTAGCGGTTTTAAATTCCACTCCATAATCCTTATTACTTTTGTGGTCCAACCACATTAGCCCCCCTTGCAACGGGGTTTGATAAGCGGGGATATCCTTGGCCATGAATTCAATAAAATCGGGCACTCCGGCATCGGTAGCACTGCCATAGGTTCCGTTGGCAGGTAAAATTAAAGCACATAAAACACCCAAAGTGGCCATTTCATGTTCATTAAAAAACTGTTCTGCGTAAAGTTTTTTCAGCAATTCTTTTTCTTCCGGGGTTCTCCCAAAATGTTTTTCTTCCTGTACCAAGGCCTCTGCCGCTCCGGCCTCGCCTTCTGTTCCCGGCTTACATCCATTTATGGCCAATCCGCCTGCTACACCACCAAGAATAATGGACTTTATACTTTTTCTTCTATCCATAATACTAGATATTTTGTTTTTTCAATTGCTCAACTATATAATCTGACGTTCTCCATGCCAAGGCCAAGATCGTCCATGTAGGGTTCTTATCCGCTTGGGAAACGAAGGGTCCTGCATCAACAATAAAAACATTATCCACATCGTGCATTTGTTCCCATTTATTGACCACAGAAGTTCTAGGATTGTCCCCCATCCTTGTGGTACCCACCTCATGGATTATTTCTCCAGGGTTAAGCAAACCATAATCCTTGTCTTTTCCGGCCGGCTTCCCGATGACCTGTCCCCCCATATTGTGGATTATTTCCGCGAAGGTTTCTTGCATATGCTTGGCCTGTAGACGTTCGTGATCGGACCACTGGTAGTTAAAGCGCAATACTGGAATACCAAATTCATCTACCTTCCCTGGATCAATTTCGCAATAGTTACTTTCCATGGCTATAGATTCGCCACGACCTGCAAAACCGATCATTGCTCCGTAATATTTTTTTACATCCTCCCTAAGGACATTGCCATAGCCACCAACTTTTTCTCCAAAGAACTCGTTCATGGCATTTGGGTTAAATCCGAAGCCGTAGCTTGGCATCCCCATTCCACCCCAAATTTCTATATGATAACCTCTGGCGAAATCGAGCTTCTTATTGTCCAACCACCAAGGGGTATAGACATGCATCCCTCCAACACCATCTTCGTTGTATGTTTTTCTGTTCATCAGTTCAGGGACAAATCCGGTCATTCCACCACCTGTGGAATCGTGAAGGTACTTCCCTACCACACCGCTACTGTTTCCCAGTCCGGCCGGATGTTGTTTACTTTTGGAATTCAACAGGATTCTTGCGGTACTACAGGCCGATGCGGCCAGTACTACAATTTTTCCCTTTAATCCATATTCCTTGCGATCCTCTTTGTTGACATAAAGTACCCCTGTGGCCTTACCTTCATCATTGGTAGTTACCTCGCGTACCATAGCGTTCACAAAAAGATCTATTTGACCTCCGTTCTTTTGCGCAGGGAATATCAAACAACTTCCTGCCGAAAAATCCGCATATATCTGACAAGACCTTCCACATTGTCCGCAATAAAAACATACCCCACGGTCGTTGTTTATCTTTTTCGTTACCATGGACATCCTTGAAGGAATTACCGGAATATTGGACTTTCTGGCTCCATCTATATAATACAGTTCATGCAATCTCGGCTTCGGCGCAGGAAGGAAAAACCCGTCCGGTTCGTTTTCCAAACCTTCTTTTGACCCAAAAACACCTATTAACTTGTCTACCTTATCATAATACGGCTTTACATCCTCATAACCAATTGGCCAGTTTTCCCCAAGACCATCAATATCCTTGTGCTTAAAATCGCGCTCACTGAAACGCAAGGAGATACGTCCCCAGTGATTTGTTCTACCCCCTAGCATACGAGACCTAAACCAATTAAATCTTGATCCGTTTTTTTGGGTATAAGGTTCCCCTTCAATTTCCCAACCGCCATATGCAGCATCATATTCCCCAAATGCCCTAGTGGTACTTGCTCCCCTACGTGGAGATTCATACGGCCATTTCAACTGTGTAATCTGTTCTGGATTTTTAGGATCAAAAAACGGCCCCGCTTCCACTACGGCCACTTTTAGCCCCGCTTCGGACAACACTTTTGTGGCCATACCACCACCGGCACCAGACCCAACTATGATGACATCATAAATAGTTGATGTTTCTTTTATCTGCATACTATAAAGAATTAATTTTGACGCTCAATATAAGTTTAAATCGATATTAAATTAAAATTTTTTATCCGAACAACCTTAAAATTCATGTAATTTGACACAAAACCACGGATAATTGATAAAATAATGATTTGCAAAGTCATTAATGGAAAAAACATGAAGTCAATATTAATTTCCTGGACTGTTACTTTAAGTACTTCCCTATTTTAAAGGAGTGCATACCTTTAAATTAAAAATTCTTCAATTGCTCCAAAGCTTCCTTGGCCGTAGCTACCGGAAGCTTACAGGTATGATCCTGACAGACATAAATATAGGTCCCATCATCCGAGTAACGCCCTTTAAACAATGGCATTTCACTATCTTTATTACTACCCACAATCAAGGTGTTGGGCAAATTTTGTTGTTGTAATTCAGCTAACAATGGCTTGGCATCATTGCCCACAACCGCAATTTCATAAAAAGGATATGCCGTTTTCAACAGTAGGGAATTCCATTTGGAGTAATTATAGGCGTTTTCTTCCAATACCGAAATCATAGAGGAAAGCATGGACCTTGCCTTTAAGGTAGCTTCCTTATCATAATCTATATGTCCCAAAAGAAACAGATTTTCTGCCATAACCGCATTGGGCGAAGGCAATACCCCATCATCGGTTTTAATTATCTGGGCAATTAATTCGTCATCGGAGTTAAAACTGTACATCCCCGAATTTTCATCCGCAAATTTGTCCTTGGCCATTTGATTCATTTCTTTGGCAAAGTCCAAATAGGAATTGGACATTGTTGTACTGTACAATTTTAAGGAGGCATTGGCCAAAAAGGAATAATCCTCCAGAAAACCATCGCTCTTTTTACTTCCCTTTTTATAGGTATGTATCAACTGATCTTTATTCAGACTATTTTTTTCAATAAAACGAAAGACGTCCTCGGCTTTTTCCAAATAAGCAGATTCGTTAAAAACATTATAAGCATCCACAAAACCGTTGATCAACAAGGCGTTCCATGAGGTAATGATCTTATCATCGGTATTTGGCCTAATTCTTTTATTCCTCGCGGTCAAAATTTTGCTTTGCCACCTTGCCTGCACACCGTCCCAATCTTCTGCCGTAATATCATTTTCCTTCATGAAATCCTCATCCCCTGAGTTCCTAAAAAGAACATAGGAATCATTTTCCCAAATATTGGAACGCTTAATATTATAGTATTTGGCAAATAAGTCATAATCGGATCCTAAAACCGACTTTAATTCCTCTTCTTTCCAAACGTAAAATTTACCTTCCTCGCCTTCACTATCGGCATCAATGGCCGCATAATAACCGCCATCCGGATTTTTCATTTCCCTATCCAAAAAAGCAATAGTCCCTTCCACTACCTTTTTGTACATAGGCTCTTTAAACAACTTATAGGCCTTGGAGTAAAGACTCAATAATTGCGCATTGTCATATAGCATTTTCTCAAAATGCGGCACCTTCCATTGCGCATCGGTACTATACCTATAAAATCCGCCGGCTATATGATCGTATACGCCTCCCCAAGCTATTCTGTCCAAAGTGGTTTTAACAAAATCCATAGCATCCTTATCCTCTGTTAAAACTGCATAATCCAACAGAAAGTCAAGATTAACGGGAATCATAAATTTCTGTGACCCTATATTTCCTCCCCATTTTAAGTCCCAGTTTTCCTTCCATTTTTCAACGCTGTTTTTTAAAACCTCCGGGGTCAACATTCCCAAATCCGAAACCGGCTGTATTATATTTACTTCCTGTATGCCTTGGGCCACCATATCGGCATACTCATTGGCTTTTTTGGGATCGTTCTTATAAAGTTTGCTTACTTCGGCCAAAACTTTGCTCCATTGTTCCTTAGTGTGGTAAGTACCCCCATAAATGGGTTTTCCATTGGGCAGGGTAATCACGTTCAAAGGCCAGCCTCCATTACCATTAATAAGCTGTAAGGCAGTCATATACACATGATCCACATCTGGTCTTTCCTCCCTATCCACTTTTATACTTATGAAGTTCTCATTCATCAATTTGGCCACTTCCTCATCCTCAAAGGTCTCTTCTTCCATTACATGGCACCAATGACAGGATGAATAACCAACACTTACCAATACCAACTTATCCTCCTTTTTAGCATCTTCCAAAGCAGTTGGACTCCATGGTCTCCAATTTACAGGATTGTGGGCATGTTGTAACAAATATGGACTAGTTTCATGAATAAGGTCATTCGTGTATTTATGGTCGTTTTTCTGACCTTTTATATCGGAACAGGAAAATAAGATCATTGTCAACAGAAAAAATAGATTACAAAAAGAAAGCCTAAGGCACATATTTCGGGTCATAAACTGCAAATATTGTTCAGTTTTGAAAAATACAACAAATCATTTCAATTATAGTAGAATAAAATAAAGTTCTACGCCCATAAAACTGTTAATTTTCGACTGCAGCCTGCTTTTTTTGCAACATAAACCATTCATATAGCTCCTTGTTTTCATATGCCCTGTCCCATGCATTATGACCTACACCCTTGTAAATCGTAAAATCCACATTGTATCCCATTTCCTTTAATTTAGCAACCATTTCAATGGATTCCGATATGGGAATCGACTTATCCTGATCACCATGATAAACACGGATCGGCATATTTTTATTTATCCAAGAAGCATACGGCACAGGGGTCATTCCGCAAACTACGGCCAAGGCGGCAAATTTATCCGGATATTGGACCGCCATTTCCCAGGCTGCACCCCCACCCCTACTAAGGCCGGTAAGGTATATTTTATTTTCGTCCACCTTATTGGTGGCAATGATACTATCCAGGAGTTGATTTACTGCCCTAGTGTTCCACCACATTTTTTCTTGGGGATTCTGTGGGGCCAAGATTAGAAAAGGAAATTTCTTGCCACCGGAAATTAGTTTTGGGGGGCCGTTTCGCTTAACAGATTTTAAATCCCCCCCGGATTCTCCTCCGCCATGTAAAAAAAGCAACAAGGGAAACTTTTCCTCCGGATCTACCTCATAATTCCCTGGGTAATATAGGTAATACCTTAAGGTTTCGGAGGTAACAACCTCCATTTTGGAATTGATCAGTTCGGGAGAGGCTTGGGAGGCGCAGCCTTCAAAAATAAAGAGGCAGCAAAAAATTAAAACTATAGTTTTCATTGGTTCATTTATATTGTTTGATTTGGGAATCCCTATCTTTGTTGAAGGCCATATCCCGAAAATATCATAGATATCAATCAGTATTCCAAATTGGTTGAAAATCCGCAAATTGATGCATTTTTATTTAACTTACCCGCTGTTTATACTTTTATTTAACATTCAGGATTATTCCTTAAACAAAAAATAGAATAATAGTTATAAATGTCTAAATGTATTTTCTTTTCGGGTTTTCGTTTTACTTTGGTACATTTATCCAGCAAACAAAAAATTTAGTATGAAGAAAGTCATCACTTTCGGTGAGATCCTTTTAAGACTGTCTACCGAAAGACACCTTCGGTTTTCGCAGGCCACCAATTTTAACGCTACCTATGGAGGCGGAGAGTTTAACGTAGCGGTATCCCTAGCCAATTATGGGTTTGATGCTGAATTCGTTACCCGTTTGCCAAAAAACGACATAGGGGAATGTGCCCTTCAAGAAATTAGAAAACACAACGTGGCCACCACCAATATACAGTTTGGTGGAGACCGTCTTGGCATTTATTTTTTGGAAACAGGCGCCGGTACCCGGGGAAGCAAGGTGGTCTATGATAGGGCCAACAGTGCCATTGCGGAAATAGAGACAAACACTATAGATTGGAAAGCAGTATTCAAGGATGCCAATTGGTTTCACTGGAGCGGGGTTACCCCGGCAATTTCCAGTAAGGCGGCGGCCGTTTGCCTAGAGGCGGTGAAGGCTGCCCATAAAATGGGAATTACTATTTCATCGGATTTGAATTATCGTTCCAAATTATGGAAATACGGGAAAGAGCCAAAAGATATTATGCCTGAACTCTTAAAGTACAGCAATGTTATTTTAGGGGATCTGGATACGGCCTTTTTTATGACAGGACAGGAACCGCAAGATCCTGACTATCAAGATATGGACTCCTTGCCGGAACTGTACGACCTGCTTTACAAAGGCTCTCCGGACCTAAGTTATGTGGCCACAACTTTGCGTTATTCCGTAAATGCTTCGCATCAAAAAATAGGCGGAATCCTATATGACGGAAAAAAAATACACTATGCAAAAATAAGGGAGGTAACCCCTGTGGTCGACCGGGTAGGGAGTGGCGATGCCTTTATGGGAGGCTTGATATACGGGCTTTTACAAGACAAAATAGATAATCAAAAAACAATAGATTTTGCCGCGGCTGCCTGCTGTATCAAGCACACTATTACAGGTGATTTCAACTTGGCCACCCTTGAAGAGATTGAGCAATTGGCAGGGGGGAATTCCTCTGGAAAAGTAAGCAGGTAAAACAAATAAAACTTATGTCACAATTTTCAAGAATTGAAGTAGCCGCATTAATGAAAGAAACGGGACTTGTACCCTTGTTCTATCATCCGGATGTGGATTTGGGAAAGAAAATATTAAAAGCATGCTACAATGGTGGTGCGCGATTAATTGAATTTACGGCACGTGGGGATTTCGCCCATGAAGTGTTTGCCGAACTAAATAAATTCGTCATTAAAGAATTGCCAGAAATGGCGGTAGGTGTAGGATCGGTAACCGATGCAGCAGCAGCCTCCCTTTATATGCAAATGGGTGCCAATTTCATTGTAACCCCTTCCTTGCGCGAAGATATTGCCGTGGTCTGTAATAGAAGAAAAGTATTATGGAGTCCGGGATGTGGCTCCCTAACAGAAATAAACAGGGCTGAAGAATTGGGCTGCGAAATTATAAAATTATTCCCTGGTGCCAATTACGGACCAGACTTTGTAAAAGCTATTAAAGGACCACAACCATGGACCAGTGTTATGCCAACAGGCGGGGTAACCTTGGAGGAATCCAATTTAAAAGGATGGTTCAATGCAGGGGTTACCTGTGTAGGCATGGGTTCTAACCTAATTAGCAAAACGGTAGTGGAAAACAGGGATTACAGTGGCCTGGAACAATCGGTAAGGGAAACATTGGCCCTAATCAAAAGAATTCGGAGCTAGCAATAAGACCCATTAATTGCCCAGCTATTATTGTTATAATAAACGTAAAACCTCTGATATTCATGAAATCAGAGGTTTTTTTTTATTTCCAAATATTGTTTCCCTAGGAAGGAAGCTTGATATACTTTATAAGGATCTTCGTATTCCCAATTCCAGCCCCCTTAATTCTGCAAGCCCCCTAAGTCTACCTATGGCAGAATACCCCGGGTTTGTCTTTTTCCTAAGGTCGTCTAACATTTTATGACCGTGATCTGGCCGCATTGGCATCCTTAAATCTTTTCTTCCGGCAGCACTTCTCTTTTGTTGCTCCTCTACCAAGGCTTTTAGCACGCCGAACATGTCTACATCCCCGGCCAAATGATCGGCCTCATGAAAATTACCTTTTTCATCGCGCTCTGTACTTCTTAGGTGCATGAAATGTATACGATGCCCCAAGCGTTTCACCATACCCACCAAATCATTGTCTGCCCTAACCCCAAAAGAGCCGGTACAAAAGGTGAGTCCGTTGTTGGGACTATCCACTGCCTTATAAAGATCAAGAATGTCCTGCTCTGTACTTACTACCCTTGGCAATCCCAAAATTGGATAAGGTGGGTCATCGGGATGGATACACATACGCACCCCTTCTTTTTCGGCAATTGGGATTATGCTCTGTAAAAAAGAGAACAGATGTTGCTTTAGTTCCTTGGCACCAATTTGGTCATAGGTTGCCAAAATCTGATTAAACTCCTTTAAACTATATCCTTCTTCGGCCCCGGGAAGTCCAGCTATAATATTCTGTACCAATTTTTTTTGATCCTTCTCCGAAGTCTTTTCCAAATATTCCTTGGCCGCTTTCTGTTCTTCCTTGGAGTATGATTTTTCAGCCCCTGGACGTTTCAATAAAAAAAGTTCAAAAGCCGCAAAGGCGTCCTTTTCAAACCTCAAAGCCGTAGACCCATCCTCCAGTTCATAGTCTAGATTGGTCCGCGTCCAATCCAAAACGGGCATAAAATTGTAACAAATAGTATCAATCCCACAGGATCCCAAATTAGAGATGGTGATCTTATAGTTCTCCACATACTTCTGAAAATCGCCCTGTTGCGTCTTAATACTTTCATGAATGGGAACACTTTCTACAACAGACCAGGTCAAGCCCACTGCCTCTATCTCGGCCTTTCTCTTTTTAATTTCGTCCACTGGCCAAACTTCCCCATTGGGAATATGATGTAGGGCAGTAACCACTCCGGTAGCTCCTGATTGTTTAATATCCATTAAAGAAACAGGATCTTTGGGCCCGTACCATCTCCATGTATTTTCTAAAGTCAAACTCATTAATATTATTTTTATAAATAAAACATTACTTCATTGGCGGAATTGCGACAATGTTTTTACACCACTTGGTTTTCAAAATAAATAATTTACCAAGATATTAATTTTATAAGTATTGCACAGACCATTTTCGGAAAGATTAAGAAAGTATCACAAAATATATTTTATTCTTAAACTTGATTAAAATTCCTTATCTTATTTAGGCATTTAAATACTTTGTACTACTTTTATCGATTCAACCAAAAATGAACAAAAAATCTAGCTCTCCATGATTAAAAGTAAAATCGACAAGGTTACCAGTTTTGAAAAACGGTTTGAAAAAATCAACACGGTCATCTTCGAATCTTCAGAGGTTGCGTCCAAAGCAGCTGCAGCTGAAATTGCGACATTAATTAAGAAAAAACAAAAGGCCAAGGAAATGTGCGTTCTTGGACTCGCTACAGGTTCCACCCCAAAAAGGCTGTATGCCGAACTAGTTCGCCTGCACCGGGAGGAAGGTCTTAGTTTTAAAAATGTCATAGCCTTCAATTTGGACGAATATTACCCCATGGAACCAGATGCCATACAGAGTTATGTGCGTTTTATGAAGGAATTGCTCTTTAACCATGTAGATATAGAACCTGGAAATTTTCATATTCCGGACGGAACCTTGGAAAAAAAGGATATTGCGGATTACTGTAAGGATTACGAGGCCAAAATAGACGCATTGGGCGGCATTGATCTACAAGTCTTGGGTATTGGGGGCAACGGGCATATAGGTTTTAACGAATCCGGATCCCTTCCCAACTCCAAAACCAGGTTGGTTACCTTGGACCATATTACAAGAGTAGCGGCCAGTAAAGATTTCCAAGGATTGTACAACACCCCAAAAACTGCCATTACCCTTGGTATAAAGCAAATAATGCAGGCCAAGCAGGTTATCCTTATGGCTTGGGGAGAAGGAAAATCCTCTATCATTAAAGCTTCTGTGGAGGGCCCTATTACGGAACAGGTACCGGCATCATATCTACAGGAGCACCCAAACAGTGTATTCATCCTTGACAAAGGATCTTCTTCAAAACTTACCAGGGTAAGTACCCCATGGATCGTAGAGAAGGTAGAGTGGGATGAAAAAATGATCAAGAAAGCCGTTGTTGGACTGGCGTTAAGATTGGAGAAACCAGTTTTAATGTTGACCGAGGCCGATTATATCGAAAACGGTATGAGCGATTTGTTGACCGAAGTTGGGGATGCCTACGATATTAATATTAGGATCTTTAATAAACTACAGCACACCATTACCGGCTGGCCGGGAGGTAAGCCCAACGCCGATGACAGCAATAGACCGGAAAGAGCAAATCCCGCCAAAAAGCGCGTACTTATTTTTAGTCCGCATCCAGATGATGATATCATTAGTATGGGAGGAACCTTCATGCGTCTGCAAAACCAAGGCCATGAAGTGCATGTAGCTTATCAGACTTCAGGAAATATAGCTGTAGCCGATGATGAAGCCTTGCGATTCTCGGATTTCGTGATCGATTACAATCGCTCCTTTGGTCTGGACAACAAAAAATCTGTTGAGATCTACAAAAAGGCTACGGAGTTCATCAAGAACAAAAAGACCAGTGAAATAGATATTGAAGAAGTAAGAAACATAAAGGGTCTTATTCGTAGAAGTGAGGCCAGGGCAACAAGTTATTACGTAGGACTTACGGATGAGCAGATACATTTTAACGATCTGCCCTTTTATGAAACCGGTACCATTGAGAAAAATCCTCCGGGAGAGGAAGATATCAAAATCACCATGGATTTGATCGAAAAAATTAAACCGCACCAAATCTATGCTGCTGGCGATTTGGCGGATCCACATGGTACACATAAGGTGTGTTTGGACATTATTTTTGAGGCCCTAAAACGACTTAAGACCAAATCCTACATGAAGGATTGCTGGTTATGGTTGTACCGTGGAGCATGGCAAGAATGGGATATAGAAGATATTGAAATGGCCGTACCTATGAGTCCAAGTCAGGTTTTGGCAAAGCGATATGGAATTTTCAAACACCAATCCCAAAAAGACGGAGTGGTATTCCAAGGATCGGATTCCCGTGAATTTTGGCAACGTGCAGAAGACAGGAACAAGGAAACTGCTACCAAATACGATGAATTGGGATTGGCACATTACGCTGCCATGGAAGCCTTTGTTCGCTACCATTTTTAAGCATCAACAAATTATAACACAAAAAGGCTGCCCAGTGGGCAGCCTTTTTTTATTGCATATCAGTACTATCTAAAATTCCAATTCAAAGTATAAGCTACTGGCTTCGTTCTCTTCGGTTATGTCTTCTCCTTTTAAAACTTCTCCAGTACTGTTCAATAGTTTTAGATTAAGTTTCCAATACCCCGTCATTGTCAAGGACAATTTTCCTTTATAAGATTTGGTAGCCGTATCATAGGTTAGATCCTCATTGTTGGGGGAACTGTGGTTGCCCATTCCCGGCATACGCGGATCTAAGGTCACCGTGTAATTTTCCACAAGGGGAAAGCTCATCATATTTTCCATTTTAAATAACATAGCAGTCATGTCGTTAACTGCAACTTCTGGATCTTTTGGTTCCACCATTGCCAAGACATATCTTACGTCATCACTTCCCATAAATACAGAAACCGTTTGATTATCATCGATTGGAGCAGTAACATCTATAGTTTCGGTCACAGAAAATTCCTGTCCCTCTACCTCATAGGTAAAGGTTATGTCCCAAAATTCATCGGCATTGCCAGGCATTTGGAAAACGATATATCCTGTTGCCACCGTGTCGTAATCATTCGAAATACTTAGTTCGGATATTGGACAGGAATGTTCCATACTCATCATGTGCATTACAGGTTTCCATGTAATTTCAGGATTGGCGTAATAAGTATCATCGGCATTATTTTTAATACGGACAAAAAGTTGGTTGTATCCTGTTGTAAAACCGGTTTTCCCTTCGGAATACAGTTCCAAACTATGGCCATTGGCCGCAATATTTGATATCAAATTAAATTCGGCCATAGGATTTACATCAATTTTTGGTGTGTCGTCCCCATCAGATGAACATGATGATAATCCTAAAGTGGCTACAAATGTTACTAGAACTAGTTTTATTGTTTTCATTATGTTTATTTTAATTAATGGAATAAGAAAGTGTTAAAAAGAAGTTTCGCCCCATTCTTGGGATGTTTTTCCAATCGGTATAGGTGGAGTAGTATTCATCAAAAATGTTCTCTACCCCGAACTTTGCGTACATGGAATCGTTGTTAAATTTAAAAGTCTTGCCAAAAGTCAAGGAACAAACCGTATAGGCCTGTGTTTGATCTTCCCCGAATTCGGGGTTATAGTTCATTTGTTTCCCAGCACCAGTTATCCTAAGTGCAGCAGAAAATGACCTATTATCAAACTGAAGACCCGAGCGGTAAGAAAATGGACTTATAAAAGGTATGTTACCACCATTGTTGTCCGTACCACGATGATATGAAACCAAACCCGACCATTTCAGTTCTGGCAGAATGGTGTACTCCATATCCAAGGAAGTGTTGAACAATTGGGCGTACTCCAGATTTTTATAGATCTTGACTCCTTCAGCCCCTATGGTCATCACACTCAGGGAAGGATCAATTTCCCCAATAATATAATCTGCGATATGGAAAAAATTGGCCTCGGCACTTAGCTTAAATTTGGATTTTTCCCAGGAGATTTTAGTATTGGCCTCCATGGATTTTTCGTTGGCAAGACCTGGATCCCCAATGTAGTCGTGATTGTCAAAACTGTTGAACAAATAAAACCCATAGCCCTCGGTCACGGAAGGTGCCCTATCCCCATAGGAAAGTCCCGCATTAAAATGCCATGGCATCCACATTTTATGCCATTGCCCTGAAATACTTTTTAGGAACCGTGTTTTGGATTTCTCCATTTCCGGATAAAAAATCCTTAAGCTATTCAATCCGAAATCGTCCGCAACATTCTGGTTTTGAACCGTCAGCCTTGTCGCCAACTTAAGAAAACTACCATTTAGATCCAGCTCATCCTCCGCATATACCCCGCCGTTGGCGGTACGCACATCGGGCCAGGTGAGCATAAACATGGGCAACTTGTTCGGATCATTGGGATACATCGTCATTTCGGCCAAAGATTTATTGTAATACCCATCAATCTTAAATAAAAATTGATGCTTTTTGGCCTTTAGAACTGCTTGGGAATAAAAGCCATAGGTATCGCTCCAACCCGGCATATCCATATGTATGGGTACATCAGGTCGTTTGGTATCATCCATGACATGGGTAACCTTGTTAAAATACAACTTGGATTTCCAATTGTTTAAACTGCCCCATAAAGCATCCTGTTCAAAACCTACGGATACAATGACAGCCCTAGCCAAGGAAACATCCATAGTTAATGCCGGATAGCCCACATCCCTGGCCTCATCATAAATAAGACTGACCGTCAAGGCCTGATCTTCTGCAAGTTTGTATCCGCCATTTGCCGAAAAATTATATTTTTCAAATTGGGAGAACTCAACTTCTTCATCACCCCCGGCAAAATAATTCTCTGCCTTGCGATAAATGATATCTGTGTCCACATAGTAATTGGAATCCGAATAATTAATTTCGGCCCCAACAACACTCATTTGGTTGTTGCTCTCAAAACCCGTCTCCACGCCACCATATAATCCTGTTTCCTTAAAATTACCACGGTCAAGCTCCAAATTTATGGCCCCACCAATGGTGTTTCCGTGTTCGGTGCCCTGTTGTCCAGAAGCTATATGAGCCTGCGATAAATTGGACACATCCACATAGGAAGTTACTGGGTCCATCTTGTCCGTGCAAGCGCCAAAAATCCTCATTCCATCAATAGTCACAGAGAGGCGTTCCGAAAACATATTGTTCAAAGTGGGTTCCCAGGCATATGCTCCACGTTTCACCATATCTACCTTCTTGGAGGATTCCAGATACTCGTCCAGGGTTGAGAGGGGTTTTGGCTGGCGGTGGTAATCCAAAGTCTTTCTGGCCGAAATAAGGATAACTTCGTCCAGATTGATCGTTATGATAGAATCCTTATGTAATACCAATTCCTGCGCGCCAATGTTAATTGGAAAAATAAATATTCCCCATAAAAACATCCACCTGTTTATAGGCTTGCTTGCTTCCATAAGTATTGTGAATACCTTATGGACACATTTAATAATGTTCATTTGATTTATTTAGATAATACAATTCCGTTAAGACGCCATAGACTTGTACAAGGTTTAGAATCAACCGAATACTTTTATGGCGATAATTGAATTATCCCAGCTCTGGTGGCTGTGCAATATCTGTGGTATACAGACCGGGAATCAAAGTTTGGATTCCCTTATAATTATTTTGAACGGTACTGTCGTATTCATTGTCCGATTCAAGAACCAGTAATGGGTGGAACGAAGAAATATACTGAATTTCCACATTGACCCGTTTGCCTTCAAATGGATTTTTATCGTTTCCCTCCGATTCTTTGGCCAATTGTTTGGCCAGGTAACATTTACCATCGCAATGCAAGGAAGGGGTATCCTTGTTTTCACAAAGGTTCTCCACAATGTAATCGTAATTTACTGCATATTCAGCTAAGGGCCAGAGAGGCTTTATCAGCATAATTATAGCAACAAATAGGATTAAATGCTTCATTATTAATTTTCAAATTGATGCAAACTTGAATGACAAAAATCTGCAATATTTAAAATACAGCACAAATATAATGCATATCCAATTCATAAAAAGATGACATTTGTCAGGTATTGGATCTATTTGTTTTATTCAATTTAAATAAGCAATTATGTAACCACTGTTACCTAATTTAATTTTTTGTTATTTAAATTTAAGCCAAAGTAAACCTTAAGTTTTATTCATGGAGGATATGCTCTTTTATGATAGAATGCAAACGCCATGGCTGTGGATTTTTCCGCTTTTGACCCTGATTGGCCTATTTGGACTTTTTCTAATAAAGACCTTTAAAAAGGATGGTACAGGATTTATTTTTTCATCCATGTTTATCCTTGGAGGTTTTGCCTCCACCGCGGCATCTATTTTTCCAAAGCTATTGCCATCGACCAATACAGTGAATCCCGCATTGACCATTTACAATGTTGCGGCGGATGAATACGGCCTTTCTGTAGGTATAAATTGGTTTATAATCGCCCTAATCCTTCTAATTGCCAATATATTTATTCAATATAGGGTAATCAATGGAAAAATGGACGATATAGGCTACGGGGAACATTAGTATTAAAAACCCCTCGACCCCTATTAAAAAAATGAAATAATTATTTATTTAGGATAAATTTGTCCGAAATAAGAATAAGCATTATATTTGTAACTATTTAATATAGTATCAATATGTTTTCAAAGGCCTGCGAGTACGGAATTAAAGCTACCATATACATAGCAGTAAAATCTTTGCGGCAAGAGCGTGTAAGCCTTAAGGAGATAGCCGAGGAGGTAAATTCCCCCGTGGCATTTACCGCAAAAATATTGCAGTCCTTGGCCAAAAGTGGGATTATAGATTCCCATAAAGGCCCTACAGGAGGATTCCAGATCGAAGAACCTAAAATTGATACCATTAAATTACACGATATAGTACATGCCATAGACGGTGACAAAATATTTGTTGGCTGTGGTCTGGGTCTGGAACAATGCGATGCCAGCCAACCTTGTCCTGTTCATGATAAATTTGTGGGGATTAGGGACAATCTAAAGATTATGCTGCAAAACACAAGCCTTTATGAATTGGCCACAGGATTGGATATGGGCCTAACCCATCTAAAAAGATAAAAATTTAAACTAATAAAAGATAAAAAGATATTAAACTCTTTAAATTTAAAAACGAACGAACCATGTTGTCAATATTAACATTAATATCAATAACAATCTGTCCATGTTAAACATTACCAACAAAATAGTCGAAAAATACCAATCCCTTGGGGAAAATCCCGACACCTATCTGGAGGGCCTACTACACGCAAAGCCTATTACCTATTGGGATTATGTAGAAGTGGAGACACTTCTTTCCCTTCAAAGGCCGAGGACCAATTTTAAGGATGAGTCCATTTTTATTATGTACCATCAGGTAACCGAATTGTACCTGAAAATGATGCTGCATGAATTAGAACAGATAGTAGATGAAAAAATACCTACTACTGCCTTTCTCATTAATAAAGTGGACCGACTTATACATTATACCTCCATGCTAATCAGTTCCTTTGATATTATGAAGGTCGGAATGGACTATGAGGATTACAATACCTTTCGCAAAACCTTAACCCCTGCCAGCGGCTTTCAATCCGCGCAATTCCGGTTTATTGAACTTCATTGCACCTCCTTGGTAAATTTAATTAGCCAGAGATTTATAAAAGAACATTCCAACAATCCAGATTTAAGGGAATGTTTTGAACATATTTATTGGAAAGATGCCGGAACAGATCCCAAAACTGGCAAAAAGACCTTGACACTTCAACTATTTGAGGAAAAATATCTCCCAAAGTTGACAGAAACAGCCAAAACTGTAATGGGGAATACCTTGGAAGACAAGTTGGACCAACTGCCCTATGTCCCGGATGCACTCAGAAATAGACTTCGCACCTTCGACAGGTTATACAATATAGATTGGCCAATGGTCCATTTAAGTACTGCCGAACATTATTTGGACCAAAAAGGAGAAAACAAACAGGCTACTGGTGGTTCGGATTGGAAAAAATACCTCCATCCAAAATATCAGCAACGAAAATTCTTTCCAAGTTTATGGACGGAAATCGAAAAACAAAACTGGGGAATTAATCATAAAAATGAACATTATGGAAGTATTGAACAGGCCACAATTGACGCACCTTGAGATAGGCGAAAAACTTAAAGTACTACAAATTAAAGCCTCGGCGAACATGGGGATGCCAGAACACAGCAGTTCACATGAAGCCGTCATTGTTGTCCAAGAAGGTAAGGCAATCCTTAAGACCAAGGATACTAATTACATATTGAAGAAAGGTTCTACCATGTTGGTTCCGGCAGGATTGGAACATAGTCTTACCGTATTAAAGGATTTTAAAGCAGTAGCCATTATGGCGACAGATTCAATTATAAATTTTAAAAATTAATAACTATGGAAAACTTAATGACCAAAAACATTGGTGAAATAGTAGCAGAAAACTACCGTACGGCACAAGTGTTCAAAAATCATAAAATAGATTTTTGTTGTAAGGGCAACCGAAGTATTGTAGAGGTTGCCGAAAAAAGTAAACTGGACCCCAATCTACTTTTACAAGAAATTGAAACGGTGCAGCATCAGACCAATGATGACATTATCGATTTTAAAACATGGCCCTTGGACCTATTGGCAGATTATATAGAGAAAAAACATCATAGAAATGTGGAGGCACAAATACCTATTCTAAATCAATATCTGGCCAAGCTATGTCGGGTACATGGAGATCGGCATCCAGAGCTTTATGAAATTACGGAACACTTCAATAAAAGTGCCGGAGAACTGGCCATGCACATGAAAAAAGAGGAACTCATCGTTTTCCCAGCCGTCCGCAAAATGATACAGAGCAAACAATACGGTAGTACACTGGCAGAACAACATTTTGGTACTATTCAAAATCCTATACAAATGATGATAATGGAGCATGAGAACGAAGGGGACAGATTTAGACTTATAGAGGAGTTGAGCAATAACTATAATCCACCTGCAGATGCCTGCAACACCTATAGAGTAACGTTTTCCCTACTACAGGAATTTGAAGAGGATTTGCATAGACATATACATTTGGAGAATAATATACTATTCCCAAAAGCCATTGCCCTGGAAAAAGAATTAAGCGCTTAAGCGTTGCCAAAAAACCACTAACCCTATCCCCTGGAGGCCAATTTTGTAGCCAATAAGGTGCGGCATAATATTAAGATAATCCCCCCGCCGTGCCTCATTGGCCTACAAGGCCCCTTAACTGTCAAGTACAGCACATTGGTAGTACCTCCCTCAGCATTGGCCATAACCATATAAAAACAATTTGATATGAAAGTTAAACCTATAAAAAGACATAAAGCCATACAACCTTTGAGCAGGGAACACCATCAAGGTTTGTTATTGTCATGGAAAATTAGGACCGGTCTTTCCAAAGGAGTATCTACAGATCGGATAAAGACCTACGCTGATTGGTTTTACAAAACCTATTTGACCCCCCATTTTGAAGAGGAGGAAAAACACCTATTCCCAATTCTTGGAAATGACCACATCTTGGTAAAAAAGGCTATTGCACAACATCGCAGACTAGATCGCCTTTTCAAGAGTACTTCCGAATTAAAAAAGTCCTTAAACCATATAGAGGAAGAACTGGAACAACATATCCGATTTGAAGAAAGGGTACTGTTCAATGAAATTCAGAAGGTGGCTACCGAACAACAATTACAATTCATTTTAGAACATCATAACCAAACCAAATTTTTGGAAAATACCACAGATAGATTTTGGGAATAACACTTAAATATGATGATTATGAGACTTTACAATCAATTATTAAGCGAATTTAAAAGGGAACAAACCGGGTATTCCACCATTGCCATTATAGGCCAAAGTTGTATTGGGTCTGTTGCCGCCATGGTAGTCCTTATGAACCACATTCCTGCCGGAATCAAATTGACCTTGCTGTTTCTGGTAACTATTTTATGTATGGCCTATAACGGTGCCGTTTTGGCCAGATTAAGTGCTAAAGCAACCTTTAACCTATTAGTTATGAGCGTCCTTTTCAGTATCTTGACCATTGTAGCGATTCTTATTTAAAGATAAATGAAGCTGGAACCTTACACTTTTACCTATTTAGACGAATTTGGAGACACCAATTCTGCCACCTGTAGGCCAAACGAATACCATAGCCTCATGGAACTACTTTTTGACAAATATTTACAGGAATGGGGAGACTGTAAGGGCAGGGCATGGTGCGGAACTTGCCATGTACACATTCTTGAAGGCTCTTTGAGTTCGAAAATGCAAAAAGAAGAAAAACAGACCTTGTCCCATCTGGATGAGGCCTGCCCTCAAAGTAGATTGGCATGCCAAATTCCCATCAATGCGGAGCTGCATAATTTAGTTTTTAAAATAATAACGGATAATGATTTTGGATAAAAATAATCCGGAAACAAGAAAGTGAAAAATATTACGGACTTTATGAGTGGGTATGTGGGATTCCAAACACCTATAGTAAACTTCGAATTATTGTAAAATACAAATTGAACGGGCTACCTTTAGGGTATTCCCTAAGGAGTTAGATTGAACTTATGATATCAAAATCGGAAATAAAGGAGCGAAAGGATGTGAACCTCTTGGTGGTCAGTTTTTATGCCAAGATTAGGGAGCACCAAATATTGGGGCCCATTTTTAATAATATAATCAAAGACTGGGACAGTCACTTGGAATTACTGACCGATTTTTGGGAGAGTCAATTACTCTTAAAACGTAAATATATAGGCAACCCCATCACCGTTCACCAAGAGGTGGACAAGAAAATGAACCATAGTATTACCCCTGAACATTTTGGACTTTGGCTGAACGAATGGTTTGCTACTATTGATGAGCTTTTTGAAGGGGAAGTGGCATGGATTGCAAAAAACAGGGCACAGAAAATGTCCACAATGCTATACATGAACATTTATCAACACAGAGCTAGGAACAATTAGGCCTCCACCTTAAGGCGATTGAATTTGTAAGGCCATAGGACCAACATCACTGCAATAGGCATCAAGAAGCTTCCGACCGCCAGGAATTTTGAATAATCTTCGAACAAGGGCCAACCCAACCATGCGGCCATCCCCCTATAAAATATAAGGCCCTCTGTAATCAGAAAACCGCCCAAATACACTGTAATTGCCATTTTGGACAGTTTTATCAATCCAAAAAACTCCAAATAGAAAAATAAGCCTATACTAATGACCCCCAAAAAGGTCCAATGTAAATAGCCAATAGTAAAGTCCAGAACGGTGGCTGCCAAATTTGCAAAGTAGGGCCAAGAGGTGAGCCATTGCAAAATCATTTTAACCATTAATAGGAAGACTACCGATTTTAAAATATTAAACTGAAGTCGGGACAGGGCCGATTTAAGCGCCGTCCTGTTTCCTAGACAGATGTTTATCAGTATACCGAACCCTATTAATTGTAATACTGCGCCCAATCCGCCTAAAATGAAATATATCAATTGAGGTACTGTCCATAGGGTAGACAGAAAAAAACTTAGAATAATCCCTAGGACCGTAGTCATGAAAAAATACCTAAATGTTCTAGCGGAAATATTAATTTGAAGCTGTTCCAACAAGTAAAAAAAGATTCCTGTTAGCGCCAAAATCATCCAACCGTTATACTGAAAGTGTAAGTAGAAGTAGATAGCCAATCGGTACCAAATGGATTCGGGTCCCAAAATCGTCATAATAGCCCCTAAAGCCCATGGCCCTATACTAGAACCTATCATAAACCAGAGGGCATACTTAATACAGATATAGGACTTGGTAACCTTGAACGATTGGGGCGTGTGTTTTAGAAAAAAAGCGGAGAACCAATAGGAGGCCAAGAGGAATAAAGTGGAGAATATTATGGAAAAAAGGGCATACCCTTGAAAGGGAAAGGATAACAACATCCCTATCAAACAGATCTGTGTAAACCAGAAAATCCTGCGATACCTTCTATCCATAACCTGCTTGTCCATAAAAAGATGGTACAACAAGGTGGTCAGTGCAATATATACCCAGCCCAAAAGAGCTATATGGGAATGCGTATGCACTATAAACCGGTAATTGATGGGCATTGGCGTAACTACAAAGGTCCGCAATAAAACCCCCAGTAGTGCGGCCAATAAAAAATAGCCTAGGGATACTCTAATATGGGTTTTAGTAACTATCACGCAATTTCATGGAATTCAGCTAAAGGTACTATTAAAAGTCCTTTCTTTTGGAAACATAGGCCAAGCGCCAAACAGGGATGACCGTCCACAGGAACAGCATAATAATAGATATAAAAAGTCCCAAATTAGTCCCGAAAAACTGCTTAAAAATAGCACCTGTATACCCTAAAAGAGCGGAAATATCCAGCTTTAACAGAATTAAGGTCCTGGATAGGTCTATAGGATTAAACATGGTAGCAATCAATGACAGGTTATCCAGGGGGTACTCCTCAAAAACGATCAATGACATTAGAAATAATCCATCATAAATTACTGCCAAAAACAACCAGGCCAGAACGGCATACCCAAAACCCTTTATCTTGTTTTCGTTAGACAAGGCAATATTAAAGGCTACAGCAGTAAAGATCAGTGTTAAAAAAGCACCTGTTATCAATAAAAGTGAAAAGTCCCAAATAGCATTGCTTTCAAACAATCCGTACAAGGCAAAGGGGATGCCCAATCCCAAGACCAGACTCATAGTAAGGGAGCCGGCCACACCGAAATATTGGCCAAGAAAAATGGAGGATCTTTTGATGGGCTGTGCCAAAAGCAATTCTGTAAATTCCTTGGAATTATAAAAGTACATGACTCCAAATATGGTCCCGATAAGGGGTACCAGAACAATGATAACGTTCATTAAGGTTATAACGGCCTTGGAAAGCTCATTGTTCAAAAACAACAGCACAAAGCCCAACAACAGATAGAACAGAAAATAAACGTAACTCCAGCGGCTACGCATTAGGTCGTAGAAACTATATTTTAATATCTTAATCATGGTTGTTGTGGGTTGATATTGCCGCAATGGCATGTTCAAAATTGCTTTGTCCGGTTTTGGTCTTTAATTCCGCAATGCTGCCCTTAAAGTAAATTTTACCTTCAAGCAGGTATACGATCTGGTCGGAAACCTCTTCTACAAACTGCATGATATGGGAGGTGATCAAGAAAGTCTTTCCCTTTGCCTTTTCCTCAAAAATAAGCTCCTTGAGACGGATCAACGATAAGGGATCCAGACCATTGGTGGGTTCGTCCAAAATTATCAAGGGACTGTCGAACATAAAGGTCAGTACAATATTTACCTTTTGTTTGGTACCTCCGGAAAGGTTGCTCAATTTTTTATCCAAGAATGGTTCCAATCCAAATTGGGCAATCAACTTCTGTTCATCGCTCGGTTTTTGCCTAATATCCTTTATCATTGCTATTAGTTCCTTGACCTTGAGGTTTCCTGGGAAATTGGCAATTTGCGGAAGGTAATTTATGTCTTGGCGATACTTCCAACTATTTCTAACAGTTGAATCCATAACGGTTATGGTTCCCTTATTGGGAATTACCATCCCCAATACTGTTTTGATCAAAGTTGTTTTACCGGAACCATTGGGTCCCAGGATGGCAAAAATACCGCCTTGGTCTATATTAAGTTCCAATCCGGTCAATACCACATTTTTACCAAATTTCTTATGAAGGCTTTCGACCTGTATCATTTAATTTTTTTCATTAAGGGTTTTGCATCAACTAAATCGTCCGGGGTAAAAACAGGGGATACTTTTTCCGAAAAATCGATAATATCCATAAATAAACTGCGAAGCAGAATAATAGTTTCTGGGGTTCTATTTACGATATAGGAAAATAATTTTACCGGTCTGTAGGGAATATCGCCGGTACCGTTTCTATCCAGATCGTAGCCGGTATAGTCGCTCCAATAGTTTTCGTCAAAAATATTATCGTTCAAATTGCTATTGTAGGCCAGATCAAAGGAGTTGTACATGAAGTTATTATGGATAAAAGTATTGGTGTAACAGGCTCCACGTACTTTAATGGCCCAGCCATTCTTTATGAAATTGTTTTTTGAATAATTTATCCTATTGGACCCTTCAATGCTGATGCCTACCGTATTTTCTTCAAAGGTATTGCCTATAATTTCAGCATCATTGATCTCTTTTAACAACACCCCAAAAGAGGTGGTACCCCAATTTTTCCTAAAGGTATTGCCCTGCATTTTTATCCTTTTGGAAAACATGACCGCAACCCCTGCCCCGTTGTTCTCAAAGGTATTGTCCTTGTAAACGTCATCATTGGAGAACATAAAGTGCAGCCCATAGCGAAGATTGTCCGAACTAATATTGTTCTCTATGGTAATATTGTCCGAGAATTCCAGGTAGATACCATCCCTTACATGTTGAACAATATTGCGCTCCACAACTATATTCTGGGAATACCACAGTTGTATACCATTCCCCGAATTGTATTCGTCCACGGCATCCCCGATGATCTTATTATGATATACCCTGCCGTTCTTGCTCTTCTCCAAATAAATCCCGAAAAACAGCTTTTCCAGCACCACATTCTGAATTAGAAAATTTTCGCTCTGCACCACCCTGATAGCGGCGTAATCTGCCGTATAACTGGTACCCACGTTTATAATGAACAGGCCGTCTATGGTAACATTATCCGAAACTATGGTTATGATCTCTCCCTTATCCTCGCCATCAATTACGGGATAATTTTCCCCAATAATGGTCAGCGGTTTGGTTACTTGGATATTGAATTCCTTATAGGTTCCTTTTTTGATCAAAAGTGTATCAAAATCAGCAGCCACGGCTATGCCTTGCTTTATGGTTTTCACCTCGCAGGATCCACAGACCGTAATGGTCCCAGCCCATAAATGATTGCCAACAAGACATAACAGAAAACAGAAAAGTAATGTTATCCTTCCCATCATCTAATGATCAGAAATTTGGAATTTTCCTCGGCAGACACCCAATGTGGCACGTCTTTGGGAAAACTAAAGTGTTGTTGCCCACTTATGAAATAGGATTTACCATTGATGTGAAAGATTATCCTTCCTTCCAAAACAATCAATTGGGCATCCGTAGGAGCGGTATGTTCAGGAAAAATGGCATCCTTCTCCAAACTAATGTTCAATATCTCCAGAGCATCTGTTTTTACCAATTTATTTACCTGAAGTTTATTGTATTCCTGATTTTTTATCTGATCGTTAATTGTGTACATAGTCATTGTTTTTTTAGGCTAATTATTTCCAAGCGCATCGGAATGGCCGAAGAAAAAATATAAGCCTGTTCTTGATTTCCTTCCAAGGCAAACCCCTGGACTGTAATATGGATGTCTACAAGTTAAATCTCAGTTTTAACTGGTTCCAGGTCAACAGGTCCCCATCATACGTCATTAGGGCATCCACTGCCGCCTGCTCCGTCTTAAAGGCCGTTAAAAACTCCCCCATGGGGCTGGGAATACGATCGCTTATCAGATAGGTAGCTTCAGTTGCATCGATCAGTTCCCCTGGTTGATTGTAATCGTTCACCAGGTAAAGAGCTACCTGTTTCTGATCTATATCCTTGAGGTGATTCATCATACACTCACTTGAATCGAACTTAAAGACCTTACCCTTATCTGTAACAATTTCAGCTGCATGTTGCCTGTCCACAATGGTCATTCTACAAAAATGACATCCATCAGTTCCATAGGCAATGGGCTTAGGGCCAACATTGCAGGAAGATGCCAACAATAAAAATAAAAACCCAAATATTCTGTAGTTTACCATATATCAAATACTATAAATTATGCAGCTACCGCTTTTTTTAATTGTTGTTTTACCTTTGTACCCTTACTCTTCCATCCCATATAGGATGCCCCCAATGTAAGTGACATTCCAGCGAACATCATATAGGCACCAATACTTGGAAGGGAGGTTACATCAAAATTCAACATTTTTTGGTTCCCGAAAAGGGGCGGTTTATAGGTCATTGGTGTTCCATCAGGGTTCGAAATCTTCATAATGGCATGTGGGTCCAAATTGGTACCATAATCTATCATCCATGCATTAAAGTCGTACATTCCCAAAAGCCCCAACACAGACATAATTACAAACCAAGCAATAAATCCTTTGTATGACAACTTTTCAAAATATCCCATCAGCCCCACCATAACACCTAAAAACACCATTCCTCCAATGACATACGGAAAGGTAGTAAATTCCCACATCTCCTCTGGTTTGGGTATGGTCTTCATGCCAATATAATGATTGAGCCCATCTATATTCTGGATATCAAATTCTTCTACTCCCTTTATCCCATCAATATAGATATCCATTCCCAAAGGGTCAGGATATTGTGGTGCCCCCAACATAATATTCCATAATGGAAAGGCAAACAACCCCATTAGCAGAAAGGAGCCAATTATCATTAATACACTTGCTTTTTTCATTTCTTGTCGTTTTCTGTTAATTACAAATTGAAATTTGTTCTGGATGGCTGTCCTAATCTTCAACTTGTTGAAAAAGCGGGCAGTTTCTTAAACCAGACCCGCTTTTACTTCTAAAACTAAAACTAAGTAATCTTAATCGCCTAGTGACCAGGATAGTTCCAAGTTGGAATTTGCTGGTGAAACCCTAATATAGCCCTGCATCTCTTGGTGCAGTGCGGAACAGAAATCTGTACAATAGAACGGCCACACACCTACTTGCTTGGGTTCCCACACCAATGTCTTGGTCTGCCCTGGCATGATCAATAGCTCTGAATTATTGGCGCCAATCACGGCAAAACCGTGTGGTACATCAAAATCCTGCTCTTGGTTCGTTATATGAAAATATACCTTGTCGCCTACCTTAACACCCTCAATGTTATCTGGTGTAAAATGACTTCTGATGGTTGACATATAAATATGCACATCCTTACCATCGCGTTCCACTTTGGCATCAGCTGCCCCTAAAGTGGCGTAAGGGTGTTTGTTATCTGCGAGTTTATAAAACTTTTTCGATTTAGGAGCTAAAAGTTCAGCTGGGATTCCTGCTGCATAATGTGGCTCCCCATGAGTAGGGAAATCATAAAGCAGTTCCATTTTATCTCCAGAGATATCGTAAATCTGAGCCGAGTGCTCCATCTCTGGACCTACTGGCAGATATCTATCTTTTGTAATTTTATTAAGTGCTACTACATACTTCCCAAAAGGCTTTCTGGAATTTCCACCTGGAATCATCAAGTGACCAACAGAGTAATAAGTTGGTTTTCTATCGATAACCTCCCAAGTCCCCAATTTCCATTTTACAACTTCCGAAGAAATAAAGAAGGTAGTATAGGCATTGCCCTTACCATCAAACTCGGTATGCAACGGCCCAAGACCACCACTTTTAACGGTTCCTGCAAGCACGTCCTCAAATTTTAAGATAGGAATACCATAGGCCTCACCGTCGAACTTTTTACCCTCAATGGCAGCAATCATATTATCAAAAGAGTGTATTGTTAAGTCCGCAGATAATTTACCATTGCCAATAATGTATTGGCCTGTTGGATCTACATCACAACCGTGAGGAGATTTTGGAGTGGGTAGAAAGAATACCGCACCAGGTACATCTAGGGGGTTTACTGTAACAACTTCTTTTTTCATGGTAGTGGTTGCAGTATGCGTAGACTCATCATATACGTTATGCGCATAATTAGCTGGCATTTTGGTGCCTCCACCATTGTTCACATACTCTTCAACTTTTTTCCAGTTGATAGCCGCAATAAAATCCTTATCGTTCTGAGAAGAGTTCACTTCTTGTAATGTACTGGCCTCCTCAGTATTATAGGTAGTAAAGAAGAACCAACCGTGGGATTTTCCCCTACCAGGATGCGAAAGATCATAGTTAAATCCGGGCATGATGATTTGGAATTTAATATCCATATGACCGTGTTCCGGGTCAACACTTATGAAAGATAGAGACCCTTGAAAGTTTCCCTTGTATTGGTTTATGGGCATATCACGTTGTGGAATGGGCACTGAAAAACGAGTTCCTGCCACAACATATTCGGTGTTTTCGGTAACAAAAGATGAACTGTGGTTACCGGCACTGTTGGGCACCTCAATAATTTCTTCTGTTTCAAAAGTACTTAGACTTATACGAGCAATTCTTGGTGTGTTATTTCCGTTTATGAATATCCATCTTCCATCCAGTTCTCCATTCGTTTGGGAAATATCGGGGTGGTGGGAATCATCCCAAGGTACAAACCCGTGAGAGGTATTCAACATAGGCTTTGTTTCTTCGGAATAGCCATAGCCCGAAGTGGGAAATTGTGAAAATACGGGAATTTCCTTGAACATACGTCCAGATGGGAGGCCATAAACTGTTAGATTGCCACTATATCCCCCGGACATAAAGGCGTAAAACTCGTCATGTTCCCCAGGGGCCACATAGACTTTTTCGGCATTGCTCGAATTTAATGCTCCTGAAGAACTTTTGCCTTGGTTACCATTGCCGCAACTATTCAATAAGGCAGCAAAGCCCAAGAGTCCCAATACTAAATAGGTATACTTTTTCATTATTTTAAATTTAATTGTTTATTGAGTTCTTTAATTATTCTGTTGGGGGCAAAATCACCTTGTCTACCACGTGTACAATCCCATTGCCCGCAGGTACACTGGCCAAAATTTTAGCGCCACCGACCAAAACATCGTCCCCTACTACCTCAACGGTAACGTTCTGATCATTGGCCTGCCCCAATTTTTTAAACTTCATTAAAAATTCCTTGCTGTAATTACCAGCGGTAACATGATATTTTAGAATATTGGCCAAAGCCGCCTTGTTCTCCGGCTTTAGAAGATCTTCCACGGTGCCTTCTGGCAAGGCTGCGAACGCTTCATTGGTAGGTGCAAATACCATTAGGGGGCCTGCATTTACCAAGGCGTTTTCCAATTCCGCGGCCTGCACCGCTGCCACCAAGGTGGTATGGTCTGGGGAACCTATGGCAATCTGTAGAACATTGGGCGTAGAACCATCATCTTCGATAAAGGCCTGGCCCTGTTTTTCAACTTCCTCCGTTCCGGCATTGTCCTGAGTTGGATTCGTTGCTGTCTTCGCTTCGTTTTTACAACTGAACAAAACGCCCAGCATTAGAAACGATAACATAAATGATTTTAAATTGGTTGTCGGGAACATAGTGCTATATATTTATTATTATAAGGTTCTAAAGTATTCCAATACTGCCCGGGCCTCTTCTTCGGTAAGACTTTGATTGGCCATTGGAGCACCGTTAAATTCAGCCAATAAAGCTTTTGCCAACGGATCCTCCTTCACCATAACCTCAGGATTCAAGATCATGTTCATTACCCATTCCGGGCTACGTCTTTCCAATATGCCTTTTGGGGCCGGCCCTATGAATTTTTTATCTACCCTATGGCAGGCCAAACACATTTTGTTGTAGACTTCCTCCCCTTTTTTGGCCATTTCCTGGTCCACTTCGGCCGCCAAGCTTACCGAGGTAATGGGCCCAACACCCTTGTTGGTCAAATCCACGGTCTCCGAAGGTTTGGTATCTACTGCCGCAGGGGCAGGTGCAGGTTGTTCCGTTGTGGTTTTTGCCCTATCCACACTAAAGCCTTCTTTTTTCTTTTCTTCCTTACCTCCACAGCTCATCATCAAAACTGAAAAAAGAACTGCGCTACTTTTTAAAATTATTTTCATCTCTTTATTTTTATTTGTTGTTTATAGGTCATTTTTTACTATTTGTAATATTGAAATTGACAGTTGTTGCTTAGAAAGATTTATACATGATTTACGATTTTTAACAATTTATTGGGACAAAATTAGGTTGCCATTAAAACATAAAACATGATAAAAATCATATTAAGGATAAAAATGTCCTTTTTTTAATCCTCTATACCTGAATGAAACATTTAAATGGGGTCCTTATTTGGAAAACAACCTCTCTTCACGAACTTAAACAGCTGTTTTACAACAAAATAAACTAAACTCTCCATGATTCTATAATATCCCGGGCCCTAGGATTTAACTCCGCAGTATCTGTCTTTTAAATCTTTTACATATCTTAGTAAAAGCACTTCAACGGAAACATTGGTGCTATTTGTCAGGATAATTTTTGGGCCATTTCAATTTATTTTCAAACTCAAATTGAGGGCCAAAGAATGGGATATAAAATGATTTGCAATAATGTGGAGTAGTCTTATGGCATTTTACATTTAGTATTAACTTTTAGGTCCTTTGTTTATTAATTATTAATCGCGCCATGGTCTTATCAAAATAAGCCTATGCCCAATTGCGAACCCGTATTTTATGGCCAACTACGATATTACTATCGATAAGGAAAAAATCATTTTAAGTTCCAAGGATATAGCATCTTTGGATATTATTCCCATAGGCAATCAGCAATTTCATGCCCTTAGGCAGGACCGATCCTATAAGATCAAAATCTTGAATACCGATTTTGCCAACAAAACTATGACCATCGAGGTCAATGGCAATAGCTATGAAATGGTCCTGGCAGATGAATATGATCAAATGGTAGACAAAATGGGATTGTTATCTACGAAAACCCATAAAATAAATAATATCAAGGCCCCCATGCCCGGGCTAATCATAGATGTTATGGCATCAATAGGACAGAAAGTTGAATCAGGGACACCCTTGATAGTGCTATCGGCCATGAAAATGGAGAATATCATCACCTCCCAGGGGGAAGGCATAATAAAAAGTATAAATGTGGAGGTAAACGATGCTGTTGACAAAGGACAGCTAATTATTGAAATGGAATAACCTTAGTATGGAGATAAATAAAATATTGGTAGCCAACCGGGGAGAAATAGCGCTGCGCATCATGCGGACGGCCCAAAAAATGGGAATAAAAACAGTGGCGGTCTATTCTGATGCCGATAGGGAAGCGCCCCATGTAAGGTTTGCCGATGAAGCCGTTCACATAGGCAATTCGCCATCCTCAGAATCCTATCTGAACATGGACAAAATTGTGGAAGCAGCCCTAAAAACCAAGTCCCAAGCTATTCATCCGGGGTACGGCTTTTTAAGTGAGAACGCCGTTTTTGCCCAATTGGTAACCGATAATGGGATTACTTTTATTGGCCCCAATCCACATGCCATTAAGGTTATGGGCAACAAATTGGAGGCCAAGGAGGCTGTTAAAGGTTATAATATTCCCATGGTACCTGGAATTGAAGAGTCTATTACCGATATTACCCTGGCCCGGAAAGTTTCAGAACAGATAGGGTTTCCTATTCTGATAAAAGCCTCTGCAGGTGGTGGTGGCAAAGGAATGAGAGTGGTGCATCAGCCATCGGAATTACCGGAACAAATGGAACGAGCCATCAGCGAGGCCAAGGCTGCCTTTGGGGACGGTTCCGTATTTCTGGAAAAATACATTGAATCCCCCAGGCATATAGAAATCCAGATATTGGCGGATACTTATGGCAACATTATCCACCTTTTTGAAAGGGAATGCAGTATTCAAAGAAGGCATCAAAAGGTTGTGGAAGAGGCTCCATCTGCCGTATTGACCCCAAAAATAAGAGCCGCCATGGGAGAAGCTGCCATAAAAGTAGCCAAGGCCTGCGACTATGTAGGGGCAGGAACGGTGGAATTCCTTCTGGACAGTGACAAAAATTTCTATTTTCTGGAAATGAATACCCGCCTACAGGTAGAACATCCTGTAACAGAATTGATTACCGGTATAGATTTGGTGGAACAACAGATTAAAATTGCCAGAAATGAAAAGCTGGAATTTTCACAGGAAGATCTAAGCATAAAAGGTCATGCCCTGGAAGTTAGGGTATATGCCGAAGATCCACTGGACAATTTTCTACCCAGCATGGGTACTTTGGAAACCTATATACGCGCTAAGGGCAAAGGAATAAGATTGGATGACGGTTTTGAGGAAGGCATGACCATACCCATTTATTACGACCCCATGCTGGCCAAGTTGATTACCTATGGTAAGGATAGGGAAGAAGCCATTCAACTAATGATCGGTGCCATATCGGAGTATAAGATAAAGGGAATATCCACCACCCTGCCCTTTGGAAAATTTGTGTGTGAACACCAAGCCTTTAGCTCAGGGGAATTCGACACCCATTTTGTTAAAAATTACTACACTCCGGAACTCTTGCTACAACAATATACAGATGAACGCGAAATTGCGGCCATGGTGGGATTGAAACTGTTTTTGGAACACCGGGACAAACTTAAAGTGCCCAATAATGAAAACTCCAATTGGGCCTTGAAGCGTACCAAATGATAAGCATCCAATAGGACCTATAGTCTTTAAAGGCATAAAGTATTATTTAATGAATGACAAAATAAAAAAACTCGAAGATAAAATAGCCCAGGCTAAATTGGGTGGCGGCCAAAAACGTATTGAAACCCAACATTCGAAAGGCAAGCTCACCGCCCGTGAGCGAATCCATTTTCTGTTGGACGAGGGATCGTTTGAAGAGCTCGGTGCCCTGGTAACCCATAGGACCAAAGACTTTGGCATGGGCAAGCAGATCTTTTATGGGGACGGGGTAGTTACGGGTTATGGAACCATCAATAGCAGACAAGTCTGTGTTTTTGCCCAGGATTTTACCGTATTTGGAGGTTCCCTTTCCGAAACCCATGCCGAAAAAATATGCAAGGTAATGGATATGGCCATGAAGATAGGTGTGCCCATAATTGGCTTGAACGATAGTGGCGGGGCAAGAATACAGGAAGGGGTAAGGTCTCTAGGCGGTTATGCCGATATCTTTCACCGTAATGTAATGGCCTCTGGGGTTATACCCCAAATATCCGCCATTATGGGACCCTGTGCCGGAGGAGCCGTCTACTCCCCCGCTATGACCGATTTTACATTAATGGTGGAAAATTCCAGCTATATGTTCGTCACCGGTCCCAATGTGGTTAAAACCGTGACCAATGAAGCCGTGAGCTCCGAAGAATTGGGCGGGGCAATGACACACGCCACCAAATCTGGCGTCACCCATTTTACGGCTGAAAACGACTTGGAGTGTCTAGAACAAATAAAGGAACTTGTTGGTTATTTGCCGCAAAATTGCGAGGATACCCCCAAGTCACTCCCCTATTCACTAAACACCGAAATTAGGGAAAAATTGGAAACCATAATTCCGGAAAATGCCAATCAGCCCTATGACATGAGGCACATCATTAATGAAATCATAGACGAATCCCCATTCTTTGAGGTGCATAAGCATTATGCGGAAAATATTGTCGTGGGCTTTGCCAGATTGGCCGGAAAAAGTATTGGGATCGTAGCCAATCAACCTATGAGTCTGGCCGGGGTTTTGGATGTAAACAGTTCCAAAAAAGCGGCCCGATTTACCAGATGCTGTGATTGTTTCAACATTCCCCTTTTGGTATTGGTAGATGTTCCCGGGTTCCTGCCGGGCACCGATCAGGAATGGAACGGCATAATCACCAATGGTGCCAAGCTACTCTATGCCCTTAGCGAGGCTACGGTTCCCAAAGTAACCGTTATTACCAGGAAGGCTTACGGCGGGGCCTATGATGTTATGAACTCCAAACATATTGGGGCCGACCTCAACTATGCCTGGCCCGGTGCCGAAATTGCCGTAATGGGCGCCAAGGGAGCCAGTGAGATCATCTTTAGGAAAGAAATAGATTCGGCAGAAGATCCAGAAGCAAAACTTAAGGAAAAAGAAGAAGAATATGCCGATAAGTTCGCCAATCCGTACAGCGCAGCGGAAAGAGGCTTTATAGATGAAGTAATCCTCCCCAAGGATACCCGGAGAAAACTGATAAAAGCCTTTGCGCTCTTAGAAAATAAAGTAGTGCATCTGCCCAAGAAAAAACATGGAAACATACCTTTGTAATCTATTACTGATCACTTAGCACAATTTTGAATCGATAACAGAACATGAGCAACTTAGAGGAACTTATACAATTACTTACGTTGGAACGCATTAATGACAATACCTTTGTGGGACAAAACTATCAGGCCCCTTGGGGCAGGGTTTTTGGGGGACAGGTACTGGGACAATCCTTGCATGCCGCCTACCAAACGGTTGCCGATGATCGGATTGCGCACTCCATGCACGGGTATTTTATATTGGGGGGAGACCTGAGCATCCCCATTACCTATGAAGTAGATTATTTAAGGGACGGCCGTAGTTTTACCACCCGTAGGGTGGTCGCCAAACAGAATGGCAAGGCCATTTTTAACATGGCCGCCTCATTTCAGGTCCCGGAAGAAGGGGTGGAACACCAGATGACCATGCCCAATCTTATAACCCCTAAAAAGTTAATGAACAGCTTGGAGCAAATTGAGGAAATGAAAACTACAGATCCGGACTCCTACAACCTTATAAAACTTACCCATCCCAAGGTATTCGAATTTAAGCCCGTGGAACGGCTAACCGCCCTGCTTGCCAAAGATGGCCCACCATTTAACCATATGTGGATGCGGGCTACGGAAAAGGTAAATGCCGATTTGCCGCTACAGCAGCAATTATTGGCCTATGCCTCCGACTACAACATTCTAACAACCGCTTCCCTTCCCCACCGTGAGGAACTCAGGAAAGGAAAGACGTTTTATGCCAGTATAGACCATGCCATATGGTTCCACCGCAATTTTAAAATAGACGAATGGCTTTTGTACACCATGGACAGTCCCAGTGCCTGCAATTCCAGAGGCTTTTCCCGGGGCAGTATTTTTGATAGGAATGGTGTTCTGGTAGCCTCTGTGGCACAGGAAGGGTTAATGCGCAGCACACAGGTAGGTTAATACTATGGGTATTGGGCTTCTAATAATTAACTAAGTACTTTTTGCCTAATTGGAAAGTGTCCTTATATATTAAATTTTTGGGACCGCACGGTTCTGGACAAACCAACACCCTTACTTTTCCCATGGGTTGGATCTTGGCCCAATCTTCCTTCAGCTAAATGTTTTCGGACTATTATAGACCAACTACAATCGGCCAAACTACCATTAATATCTTTGAAATACTATTTGCCTTCAGGACTCCAACTGCGGTTTATCCCATGTAAATTACCGTTTATCCGTGCAAAAATATTCCTCTCGTTTTTTGACCAATTTTTTTCCCTTTTGACCACTAAATTTCTGTTTAGGGCAAGGCTGGTCGAATTTTGCAGTATAACATTAAATAAAAGATATGAAAACATTATTACTCGTAAAAGAAATTTATGCCGAAGGATTCAAAAACCTGGGAAACATTATTGTTAAAAACTATTTCAAAGCTTTCTTATGGTTCAGTGTAGCTATGTTTGCCGTAGTATTGTACGCTTTCATTTTTAGACTGGTAACCGGATTTGCTTGGGACTAGATAAGAAGAAATAAATTTGTATGAAAGGTATGCAGTATTTAAGAGAATTACTGGTAGGAAAAAGTGATGGCATCGAGGTTCCTATGACACTGAAGCTATTGTTGATCTTGGTCTTTCTTTGCTTTTTCCTAGCCTTATTCTCAATTCTGTTGTACACCTTTGAATAGTATTGCCTTATAGCAAAAGCATAAGGTGCTGCAAGCTTTCAATTGTACACTATTTTTTTTAATGTTATGTAGTTCCCCCACTTGAACAATATAACTGATCAATCCCAAAAGTTATGTGTGAATTAGAAAAAGGTAGAATAAACTAACCCTGAGTCGTGTTCTGTTCATTTTTTGCATCGCCCAAAAAACGAACCAAAAAACGCTAGGCTGATTTTAAATTTCTTTAAATCTACGCACTTTACACTGCCGCACCGCCCAGGCCGCTTTCACTTGGGTGAAATGCTCTATGGACGGCTTCCGTCTTCCAATGTGTAAACCACTTGATTTAATACGAAATTGAAAATAGGCCGTTTCTCTGTTACGTCAACATTTGAAGCCTAAAATCATTTTAATTTAAGGAGTACCCTTGCCATTTTGTGTTCAAAGACTGTTGTTAGCTTAAGCTTCTTCCGTGGTGGAGATGACATGGCCGTAAAGAATTATTGAAGCCTTGGAAATAATTTAGGCCATGGCATCGGTCCTTAAAATCACGAGATTTTAGGGACCACATAGTGAAGAAGGGTCTTTTCTTTTGTTTCGTTTTCTTTGGACAAGCAAAGAAAATGAAAGAATAATTTCAATCGATTTTTTCCAATTATCAAAAAGAAGGCAATTCATTGTAATCACAAATTTTGCCATAACACAACTAATAGACATAATTCTTTTGTAGTTCCCCCACTTGAACAATATAACCTTGACAGTGTTTTTGATGTTGGTCCAATGATAAGTTGCCTTCAAATAAATTATGGATATTATCCAAAATTTTGGAAATATTCCATAATTTAGCATACCTTTTTTTGGTGTGCGATGAACAAAACAATACTTCATTTGGATTTGGATACCTTTTTTGTATCCGTAGAGCGACTTCAGGACAGTAAACTGGAGCATAGGCCCATACTTGTTGGCGGCGTTAGCGACAGAGGGGTGGTTGCCGCATGTAGCTACGAGACCAGAGGTTTTGGGGTGCATTCCGGTATGCCTATGAAAATGGCCAAGGAACTCTGTCCGGAAGCCATTATCATAAAAGGGAATGCGGGAACCTACAGCAAACATTCCGATATCGTTACCGATATTATCAAAGAACAGGTACCGGTCTTCGAAAAGTCCAGCATAGATGAATTTTATGCAGATCTTACGGGAATGGACCGTTTTTATGGTTGTCACCAATTCTCTACCGAACTGCGCCATAAAATTATCAAGGAAACCGGACTTCCCATTTCCTTTGGCCTGTCGGTAAACAAGGTAGTTTCTAAAGTAGCCACCAATGAGGCTAAGCCCAACAATGAACTGAAGATAGATATAGGCCATGAGAAACCTTTTTTAGCGCCCTTATCCATTAAAAAAATACCTATGGTAGGCGACAAGACCTACCAGACCCTCCGCAATTTGGGACTACGGCAAATAAAGACAATCCAAGAAATGCCCATGGATATGATGCAGCGGGTATTGGGTGCCAATGGGGGCGTAATATGGAAACGGGCCAATGGTATAGACAATACCCCTGTTATCCCTTTTTCCGAACGTAAATCCATTTCCACCGAACGTACTTTTGAGAGGGATACCATAGATGTCATTAAACTAAGGGGGATCCTTATTGCCATGACCGAAAATCTGGCCTATCAGTTGCGGAGGGGAAAAAAACTTACCGCCTGCATTGCGGTAAAAATTCGCTATTCCGATTTTAACACCTATTCCAAACAACTAAAGATTCCGTACACCAGTGCGGACCATATCCTGATTCCCAAGATTCTGGACCTGTTCAATACCTTGTACAACAAAAGGTTGTTGATTAGGCTTATCGGTATTCGTTTCAGTCATCTGGTCCAGGGCAATTACCAAATAGATCTATTTGATGATACCGAGGAAATATTAAACCTGTACAACGCCTTGGACAAGATAAGGGAACGCTATGGGGACAAGAGCGTTATAAGGGCCTCCGGCATGGGCGCCAAGACCATTGGCAGAATGCACAATCCGTTCAACGGCCAGCCCCCTATTGTATTGGCACATAGGAAGCAGTGAGCGGTGGGCAGTGAACAATGAACAATTAGCAATGAACAATAAACAGTGGGAAGTCTTCAGTCTTCAGTGGCCAGTGCTAGGTGGCTGAGCGGAGTCGAAGCCACTGGAGGAAGGAAACAGTGAGGCTGTGTCCAAAGTTCAAAGTTGGAATGTTCAAGGTTCAAAGTCGTTTCGGAGATTGAGCGGAGTCGAAATCGAAGTAGACGGAAATCAGTTTTCAGTAAACAGAAGTGAGAATTGAGTAGTGAGAATCTAGAACCAAAATCCTAGAAACTGGACTAAGGACTTAAGTTGTAGGTCGCACTAACAATATGCTCCTTCCCCTAGCTAGGGGAAGGTGGATCCTCAACTATCAGGCGAGGAGACGGAAGGGGTGCCTGCTTATGGTTAATTAATCAGTAGTGAGCAATCAGTAATGAGTAGTGAGAAAAAAGAATCTAGAACCTAGAATCTAGAGACTGGAAGAGATTACAGTTAACAGCTAGGTGGCTGAGCGGAGTCGAAGCCACTGGATGAAGGAAACACTGAGGCTGTGCCTAAAGTTCAAAGTTGGAAAGTTCAAGGTTCAAAGTAGTAGCCGTCATTGCGAGCCAGTCTGCCGCCTAGGCAGGCGCAGCGCGGCAATCTGTCAATTGCAGTGGCTCCCGTACACAGTTATTGGCAATCAGTATTGAGCAGTTAACATCCAGCATTCAAAGATCTTTTACTTTAAACTTTCCAACCTTGAACATTGAACTTCCGTCTACGGAATATTCAAATACTTATGGGTCTGTAGGGACACTTTCCACTTGGGGTTTTGCATAACGTACTCCACAATCCAAGGAACCACCTTGTCCCTTACGCTCCATTCCGGTTGCAGGTACAAAATACAATCCTTATTGGTCTTGGCCGCCTGTTCCTCGGCAAAAATAAAGTCGTGCTTATTGTAAACGATCATCTTTAATTCGTGCGCCTTATCATAGATAATGCCTTCCGGCAACTTGTTCTTTTTTGGGGAAAGACAGATCCAGTCCCAGGTTCCTGAAAGTGGATAAGCCCCGGAAGTCTCTATATGGGTCTTTAAGTTTTTGGCCTTAAGGGCTTCCGTTAACGGGCCCATATCCCAAGTAAGGGGTTCCCCCCCGGTAATGACAATGGTATCGGAATATTTGGCCGCATTGGTTACAATATGGTCTATCCCTGTTGGAGGGTGGGTTTCCGCATTCCAACTTTCCTTCACATCGCACCAATGGCAACCCACGTCACAACCGCCCACGCGAATAAAATAGGCCGCGGTCCCCTTATGGAAACCTTCGCCCTGAATAGTGTAAAACTCCTCCATTAAAGGCAGCATCAGGCCTTGATCTACCAATGCTAAAACATCTTCTTTTACCATGGCGCAAAGATAGAAAATACCCCGCTCTGGCACTACTAATTAAGAAAAAGATATTTTGGCAGGCGCTAACCCCTGCTTTTCCAATAAAATTGTAAATTAAACTTTTATAACTGCCCCGAAAAGGGGTATTCCTTTAAAGGAATATAAGTCATAATTACTATGGTAGTTTTTATGCAATATTGGCAAGTATCCATCAAATTTAATTTTAGGGAAAAATGAAAAAAACGATTTTAATGATATGCCTTGGTTTTGTTGCAACCCAAGTTGTAGCCCAAGACCCTGTACCCATTAAACCACGGGTCTTAATTAGCACGGATATTGGAGGTACCGACCCAGATGATAATCAATCCATGACACATTTATTGATGTATAGTGATTTGATAAAGCTTGAAGGTCTTGTTTCATCCCCTTCCTATGGCCAAGGAAGCAAAGAGGAGATTCTTCGAATGATAAATTTGTACGAAAAAGATTTTCCAAAACTTCAAGGACACAACAAGGATTTGGCAGAACCCGATTATTTACGTTCTATAACAAAACAAGGTAGAAAAGGAGGTGCCCCGTTTAGGGGTTACCAGACCTCAACAGAAGGATCTGAATGGATTATAAAATGTGCAAAAGAAAAAAACGATCAACCGCTTTGGGTTTTGGTCTGGGGCGGTTTGGAAGATTTGGCCCAAGCCCTTCATGATTCTCCAGAAATCCGGAACAGAATTAAGGTTTATTGGATTGGCGGCCCCAATAAAAAATGGAGTGCAAACAGTTATGCCTATATAGTGGAGAACTTCCCCGACCTATGGTTTATTGAGGTCAACTCTAGTTATTACGGCTTTTTTTCCGACAACAATGTTCCTGATAGTGTAAAAAGTTCCGATTATTATGATCGCTATATTAATGAGGCAGGGCATTTAGGGAAAGATTTTAAAAGCTATTATAATGGTGAGATAAAAATGGGCGATACCCCGTCCCTACTCTATATGTTGGATGGTAATCCAGATAAGCCGATGCAGGAAAGTTGGGGCGGCAGCTTTGAAAAGATCAACCACAGTCCTAGGATTGTGTTCAACAAACCCTCAAGCTTAAAGGATACCGTTGCTTTTTGTTCGATTCTTGAATTTCATTTAAAGGGACCCAAAACAAACATTCCAAAAGACTCCGTTTGTTTCTGGATGGAAGTACCTTACGGAAAATCGGTTCAAAAGTGGCCGGGCTACCATCTTGGAAATGGGGAATACGTCATAAGGTACATCCCAAAAAAGGCGGAGATATTACACTATAAATTCACCTCCAAGATCCCGGAATTGGATGGCCTGAAAGGCAGTATTGTTATAGACAACCACTGGCCGGGAAAAAAACATGAATCCGACTATGTCCTGGGCAATAATTGGTATTCAGACAAATCGGACAAAGAATTTTATGATGGAAAATTACAAGGAGGCAAAACAATTCAAAAATGGAGAACAAATGTTCTAATGGATTGGGCAGAACGATGGAATTGGTTACGATAGAAAAGAAATTGCAGGCATAATGTTCCAGCCTAATTGCCCAAGTATACTTCAGGAAATTATCCAATGGCAAAATAAGTGGTAGTACGGATTTTCTACCAGCCTACCGGCAGGCAGGTTCAGTTTTTATTTGCTAAATTAGGCGTTTGAATATTGTGATTAATCCAATTCATATAGGGCACCACCGGGTTGAATCCAGAAGTACAAATAGAACATTATTTTACTTTTAGGAAAACCAGGGCATTAAAAACCAAAAATGCCTATATACTTCCCACAAATGGACAGACTGATAAGGAAGCATACTAAAAGTATATTTAAAAATTAAGATAAACCATAGTTTCTCACTATTTTGGTAACTTCAATTTATTCGAACATAAACCGAATAAAAAAAGTACTTGAAGCCTAAGGAATTAAACAAACTTGGTAGGCCGAGAAGCTTGGAAAAAGTTATAGTGATAGTGAATGCTTACATTTAAAATAGACAACAACCTTGACTAGCAGTACTAATCAAAATAGCACATATTTTGGATATAGGTATTAAAGAAGTATTATTATCGAATACGCCTCAAAACCATGAAAAAATGCATTTCATAGATCTATTTGCAGGCGCAGGAGGACTTTCAGCAGGATTTATCTCAACTGGTTTTAAACCTATGGCTTACCTTGAAATCAAATAATCTGCTTGTACTAGAAGAACATCTGATTAAAGATTATTAAATGGAATATAGAATCACATATATTGACACTTTACTTTCCAGTAACTTCCCGAAGGATTTTATTCCAAAACAGAAAAAAGAAATTAAAAGCAAATTTAAATTCTTTTTTAGGTTACTTAATGGTGACAGAAACATTTATTTTGAAGGTTTAGCAAACAGAAATGATTCATTTGACCCATTAGATTTTTTAGGGAGCGAACATGGAGGTACAGACTTGCAATATCTTGAAAATAGAAAATACTTACGATTATGAAAAATGCAATAAAAGTGGCTTGTGCTATAATTGCTATCGATCATAAATTTTTGGTTGTTCAAAGAAGTGAAAGTATGAATCTACCGCTAAAATGGGAATTCCCTGGAGGAAAAATAGAACTGAATGAAACAGAAGAAGAATGCGTCTTAAGAGAAATAGAGGAAGAATTAAACATTGAGGTCACCTTGGTTAAAAGGCTTACATCATCTTTTTTCGAATATCCAAATATTGCTATCGAATTAATTCCTTTTTTAGCCAATTACGAAAAAGGAGAGATAAAACTGAAGGAACATAAACAGTATATACTTTTGAATAAAAAAGAACTGATCCGTTTGGATTGGGCTGATGCTGACTTACCGATTGTAAAAGAACTACAAGAATTATGACTCAAGGAATTTATGAAGAACTGGTAACAAAATTAGTTGCTCAAAAAATCAATGAGCTTGATAAAAGCGCTTACCTAATTAACAAGACCAAGATTGATAAAGAAGAGGCCTCCACAATATTAGCAAAGCACTTATCACAAACTATAAAGCATGCATTAGAGTATGTAAAAGGAGACAAGCAGATTGAGTTACAAATTGAAATAGCTAATAAAATCATCAGAATTTTAAAGGAAGTACTTCAAAAAGAAGAATTTAACAATGACCTGATAGACGTTGAAGGAGAGATTTTAAAAGCAGTATTTACAAAAGTTGATGCTCATTTTTCAGATTTCGACCTGCATTTAAAAGAAATAACGCCTTACACGAGACTAACCCATAGCGAACTTTTTACCGGAGGCAATGTGGGCTTATCACTTGAGAGTGAACTTAAAAAGGAAATTTTATCTGCTGATAGGATTGACTTATTGGTATCCTTTGTAAAATTCAAGGGAATAATTATTCTTGAAAGAGAATTAAGGGAGTTTACTAAACGAGGAGGTAAGCTGAGGCTAATAACCACGACCTATATGGGAGCTTCCGATTACAAAGCCATTCAGTTACTTTCAAAATTAGAGAATACAGAAGTTAAAATATCTTATAATACTGGTAATGAGAGGCTTCATGCAAAGGCTTACTTGTTTTTCAGAAACACTGGTTTTCATACAGGTTATATTGGTTCTTCAAACTTTTCCAGGTCTGCGCTAACCGATGGTTTAGAATGGAATATAAAAATTACAACAAAAGAGGTGAGCCATATTATAGATAAATTTCAGAAGACATTTGACTCTTATTGGCAAAGCGATGATTTTGAAACTTTTGATGATTCTATTCATAAAGAAAAACTCATTAGCTCTTTGAACCTGAGGAAAATATCTAAATCCTCCGAAATCATCCTTTCATTTTTTGACATCAAACCTTACCCTTTCCAGTTAGAGATTTTAGAAAAACTTGAAGTGGAAAGAATGATACATGACAGAAATAGAAATTTAGTTGTAGCAGCTACAGGAACGGGAAAAACGGTAATCTCAGCATTTGATTACAAGAACTTTAGACAAAACAACAAATCTTCCAAGCTCTTGTTCTTAGCACATCGAAAAGAAATACTTTCACAGTCTGTATCTACTTACAGAGGAATTTTAAGGGACAATAATTTTGGTGAGTTGTGGGTGAATGGACTAGAACCAATTAGCTATGAATACGTATTCGCTTCCGTTCAAACGCTAAATAATAGACTCGAAAATATAAATTTATCACCTCAATATTTTGATTACATAGTCATTGATGAGTGCCACCACCTTGCAGCGAACAGCTATCGCGCCATTATAAATTATTTCAAGCCAAAAGTACTTTTAGGTTTGACTGCCACACCTGAAAGAATGGATGGTGGTGACATTCAAGAGGACTTCCACAATAGAATTGCAGCCGAGATTAGACTGCCAGAAGCTTTAAATAGGAGGCTACTTTGTCCTTTTCAATATTTTGGCATTACTGACAGCATCGATTTATCCAATGCTACATGGGTTCGTGGCAGATATGTTGCAAGCGAGTTGACCAATTTATACACCGCCAATGACAGAAGAGTAAGAGAAATTATTGATGCTTTAGAGAAATACACAAAAGATAAAACTGATGTGAAAGCTATCGGCTTTTGCGTTTCTATGGAACATGCAAAATTCATGGCAGAAAAATTTACTTTAGCGGGATTTAAAGCGGACTATCTCACGAGTGCAAATGATCAAAATAGAGATATTGTTAGAAATCAATTGCTGAATAAAGAAATTAATTATTTATTCGTCGTAGATATTTTCAACGAGGGGGTTGACATATCGGAGATTGATACTGTAATCTTTTTGAGACCTACAGAAAGTTTAACAATTTTCTTGCAACAATTAGGAAGAGGGCTGAGATTAGCAAATGATAAAGATTGTTTAACCGTATTAGACTTTGTTGGCAATGCCAGACCAGAATACAATTTTGAAAATAAATTCAGGGCGCTTATCGGTAAAACCGCGACTAAAGTCCACAAAGAAATAGAAGACAACTTTCCACATTTGCCAATTGGCTGTTCTATCGTTTTGGAAAAGAAAGCCAAAGAAACAATTCTTGAAAACATAAAAGCTGCTACTAACCTTAATCGCAATCAAATTATTAGTAAGATTAAAAAATTTAAACAGCAAACCACTCTTCCTCTTAATCTCAAAAACTTTTTAGAATTTAATTCTATTTCAATACAAACAATTTATAAGAGAGGGAGCTGGAAACGTTTATGTCAAGAAGCTGGCGTTATCGATGATTTTCAAAAAAATAATGAAAAAGAAATTGTTTCATCCATCAATAAAAAATGGCTCTCAACAAGCTCAACAAGTTATTTTAGATTTATACTAAAACTGGCAAGGGCAAATTTCCTACTGAATTTGACGGAATTCAATCCTGAAGAACGAACCATGCTCTTAATGCTTCATTACGACATCTGGCAAAAAGCAAGCGGATTTGAATCACTTGAAGAAAGTATTCAGACCATTGGTAAGAATAAGGTTTTGGTTGAAGAAATAATTGAAGTGCTTGAAATTTTGATTGACCATATTGACTTTAAAGAAATAAACATTAATTTACCATACAATCAACCTCTAAAGGTTCATGCGCGATACACAAGGGATCAAATTTTAGCTGCTTTTGGATTAAGCACTTTCGAAAAAAAATGGCCTAGCAGAGAAGGAGTAGCAGAAAACACCGCTTTAGATACTGAATTACTTTTCATCAATCTTATCAAATCAGAAGAAAATTTCTCTCCTACAACAATGTATGACGACTATGCTATAAATGAATATTTATTTCATTGGCAGAGTCAAAATTCAGCAAGCCCAGAAACATCAAAGGGTCGATCTTACATAAAACATCAAGAAAATAACAAGAAAATTCTTTTGTTTGTAAGAGAAAAAGCTAACGACGAATATGGAAATACGATGGGATATGTGTTCGTTGGCGAAGGAACTATTAGTGATTATTATGGTGCTAAACCAATGAATATTAAGTGGGAATTGAATGAGCCAATGCCTCATTATTTATGGAATGATGCAGCAAAACTGAGAGTAGGATAATTCAATTTACATTCCTCCCTACTAGCGCTAAACTTCCTTTGTAATTAGACAGTCGTCACGCTTTTTCCAAAACTAGCATTTTTTCAAACTAAATGCTTCTTATATTGTTAAAGAAAATTATCGAATTTAGCGATGGACTAAAAAGGGTAAGCTTACACCATGATTCAAATAATAAAAGCAACTATAGAGCATTCCGCAATAATTGCCGAAATAGGAAAACAAGCCTTTTGGGAATCTCACGGGCATAGCGCTTCAAAAGAAGATATTGACAGCTTTATTTCAAAGAA